>DVJC01000016.1 GCA_018710835.1 Candidatus Limadaptatus stercoravium | reverse complement strand
CTCATCACTCCCGCGTAGACTTCTTTCACGCCGCACGACACCATGACGAACGCCGCCGCTCTGCCGACTATCTTGTCCGCGACGGACGCACCGTCGAGCAGTTCTTTGTTGCTTTCGGCAATACCAAGCAGCGCATTAATGCCGCTTTCGGAAAAGCGCGAAACGCTGCCGTCCTTTACAACGGCGAGGTTGCAGTCATCTGCCAGCATTAATTTTGCCTTTTCAAGATCGGTCATATCTTCATTCTCCACACCGTTTATGTCGCCGGCACGACAGCGAACCGCCGTACTTAAAACACTTGTGCGCTCATGCACGGAGCCGCCGCATATGGCTGCCTGCTGCGCCGAAACGGCGATAAACCGCTCTGTTATTTTGCCGCAAGAACGTAGCTCTCGCCAAGCAGACGGCATATCTCGTCGTCCGGGACGGAACCGTCGAGCAGCACTGTGAACCAATGCTTTTTGTTCATGTGGTAGCCGGGGAAAAACCTTTCTCCGTCGGGGACACGCGCCACGAATTCCGGCTTTCCCCTGAGGTCCAGCACTTCATGCACGCCGCCGTCGGCAAGCCCCAGCCTGTCCGCGCGCACCGTGAGCAGCGCCGCATACCACTTGTTGTTGTCGCTGCGGCGAAGGATCGCGTTGGACGGAAACTTCTCCCAGAGATACTCCGCCGAATTTCCGTACTTTCTCTCCGCATAGGCGAGCACAGCCTTTGCGGCACCGCTCTCGAACACCTCGCGGTCGAAACACTTTGCGGCGATATCCGTAAGCACGCGCTCGTAATCCGCTCGCACGCTCCCGACGAATCCGCCGACCGCGTCCTCGACAAGAAACAGCGTATACGGATCGTCCGTGTCCACATCCGTCACCTTTGTGCGGACACTCCCGTCCGCCGCAGCGGTAATGCCGAGCCGCATTCTCCCCTCCGCAATATCGCAGGAAAGGCAAAACTCCCCCGCCTCATTCTCCTTAAAGCCGTACTCTCTCAATTTTCTGAGATCCGCCCTTTTGAGCGCAAACACCCTTTCCGCAATCTTATCCATGTTGTTATCACACTTCCGCCTCTAAAGCGAACAGCTCGTCGGCGGTGATGTCAAGCACATACAACAGCCTGAAAATATCGCCGATACCCGGCTCTCTTCTGCCTTGCTCCCAATTGGCGTAAGTGCTTACGGGCACATGCAGCATATCGGCGATGTCGCCCTGTGTGAATTTAAGCTCTGCGCGCAGATCTCTGAGCCGTTCGGCGAAAATTATTCTCATGCGTTCGTCGGAAAAATCGTTTTCGGCAGTGATACGTTTCGGTGATGACAAAATTCTCATAAAACACCTCCGAAAGCGATTTTATTTGCTTGTAGTCAAAATGACTTGACACTAGTCAAAATGACTACTAATATAAGAAATATCAAATACAAAAAGTTAGATGAGGAGGTAACGAAATGATTGCCAATCAGGGTAAAAATGAAATAATCGGGAGTCTGCTGGCGCTTAGGGCCGGATTATCGGTTGTATCACAGGAAAACGACGCAATAAAGCGAACCACCGGACTTGCCGAGTCTGCCATTCAAAAGAAAAAAGCCGAAAAAAATGCTCTTTCACTCTCAAATATTGCTGCCAAAAAACACGTTGAGTCGGTGTCTGCGCGACTTAAGCGTTCTGCTGAAGATTACGATCAATCTAAAAATGTAAGCTCGTCCGCCGGTATACTAAAAGGAATTTTTGCAATTATAATTGCTCTCGCGGTATGCGCGGGAGCAGTTGCCGCGGCGTATTTCGGCATTGATTTCTTTTTCAAAGAGCTTTACTCCGAAGGAGAACCGAGCGTCATGTCATGGGTACTGTGCATTGTTTTTACCGTTTTTTTAGGCCTTGCTTGCCTTGCGGTATTCATTGCTTCCGTCATATTTTGCGGAGGCACGGCTGTGATGTCATTCAGCGAGACTGGAACTCTCATTGGAAACAAAAGAAAAATTAAGAACGAATATTCGATGGCAAAAAGTGCTGCTCCCGGAGAATACGAGATGTCAAAGAAAAATATTGCGAGTAATAATGCACGGATAGCTGCTATCGACCGCGAAATTGCCGCCCTGCAAAATCAATGTAAAGCCGATTGTCTCCCCCATGTCATAGCCGGTGTGACTGTCTATGGAATCTTGCAACGCACATACGGTTCAGTCATCGCGGAAAGTGACTGGCCGGTGATTGATTATGTCATCTACCTATTCGCTACCGGACGTGCAGACACGCTAAAAGAGGCCCTGCTCACAGCGGACACGGAACGAAGAAAGGACGAAATAATAAGTGCGATTCATCAGGCGGCCGACAAAATAAGCGATACGGTAAAGCAATCTGCACAAATGATAGGCGGCATATTAAGTGCCGGCATAAACACTCTTGCAAGCGCAATTCAAAGTGGAATGAACAGACAATCCGCTTTGATAGCTGAACAAAATGCAAAACTCGGCTCGCTCTCGTCACAAGTCTCTTCTCTGTCCGGAAGCATAGCCGCGTTCGGGAACTCAATAAGCGTAAGTGCAGCACTCAATGCAAAGCTGAACGAATCCAGCGAGCAATTGATGTCTGATGTAAAGCAACTTCGCATATATGCTGACAACGAAGCGGTTTTGCGACGGAACCGCACCTAAAGCAAGGCGTTCAACAATACCCTTTTTATTCAAAAAACGCCGTCATAGAAGTGACGGCGTTTTTATATTGCATACGTGCTTAAATTTTATCACAGGAGCGTTTCCATGCAGATTTTGTACGGGACGAGTCCCATGGCTATGTAGAATTGCATGGCGGAGGGATTGCAGCTCCAGACATTGAGGGTGATGCGGGTGTAGCCCTGCTCTTTCGCCCACTCGCGGACGTAGGAATACAACGCCTTGCCCACGCCCGTGCCGCGGCATTTTTCGTCCACGCAGATGTCGTCGATGTAGAGGGTGCGCACAGGGGCGAGAATGTTGTCGTCCACGGGCGTGACGTCCGCGCAAAAGGCATATCCCAGCACCTCGCCGTTCTCGTCCGCGGCGGCGAAAACGGGCTTGGACGCGTCGCGCAGTATCGCCGCCATATCCTCAGGCGAATACTTCCGCGCGTCGGGACGGAAGAGATCGGGACGTCCGTCATAGTGCACCTTTTCCACCTGCAGGAGCAGCTCGGCAAAACGCGGGATGTCGCTCTCCGCCGCGGCTCTGAGCTTTATCGCATGCCTTTCCATATCGTCTTTCTCCTTTTGTCCGCGCGCACCGTCGGGGCGTGAGCGCACCGTACGGCAGCTTTGCGGCTATGCTTGTCCGCAGCTCTCTTCAAGCGGCGGAAGAGCTTTTTCCTTCTTCTTTTCCATGAGGCGGCAGACTATGCACGCCGCGAGCATACACACCGGGAAGATGACCGCGACGAGTATGCCGGCTTTCAGATCGTCGCCGAAAGCGTCGGACACCATACCAACAAGCGTCGGACCTGCCGTACACCCCAAGTCGCCGGCGAGCGCGAGCAAAGCGAACATCGCCGTTCCCCCCGTCGGAATGTTCTTTGCCGCCACGCTGAACGTCCCCGGCCACATCAGCGCGCACGAAGCGCCGCAGAGCGCCACCCCGGCAAGCGAAACGCCGGCATTGGGCACAAGCGTCACCAAAAGATATGCCGCTATACCCACCACGGCGGACGCGCCTATCAGCGACGACGTGCGGAAGCGTTTGCCGAGGGGAATACACCCCACTCTCACCGAGCCCATAACGACCGCAAACAGGCACGGACCGACAAGATCTCCCACCGTTTTGCTGACTCCGAGTCCGCTCTCCGCAAATGCGGACGCCCATTGCGCGACGGCGAGTTCGCCTGCGCCGGCGCAGAACATCATGACCAGCAGCACCCAGAACATTCCGTTGCGGAAGAGAGGCAAAATGCGCGAATGAGTCTTTTCCGTCTTTTCGACGGGGATGGGCACGAGCGCGAAAAGTACCGCGTTGAGAAACGGTATTGCCGCCCATATGCACGCCATAATGTCCCAGAACTCTATCCCCGCCAGTGAAAACACGAGCGTAGACAGCCCTATCACCGCCACACAGCCCCAGCAGTAAAAGGAATGCAACAGATTCATCGTGCCTGCTTTGTTGCGCGTTGGACAGCTCTCCACCAGCGGACTGAGCATGACTTCCACCACGCCGCCGCCTACGGAATACACTATCACGGCAATCAGGAGCCCGGCGAAATGGTTGTTCATCGCGGCAGGGAGCGTGCCCATGAGCACGAATCCGGTGCACATCAGCATATGCGCGCCTATGCCCGCGGCGCGGTAACCTATCCTGTCTACGAGCTTCGCGCTCATGAGGTCGATAAGCAGCTGTACGCCGAAATTGACCGTGACAAGCAGCGTTATCTCGGAAAGCGGTATGCCGAATTCGCTCTGAAATGTCAGAAAAAGCAGCGGCGCGAAGTTGTTGACTATTGCCTGGCAGATATATCCGGTAAAACACGCGGCAAGCGTGAATCTTGTACTCTTCAGTGCGGAAGCGCGCATACTGTATACCTCCGTAATAAGATAACATCATGCGGCGTTGCATGCAATTGTTTGCAGGGTATAAAAGAGGATTTTGAGCTAAAATCCGCACACGGTTGAAGCAGAACGCGGAAGGGGTTATAATGTCGTCGTTATGGAAAGCGAAGTCATCCTCACCACTGAACGGCTGCGGCTGAGAAAGCTCACGCCCGACGACCTCCCTTTGCTCGAAAAGAGCCTGTGCGACGCGCGCGTGATGTATGCCTATGAGCACGGGTTTTCCCGCGATGAGGCGCTGGAGTGGCTGGAGCGGCAGCTCTCGCGCTACTCTTCAGACGGGTGCGGACTTTGGGGCGTCGAACGCCTGTCCGACGGCGCATTCCTCGGACAATGCGGCATCACGATGCAGCCGCTTTACGACACTCTCGTCCCGGAGATAGGCTATGTGTTCGACGACGAATACTGGGGCTTAGGCTACGCGACGGAAGCCGCGAAAGCGTGCAAAAAGTACGGCTTCGAGGTCATGGGCGCCGCGGAACTCTTCTCGATCATCCGCGGGAACAACCTGCCCTCTATCAAAGTCGCCGAGCGCAACGGCATGACTCCGCGCCGCCGCTCATCTGTCACACGGCTGCTCCTTATACCCCACCAAAAATACTTTTGGCGGGGAACCCCCAATAAAATATGCTTTTACGTCAGCTGAGGGCGCGATATTTAGATGAAGAACAAGGAAAAACCCCTTACGCAAAAGGGAGCGTACTAAACCGTACGTGACCGCATTGCGAATGGGGTTTTGACACAGTTATTCGCTAAATAGCGCGCCCTCAGTCCCGGCACATGGCGTAGTGGGTATAGCCATGGAACACCGCCGTTTCGCAGACGCGGAAACCCATGTGTTCGTAAATGCGGACGTTCTTGTCGTCGTGGGTTTCGAGATAAACGGGCATATCGCCGCAGAGCTCGTCGGTCATGAGGCGGAGTCTGCCCTGTCCGCGCGCCTCGGGGGCTACGCCGATGTTCTTGATGTAGCAGTCGCGGTCGGGATCGTAATACTTCTCCGCGATCTTTTCAGCAAAGCGTATATACTCGCCTGCCAGCCTGACGGCTTTGATACCCGCGGACGAGAGGAAAGACAGCGCAAAGACGGGGTTGAGGAACTGAAGTTTCGGATCGCGGTCCTTGTCGCCGGGACATTTGACGGCGGCGACGGAAAGGAAATCGTCGCTCACCCAGGTGTATTCCTGCGAGGCGTATATCTCGTAACGGAAGAACGCTTCAATGCCGCGCGCGAGCCGCTTTTCGTCCGGGAAAAACAGCCTGTACGCTTCATAATCCGCGAATATGTCCGTGAGGAGCCGGCACACTTTCCCTATTTCGCTCGGTTTGATCTTTCTCATACACTCTCCTGTGCGCCTGCCGGGCGGCAGTATGCGCGTCCGCTTGCCGCGCGAACGGCGCGGACAATTTACCGTTTTCGTCCGACACGCAATATCCTAGCATAATGCCGTGCGCTTGGCAAGAGGGATAAGGCGTTAAAAACTTCGCAAAACACCTCAACTCTTGATTTTTTGCGAATAGTTTGTTAAAATATTGCCGATAAACAATGTGTCGTCGCGCCGCACCCGGTGCGACGGGAATATTGCGTCGGCACTCGGCGTACGGCAACCGGGCGCCGCCCAGAAAGGAGAATAAAATATGGCGGACTATTTTAAGGAACGCGAACGCGACGTAAATCTGCGCCTTCGCGAGATACGCGACACTCTGCCCGAATTCTGCGACGAGTTTTTCGTGGGAGTCGAGCCGCAGACCACTCCGCTTACGCGGCTGGGATATGCGTACGATCTGCGCATATTTTTCGACTATCTGGTGAAGCGGGTGCGCCCTTTCAAGGGGATGTCCGCAGACGAGCTGACTCTCGCCGACATGGAAAAGGTCACCGTAACGCACCTGGAAAACTATATGGAGTATCTCACGCTCTACGAGTTCGACGGCAAGGAATGCGGCAACGGCGACCGCGGAAAAGCGCGCAAGATCTCGACCGTACGCAGCTTTTTCAAGTATTTTTTCAACAAAGACAAACTCAGCGTCAACGTCGCCGCCAAGATCTCGCTACCCAAACAGCGCGAAAAGGAGATAATCCGGCTGGAAAGGCATGAGATAGAGAAGATCCTCAACGCCGCCGAGGACGGCGAAGGCATGAGCGCGCACCAGCGTAAGATATTGCTCAACACGCGCGCACGCGACGTGGCGATACTCTCCCTGCTGCTGGGCACAGGCATACGAGTGAGCGAATGCGTGGGGCTGAACGTAAAGGACATAGATTTCGACTCCAACGCCTTCACCGTCACCCGCAAGGGCGGCAGCCGCGCCATACTCTACTTCAACGAGGACGTCAAGGAAGCTCTCGAATACTACATCGAAGGCGAACGCAAGGCGCTGATATCCCGCACGCAGAAACTTGAAGTCGGCGACACGGACGCACTCTTTCTCTCCCTGCAGGTCAGGCGGATATGCGTGCGCGCGGTGGAGAACCTGGTCAAGAAATATGCCGCGGTCGCCGCGCCGCTCAAAAAGATCTCCCCTCACAAACTGCGCAGCACCTACGGCACCAACCTCTACCGCGCGACGGGCGACATCTACATGGTGGCGGACGTACTCGGACACCGCGACGTCAACACCACCAAAAAACACTATGCCGCCATCGAGCAGGACCACCGCCGCGCCGCGGCGAAAGCCGTCACTTTGCGGAGCGAGGACGACTGAGCGGTAAAAGCGCGTCGAAAGTGCTCTTTTTTCGTCGATTTTCAAGGTAGACTATTATAAAATATTGACTAAATTATAATAGTCTGCTATTATTTTATTAACTAAAGCGGGAGCATGATTATGGACATTTCATCCGTCAACAGCGATCTCATCCGCGGCAACGTAACCACAATAATTTTAGGCTCTCTCTGGAACAGGGACCGCTACGGCTACGACATTCTGAAAGAGATCGAAACCAAGAGCGAAGGTCAATACAAACTCAAACAGCCCACCCTTTACAACCAGCTCAAAAGGCTGGAAAAACAAGGGCTGATCTCCTCCTACGACGGCGATCCCGACGACACCGGCGGCGGCAGACGGCGTTACTACTCTCTCACCGCCGAAGGCAGGAGCTTCCTTGAGAAGGAGCGCTCCGAGTACGAGTATTCGCGCACCATTCTCGACAAGCTCGTGTCCGCAAGACAATTCGACTTCGACACCACGCCGGCTCCATTCAACACCGACGATCTGCGCCCTTACACCAAGAAGGACAATTCCGACAAGGCGAAGGTCGTCTACCGCGAAAAGGAAAAGGTGGTGCTCGTCGAAAAAAAGATCTACATAGACGCGGACGGCAACGAGATCTCCGAAGAAGAAGCGCAGCGGCTCGCGGCGGAAGGCGGCACGCGCGCGGTTTCGCAGGAAGAATACGATCGCATCCAGGCTGAGAAGCAGGCGGAAATAGAGCGTATCGAAGCGGAGAAACAGGCGGAACTCGAACGCATCGAGGCGGAAAAAGCCGCCGAACTCGAACGCGCAGAAGAAGAAAAACAAGCCGAAATAGCACGGCTCGAAGAAGAAAAGAGAGCCGAACTCGAACGTCTTGCCGAAGAGGCGCGCGCCGAGCGCGAAAGACTGGAGGCCGAAAAGGCTGCCGAGCTCGAACGCATCGAAACGGAAAGACAGGCGGAACTCGAAAGACTCGAAGCCGAAAAACAAGCCGAGATAGAGCGGGCGGAAGCGGAAAAGGCGGCGGAAGCCGCGCGCGCCGAGGAAAGACAGGCGGAACTTGAGCGCCTTGCCGAAGAAGCGCGCGCCGAGCGCGAGAGACTGGAGGCGGAACACGCCGAAGAAGTCGAACGTCTGCGCGCCGAAAAGCTCGCCGCCGAAGAGGAATACGCCGCAAGAGAGGCGGAATACACCGCCCGTCACAACGAAGAACTCGACCGTATCGCCGCAGAACGCGAGGAAGCCGAGCGGCGTTTCCGCGAGGAATACGAAAAATTCGAGGAAGAAAAACGCGCGGAGGAAGAACGCCGCGCTGAAGCGGAGCGTCTGGAAGCGGAAAGGCTCGCGGAGCTTGAACGCATCGAAGCCGAGCGCGCGGAGGCGGAAAGACGTTTCGCCGAAGAGAGGGAGTCTTTCCTCGCCGAAAAGGCGGAGGAAGAGGCAAAACGCGAGGCCTTCGAGCGCGCCGAAGCCGAAAAGCGCGAAGCCGCGGAACGCGAAGCGCGTGAACGGGAAGAAGCTCTGCGCTCGCAGGCGACCATGTCGCTCGACGACGTGTTCAAGGAGCTTGACTCAAGGTCGGAATACGCCGCGGAAGAAAATGCGGACGACAGACTCATAGTCGAAGACGCCGAATGGCACGTCGCGGACGCTCCCGCCCTTTCCGCAGAGGAAGAAACGGAAGTGGAACGGCATGACGAAGAGCCGGCGGAGCCCGAACAACCGGAAGCAGACGATGCCGCCGAAGAGGAAGAGGAAGAGCGCGAACGCAACGACGAACTGCTCTCCGAGATCGCGCGCCTTGAGGCGGAGCGCAAAGCGGAACTCGAACGCATAGCGCGCGAGCTCGAAGAAGTACGCGCAAGGCTTGACAAACATGCCGAGTCGGCCGAAGAGAGCGAGGAAGAGGAAACGCCGTCCGACGAGGAGGAAGAAATCCTGCCCGACGAGGACGCGGAAAAAGAGGCGGAAGAAGAAGTGTCCGCTGCCGCAACGGCTTCACTCGACGAGATATTCCGCACTCTGGACGCAAAGTCCGAGTACGCTGATGACGCCGCGGCGCACGGGGAATACGTCATTGACGAAGCCGAATGGTACGTCGTAGGCACAGAACCGCGCGAAGAGACGCCCGAAGCGGAAGAGCCTGCGACGGAGGAAACGGCGGAAGACGCAGACGACGGCGAAGAAGGCGCGGACGTTCCCTCCGAAGAGGAAGCAGTCCCCGAAGAGGAAGACTACAGCCGCGACAGCGAACTGCTCTCCGAGCTTGCGCGTCTTGAGGCGGAGCGAAAAGCGGAACTTGAGCGCATAGCGCGCGAACTCGAAGAAATGCGCGCCAGGCTGAACTCCCCGACTTACGTTTACGCCGAAAAAGCACCCGAGTCCGCCGCTTCGGTCACCGAAACCGCGCGTACGGACGAAACTGTGCGCGAAGAGAGTTACTACACTCCCGAACAGCAGGACGCCGAACCCCGCCGCGCACCGGAATCCACGCTCAGCGAAGTGTTCCGCAAAATCGACGAGCGAGAAGCCGAAAAGCACGCGGCGAAGCAAGAGGAAGAATATCCGACGCCGGCAGCGGATTACGCCGAAGCGGAAGCACAGCCCGACAAGCGGAGCGACAAGGGCGAATTCGTGGTGTCGGCAGTGCCCAGACAGCGCACCGAAGCCTTCGACTACGAAAAGAACAACGTAAATTACCGCGAGTTCTTCTCATCCATCGCCGGAACGCAGGAGGAAAAGGCGAAAGAGCCTGCCGAACGCGCCATCCCGCGGCCGGAACCCGACCTCAAATCGCGGCTCTATTCCGAAGGCTTCAAAATGCGTTCATACGACCGTCGGAACACGTCGGAGTATTACACCTTCAACTTCATCAGCGCAAACAGGCTCAACCGTGACTGCTGGCTCATAATAATGGCGATATTCCTTGTGGAAACGGCTGTCATGTGGGCGTGTCTGGCACATGACATCAGCTACGTTTACTTCCTGCCGATAATGCTCGGCGGCGCGGCGCTGACTCTCATTCCCACCGTTGTGTGGCTGGTCAACCCGACAAGGCGCAAACGCGCGGACTTCAACGTCAAGCTGTCCGTGCTCAACCGCGGAATGATGCTCATCGAACTTGCCGTAGTGCTCGTGCTCATAGCCTTCTTCGGCGTTGGAGTCAGCGTGAACGACACGGTGCTCATCCTCGAAACTATGGTGCTGCC
>DVJC01000015.1 GCA_018710835.1 Candidatus Limadaptatus stercoravium | reverse complement strand
GCCGCCGCCCTGCTCGTGCGCGAATACGTCGTCACGACCTACGTCGTGGACGGCGAAAGCATGCTGCCCACCCTCGACGGCGGAGTGACTGGCGACACCTCCGACGGAGACACCCTCATACTCAACAAACTGGGCACTCCCGACCGCGGCGACATCGTCGTGCTCTATTATGACTGGAACGCGCTCGGAGACCCCTTCTTCTCTCCCCACCACCTCGTCAAACGCGTGATAGGCCTCCCCGGCGACACGATAGAGATCCGTGGCGGCGCGCTTTACCTCAACGGCGTGCTTCAAGACGAGGATTACATCAAAGAACACATGGACGGCCGCTACGACGGACTCTCCGTCACCGTGCCGGAAGGACACTTCTTCGTCATGGGCGACAACCGCAACAACAGCACGGACAGCCGCGCGATAGGCTGCGTGCCCGCGGACAACATCGTCGGGGTGTGCTTCCTCGTCTCCTCGGACAGCGGCGCACTCAGAATACCGTGACGTTGCGCCGTGCATGGAATATTAACCTCTCTCCCGGACCGAAGCAGGAAGGTGAACTTTAATATTCTTCGCGTCCCCTTATACGGGAGTATTGCTCTCTCCCTGCCACGGAAACGAGAAACCGGGCACGGTAATTCCCTCATAAAACAAAACGGCTGCGTTGCAGCCGTTTTTTACAAAAAACACGTTTTTTGAAGAATTTTGCGCAGATAAACACCGCGCTTTGCGGTCAGCGCCTGTAAATGCGTTTGAGCTGTTTCTCCCAGCTCTTGCAGATGTTGGGATCGTAATTGCGCGGAATGTTGCGCGCCACGCGGTACGCGTACAGACTCTTCTGCAACAGATTGTTCACTTTGATAAGCGTGCGCATGCGGCTGTATTCCGTGACGTTGATCTTACGGATCGCTTCCTTCACGCCGACGCGGAGCATTTTGCCCGCGGCAAGACATCCTATCTCTTCGTTGGTGAGCACCTCGGAGCCGAGCATCCAGTCCAGCATGGCGTCGGGGAAATGCAGCACTCCGCGTTTCAGCACGTCCACGGCGCAATGCACCGCTCCGAACTCGCGGAATACCTTGACCTGATATTTCCAAAGGCGCGACGTCTTGAACAGATCTTCCTTTTTGACTCCGCGCGACATATTCTCGCCTATCGTTTCGGCAAGGAGCTGTCCTGCGAGCATGCCCGACGCAATGCCGCTGCCGAGCATGGGAATGGTCATGTACGCCGCGTCGCCGACTGCCGCGTAGCCGTTGGCGACCATGCGCGTCGCCGGATAACGGACGGGAATGACGCACATCTCTCCGCCGCGCACCACCTTGTCGCCGATGGTGGGATTGGTCTTTCTGAGATCCTCGAGAGCGCGTTCGAGATCGTAGGACGAAAGGCTCCCTATCCTGCCCACGAGCACGTTGACCAAGGAGGGATCGTTGTCCTGTATCACCCACGAAATGCCGGGCTCGCCCATGTGCTTGAGGTACACTTTGTTGGTGTACTTCGGCGCGGGCGCGTCGGGATCTCTCTCGTAAAACGCGCGGTAAGCCACAAAGACCTCGTCCTCGCGGTGACGGGACACGCCGAACTCGGCGGGAAGATCCTTCTTGAGCGCGGAGTCCGCCCCCAGGCTGTCAATGACGAGATCCGCCCTTTCCTCCCTGCCGTTCACGACGACGCCTACCACGACGCCCTTTTCGACAACCGGTCTTTCCACCGTCGCGCCGAACACGAACTTCGCGCCCGCCGCCGCGCGCTCGTAAAGCATGCGGTTGAGAGGTCTGCGCTCCACGGACCAGTCCGCGGTGCTGTCGTCCTTACGGAACTCCCTCACCACCGCGCCGTGCGGAGAGATGAAAGTCCAGCTCTTCTTGCGGAAGCTGCCCGCGGGCATCTCAAGCCCCAAGCGGCGGAATATGGACGGATTGACGTCGTCGTGCCAGTCGTAGCGCATTTCGTCAACGGAAGCCGCCTTTTCGTAAACGGTGACGTCGAAGCCGAGTTTTGCAAGCCTTTCGGCGGCGATCATGCCGCCCATGCCGGCTCCTGCGATTATGATTTTCATAAGACTCTCCTTGCGCGCCGCATACGGGCGGTTCTGCCGCCGGGCGCGCCGCGACACTTCCAATGCCGCATATCCGTGACAAACGGACAATTTATACTCTTATTTTATAACATAACGCGCGCGAATGCAACAGTTTTTACTCTGCGCCGCACGGCGAAAACGGCGTTTAAGCAGGGTATATCGCGGCGGAAAGGAGGGAATAATCGGCGTATGGATCGTCTTGACCGTCAGCTTGTTGTGGTATGTTTCGGAACTCCCGCGATCGCGGGAGATTCGCTCGGCCCCGAAGTGGGCAGCCTTCTGCGCGGGGACAAAAATTTCCCCGCGTTCGTCTACGGCACTCTCGACCGCCCCGTCACGGGCAGGAACATGAACGAATGGATCTCCTTCGTGAGAGAAACGCACCGCGGCGCGCTGATGCTCGCCGTGGACGCGTGCCTCGGCGACGCGGCAAATCTCGGACGCATTTCCGTAAGGGCGGACGGCGTGTGCCCCGCCGCGGTGGGCGGAAAGAAAAAGCGCTTCGGCGACGTGGGGATCATTGCCGTCGTAGGCGATAAAACAGGGGACGCCCTCACCGAACTTATGCAGGCAAATGCCGTTTATGTATCGGAACTCGCGCATAAAGTGGCGGATTTGATAAGATCCGCCGTGAACGGACTGAATTTCGCGTCGGCGGTTTTTTAATTTTGCTTTAACTCCCGGCATGTACTCTTTTTCCGAAAGCGGATATTTCGTCGCGGCGCTCCGCGCCTTTTTGCCTGTCGCCATTGACTTTTTCGCTTTTAGTTTCTATAATATAGAGCATATTATTATAATCGGAGTTTTGCGCGCCGCGCGCTCCGGTGTGCCGCCGCGATACGCGGCGTGCGGGAGGTAAAATGAAACCATCGACAAGACGCACGATAATCATCGTCGCCGTGATCGTCCTCGTCCTGCTCGCGATAATCCTCGCGGTCAGTCTTTCCGGTCCCGATCACGTCATATACAGCGACTTCATCTCCGCCCTCGCCGAAGGCAGGATAGACGAGGTATATTTCAACGGCTCGTACCGCATAGATTTCAGCCTCGTGGGCGAAGACGGGCTGAAATATTACACCTACTACCGCTCCGCGAACATGGACCAGATCATGGAGGCGATCGACGCCGCGGGCAAGCTCGAAAACCCCGTGAACGTGGCGTACGACTTCAACGATCCGTCCAGCTCGTCCATGCTCTCTTCCCTGCTCGTGCCCATCATCATGATCGTGCTGCTCGCCATTGTGTTCTTCATCATAATGCGCAAGACCAACGGCGCGAACAACAAGGCGCTCAACTTCGGCAAGACCAAAGCGTCCCAGGTGCGCGACAGTAAAGTCCGCTTCTCCGACGTCGCCGGCGCGGAAGAGGAAAAGCAGGAATTGCAGGAGATAGTCGAATTCCTCAAAGACCCCAAGAAGTTCACCGCGATAGGCGCGCGCATTCCCAAAGGCGTGCTGCTCGTCGGCCCTCCCGGAACGGGTAAGACGCTGTTTGCGAAAGCCGTTGCCGGAGAGGCGAACGTGCCCTTCTTCTCCATCAGCGGCTCGGACTTCGTCGAGATGTTCGTGGGTGTGGGCGCGTCGAGAGTGCGCGACCTCTTCGATCAGGCGAAGCACAGCATGCCGTGCATAATCTTCATCGACGAAATCGACGCCGTCGGACGTCAGCGCGGCGCGGGGCTCGGCGGCGGCAACGACGAGCGTGAACAGACGCTCAACCAGCTGCTCGTCCAGATGGATGGCTTCGAGTCCAACGACAGCATCATCGTCATGGCGGCGACCAACCGCGCGGATATACTCGATCCCGCGCTCATGCGTCCCGGCAGATTCGACAGACAGATCTACGTCAACATCCCCGACGTGAAAGGGCGCGAGGAGATATTCAAGGTGCACAGCCGCAACAAGCCGCTTGCGCCGGCGGTCAACTTCAAGAGCCTTGCCCGCCTGACATCGGGCTTCACGGGAGCGGACATCGAGAACCTGCTCAACGAGGCCGCAATCCTCGCCGCACGCGCCAACCGCAAGCTCATCACCATGGAGGACATCTCCGAGGCGATCAACAAGGTCATCGCGGGCCCCGCGAAGAAGAGCCGCGTGGTGACCGAGCGCGACAAGCGCATCACGGCATACCACGAGTCCGGCCACGCCATCATCGCCAAATTGTCCAAAAACTGCGACACCGTGCACGAAGTGAGCATCATCCCCCGCGGTCAGGCCGCCGGATACACCATCACTCTGCCGGAGAACGACGACAACCATTTCACGAAGCAGAAACTGCTGGATCAGATAGCCATGATGCTGGGCGGCAGAGCCGCGGAAGAGCTGGTCATCAAAGACGTCTCCGCGGGCGCGTCCAACGACATCCAGCGCGCAAGCAAGATCGCGCGCAAGATGGTGACGGAATGGGGCATGTCCGACGCGATAGGCAACATGTACCTCGGCGCGTCGGAGGAAGTGTTCCTGGGGCGCGACTACCAGACTCAGCTCAATTACAGCGACGAGATGGCGGCGAAGATAGACGCGGAGATCAAGTCCATCATCGACACGCAGTACCGGAAGGCACTGTCGATCCTCCGCGAGCACCGCGGCATAATGGACAGGATGGTCAAACTGCTCTATGAGAAAGAAACCATCTACGAGGACGAGATAGACGAGCTTTTCCGGGGCGGCGCCGCGGATGACTCCGCAAGCCGCGCACCCGACGCAAATGAAAGTAAGACTTCGGGCGGCGCGTCACCCTCGGAGGCGGGTGTTGAGAGCGGCGATTCGAACTCCGCCCCCGAAGAGGATGCGTCAGGCGCAAGCGCAGGCAAAACCGAGGACGGCGCGGACGACGGCGGAAAGGACTGAGCGAACGACACTTCGGGCGGCGTGACCTTCTCCGCCGCCCGTTCATAGGATTGTATATGGGAGATTCTAAAAGACATATCC
>DVJC01000096.1 GCA_018710835.1 Candidatus Limadaptatus stercoravium | reverse complement strand
GGACGGGAGTGCGACGGTGCTCGATCAAGAGGACGGAGAGCCTTCCGCCGAAGAGAGTGCGGAGAGCGGAGAAACAACGTAAACACAAAAACGGCAGATAAAACATTGAAAACGTCATTCTTAACACGTCTTTCGGACAGTCAGAAGCGCAACGGCGCGAAGATCATTCTGCTTCTCAGCACGGTATTGTGGGGGAGCAGTTATTTCATTCTGAAAGACACTCTGGACGAAGTCCCGCCATATTTTCTGCTCACATTCCGCTTCCTCGTCTCCGCGGTGCTGCTCGGTCTGATCTGCTTCAAGAAGTGGAAACTCATGAACGTCACCTATCTGTGGCAAGGGGTGCTGACAGGTGTCTTTCTCGCCTTCGCGTACATTTTTCAGACGCTCGGTCTGCAGAACACAACGCCGGGGACGAGCGCGTTCCTCACCACGGTATACTGCATCCTAGTGCCTTTCATAGGCTGGGCGGTCATGAAGAGGCGTCCGACTCTTCTCAACCTCGCGGCGGCGGTCGTGTGCATGGCGGGCATCGGGCTTGTGTGCATGGACGGCGGCAGCGGCGGTTTTTCGATGAAAGGAGAGGGCTACACCATCATATGCGGCGTGTTCTTCGCCTTCCAGATCGTCGCGGTGGACAGGTTCGGACAGAAGCTGGACACCTTCCTTTTCACCACCATACAGTTCTTCACCGCTTTCGTCATATGCCTTGTCTTTTTCCTCGCTAAGGAGAGCATGCCGACGTTGCTTTCATCGGACAGCGCGTTCTCGCTGGTGTATGTCGGCGTCATGGCGACGTGCGTGTGCTTTGTCATGATGAACGTGGGCATCAAGTACGCCTCATCCATCGCCGCCTCGCTCATCCTCAGCCTTGAAGGTGTGTTCGGCGTGGCGTTCTCCATGATCTTCTACCACGAGCGCCTCACCCTGCAGGTGGGCATGGGCTTTGCGGTCATCTTCGTCGCCCTGCTCCTCAACGAGGTGCTCCCCAAGCTCATCGCCTCCCGCCGCGACGCCGCCTTCCCCTCCGTCCGCCCCCGCAAACGCACGGAAGTGTACAAAAGAGAGCCCTGCGCCTAAGCACCCGTCCGCGCCGCCCCTGCCGAGAGAGAGCTTGCAACGTAGCATTGCGCCTGCGGCGCAACACCTCAACATCACGAAAACAAAAAGAGTGCGCAATGCGCACTCTTTTCGTATGTAAGTTTTTGCTGTCATTTACGCAGTGCCGTTTGCCTGTTCCTTTGTCAGTGTGCCGTCACTGCATATCACGACATAATCGCCTGTTTCCGCGTCCCACTCGGATTTTTTGATGATCTCGTGCCACTGCTCGACAGTGCCGTCATAATATATGGCAGTAAGTTCGCTGCATCTACGAAATGCCCCTCCGACAATAGCTTTGATGCTTTGCGGCAACCGTATATGTTTGACTCCTGATCCGGAGAACATGAATGCCATTATTATTTCAATTGTATCAGGCAACATTACTTTTTCTGTGTATGTTTTAGATGAAAAAGTACGTCGAATACAATATTCGATGTATTTTGTGACGGTCTATGCGAATGGTATTATTCCGGTCCGGCATGCAGAAAAGAAAACGCCGCCCCGAAAAGGGCGGCGTTTGCTGTTTTGTCGAGTGGGCGTCAGTTCTTGCCGGGTTTCCAGTTGGACTCCGCTTTGCGGGCGTAGAAGGCGCGCTTCTGTGCCGCGTCGCGTTCGTTCTTCTCGAAGAGGACTTTCGCCGCGTCGGGGTTCTGCTTGACCAGGGACGCGTAACGCACTTCGCCCATGAGGAAGGACTGATAATCTTCCGTGGGTTCCTTGCTGTCCAGGGTGAAGGGGTTGGCGTCGGTGTCCGCGAGGTCGGGATTGTAGCGGAAGAGCTGCCAGTAGCCGGTGTCCACCGCTTTCTTCATCTCCAGCTGAGACTTGGTCATGTTGATGCCGTGGTTGATGCAGGGTGCGTAGGCGATGATGATGGAGGGGCCGTGATACGCTTCCGCTTCCGCGAACGCCTTGACGACCTGGTTCATATCCGCGCCCATGGACACCTGCGCGACGTAGACATAGCCGTAGTCCATCGCGAGCAGAGCGAGGTCCTTCTTCTTGGTGCGCTTGCCGGTGGCGGCGAACTTCGCGATCGCGCCCGTGGGGGTGGACTTGGAAGCCTGACCGCCGGTGTTGGAGTACACCTCGGTGTCGAGCACGAGGATGTTGACGTCCTCGCCGCTTGCGAGCACGTGGTCGACGCCGTTGTAGCCGATGTCATACGCCCAGCCGTCGCCGCCGATGATCCACACGGACTTCTTGATGAGGCAGTCCTTGCGCGCTTCGACTCTGTTCAGCAGATCGAGAGTGATGCCGTTGGCGTTCTCTTTCTCGGAGGGGAGCAGCTCCATGATCTTGGCTGCCGCCGCCTTGGAGAGTTCGCCGTCGTCCTTGCCGTCCATCCATTCCGTCATGGCTTCTTTCATGGCGGGGGAGATGGTGTCGAGGCCGATGATGTTGGTCATGATGTTGTTCAGCACGTTGCGGCGCGCCTGATACGCCAGGTGCATACCGAAGCCGAATTCCGCATTGTCCTCGAACAGAGAGTTCGCCCACGCGGGCCCCTTGCCCTCGTCGTTCTTGGTGTAGGGGCAGGTGGGAGCGCTGCCGCCGTAGATGGAGGAGCAGCCCGTAGCGTTGGCGATGATCATTCTGTCGCCGAAGAGCTGGGTGATGAGCTTGACGTAAGGAGTCTCGCCGCAGCCCGCGCACGCGCCGGAGAACTCGAACAGCGGCTTCTTGAACTGGCTGTTCTTGACGGACGCGACCTTGTTTGCGGGGATGGGAGCGGAAGTCTCCTTGAGGGATGCCGCATAGTCCCAGTTGGCGGCGTCCTTCTCGATGGATTCCGCGATGGGGATCATGCGCAGCGCCTTTTCCTTGGCGGGGCAGACGTTGACGCAGTTGTTGCAGCCGGAGCAGTCATAGGGGCTGACCTGCATGCGGAACTCGTAGCCCTTGAAGCCGATGGCGGGCTTGGTGACGAAGCCTTCGGGCTTGTCCGCAAGCTCTTCCGCCGTGGCAAGCGTGGGACGGATCGCCGCGTGAGGGCAGACGAGGGAGCAGCGGTTGCACTGGATGCAGTTGTCCACGATCCATTCGGGCACGTTCACCGCGATGCCGCGCTTCTCGAACTTGGTCGTGCCGGTGGGGACGACGCCGTCGGGAGAGAACGCGCTGACGGGCAGCTTGTCGCCTTCCTGCGCGGTGATGGGCGCGACGAAGGTCTTGTAGTACTCGTCGTCGGGGACGGGCAGAGGATCCGCACCCGAAGTGGTGGTCGCCCAGCTTTCGGGATAGTTGACCTCTTTGAGGTTGGCGATGGCGTTGTCGATGCAGTCGCAGTTCATCTTGACGACCGCGTCGCCCTTTCTGCCGTACGTCTTCTTGATGGCTTCCTTCATGTACTTCTCGGCGTCCGCATAGGGGATGACGTTAGCGAGTTTGAAGAATGCCGCCTGCATGACGGTGTTCACGCCCTTGGACGCGCCGAGTTTGGTGATGACGTCAAGACCGTCGAGGGTGTAGAACTTGATGTGCTTCTTCGCGATCTGGTTCTTCATCTTTGCGGGGAGCTGCTTGTCCATCTCGTCGGGGGACCAGATGCTGTTGAGCAGGAAGGTGCCGCCGTCCTTGAGGTCGGAGAGCATGTCGTAACGGAGCACATAGGACTCGTTGTGGCACGCCACGAAGTCCGCCTGGTCGATGAGGTAGGTCGCGCGGATGGGCTTGTCGGAGAAGCGGAGGTGGGACACCGTGAGACCGCCCGACTTCTTGGAGTCGTAGGAGAAGTAGCCCTGCGCGTACTTATCGGTGTGGTCGCCGATGATCTTGATGCTGTTCTTGTTCGCGCCGACGGTGCCGTCGGAGCCGAGGCCGTAGAACTTGCAGGAGATGGTGGAAGGATCGGCAACGTCGATCTTTTCCTTGATGTCGAGGGAAGTGCCGGTCACGTCGTCGATGATGCCGACGGTGAAGTGGTTCTTCTTGCCTTCGTTCATGTTCTCATAGACCGCCGCCGCCATGGAGGGATTGAACTCCTTGCTGCCGAGGCCGTATCTGCCGCACAGCACTTCCGCCTTGACCTTGAGCTCGTCAAGCGCGGCGACAACGTCGAGGTAGAGAGGTTCGCCCAGGGAACCCGCTTCCTTGGTGCGGTCGAGGACGGTGATCTTCTTCGCGGTCTTGGGGAGCGCGGCGACGAGCTGTTCCGCGGGGAAGGGGCGGTAGAGCCTGACTTTGAGCACGCCCACCTTCTCGCCCTTGGCGTTGAGGTAGTCGACCGTTTCTTCGACTGCTTCCGCGCCGCTGCCCATGAGGATGATGACGCGGTCGGCGTCCTTTGCGCCGTAGTAGTCAACGAGGTGGTACTGTCTGCCCGTGACGGTCGCCACTTTGTCCATCATCGCCTGCACGATGCCGGGCACCGCGAGGTAGTACTTGTTGGCGGCTTCTCTGTTCTGGAAATAGATGTCGGGGTTCTGCGCCGTGCCCGCCTGATGAGGATGTTCGGGGTTGAGGGAACGCGCGCGGAAACGGTCGATGTCGTCGAAGTCCACGAGGCTCTTGATCTCGTCGTAGTCGATGACGTCGATCTTGCTCACTTCGTGGGAGGTCCTGAAACCGTCGAAGAAGTTGATGAAGGGGACGGAGGCCTTAAGCGTGGAAAGATGCGCCACAAGGCTCATGTCCATGACTTCCTGAACGGAGTTGGACGCGAGCATCGCAAAGCCCGTCTGACGGCACGCCATGACGTCCGCGTGGTCGCCGAATATGCTCAGCGCGTGTGCGGCAAGCGCGCGCGCCGAAACGTGGAACACGCAGGGGAGCAGCTCGCCCGCGATCTTGTACATGTTCGGGATCATGAGCAGCAAGCCTTGGCTGGCGGTGAACGTCGTGGTCATCGCGCCCGCGGCAAGAGAACCGTGGACCGCGCCCGCGGCGCCCGCTTCGGACTGCATTTCGACGATCTTCAACACGTTGCCCAGGATGTTTTTCCTGCCTTGCCCCGCCCATTCGTCGCAGTTTTCCGCCATGGGAGAGGAGGGCGTGATGGGGTAAATCGCCGCGACGTCGGAGAACGCATATGCGATGTGCGCCGCTGCGGTATTACCGTCGATAGTCATCTTTTTCATAAAGACCTCCATAGTGTGTATAAACTTGTAATCGTAGAAAAAGCCTTTCGGCTCGTGCAAAAAGGATTATACTATCGCGGAATGTTTAAGTCAATCAACTGTTTGAAAATATTTCCGTAACGTATAAGGTGTATCTTAATCATACACACGCCCACATACTGATGCGCGCGTGCCCGTGCACGGAAGAGGACGCGGACGCGGCGGCGGACGCAACCGGATAAAGTCAGTACAAATGAAAAACGCGGCGTTTATGCCGCGTTTTTTCATGATTGTTACCGATGCCGCCTATTCGAGCGCCAACTCTATCGAGCCGCCGTCCTTGGAGAAGGTCAGCACTCCCGATTGATATTCTCCGCCGTCGGCATTCTGAAAAGATATGTCGGGGGTGGCAGGTTTGGGTGCTCCCATACGATAGTCAAGAGTAATTTCGTATTCGTGACCGACAACGTAATTTATGGTCAGTTCGACTTTTCCGTCTACGATTTCGTATTCTGTTTCCAAAATCGTCTGCGATTGCTGGGCATATGTGCCGTCGTCGTAATCTTTATCCGTGAAAGTGAAGTAAAGATCTTCCGTATTTTCGTCGTTTTCTATTGCGGAAACGTCAAATATGACCGTTTCCGTCCAGATTTCGACTGTTTCGTAAGGTTCGCGTTCGGTCACGGTGACGGTGCAGGCGAGCACGGATTCGTCACCGAAAGACGAATTGTTTTCCACGACGAGCACGATTTTCGCCGTGCCGGCATTGATTTTAGAGCGGTCGATGTCGACGGTGAACATATATGCGTCGTTGCGATTGCCTTCTTCCTCATAGGTGACGGTCAGAGCATCGTTGGGAATTACGTCTTCGTTGAGAGAAAAGGCCCTTTCTTCGTGATTGTTGAACCAGCCGCCGGTGCCCTTCGGGTCATCCGTTACGTTTGCGACAAGCGACAGGTTGTCGGAATCGAAATACATATCGCCGTCATAGTGAGGAATCCATTTTTCTGCCGTTGTCGGATTGTCCTCGTCCCAGGTCAGGAAATTGTCCGTGTCGTTGTCGGGATAATAATCCGCGTCGACGGTGACGCGAACCGGTTCCGCGGGCATCGTGAACGAATAAGAGCCGTCGTCTGCAGGGGTGAGCTTGTTGTATTTCATTTCCGAGCCGTACACTTCGACATAATTGAGCACGCTGTCCGCGGGGTGAGTCAGCGTGACGGTGAAGGTCACGGCGTCGCCTTCGCGCGCGCTTTCGGGCAGTCCCGATACGGTGTAGACGTCGGACGCGGCGGGCGCCTGGATGGAGTACAGCGTGCCGGTGTCGCCGCCTTCCTTTCCTCCGTCGCCGTCGTTATTGTTGCATGCGGCGAGTGTGAACGCAAGGCAGAGTGCGAGTGCCGTCACAATGACCGCGGCGATGATTTTTTTACGCATTTTAATATCTCCCTGAAGCTGCGTTTGCGATATGCGCTTCATCTGTAATCATATCACAGCCGCGGCGGCGGCGCAATATGCGCGGCTTTATTCGACGCGTTTCGATAAAACGCGCGCGTCCGCATCGGTGCGGTCCCGCGCGCGCCGCGCGCATCATAAACTTGTCCCCGTCCGCGGCAATCGCTTTTCAATTTGCGGTTTTTGTGTTATAATCCAACATTATGCCGCAGATAGAACTCATCGGTGTCAGTTATTCGTACAGAGTCGGAGAGGGACAGACCGTCCGCGCGCTCCGCAACGTTTCCTTTTCCGCGGAGAGGGGGGAGTTCGTCGCGCTCACGGGCATGAACGGCAGCGGCAAAAGCACGCTCGCCAAGCTCCTCAACGGGCTGTTCGTCCCCTCTGCCGGGGACGTGCTCATAGAGGGCATCAACACCCGCGACGAGGAGAGGACTTTCGACGTCCGCAGAAAGGCGGGCATGGTGTTTCAGAATCCGGACAACCAGATGGTGGCGACCGTCATAGAGGACGACGTGGCTTTCGGCCCGGAGAACGTGGGCATTCCGCGCGAGGAGATCATCGAGCGCGTGGACTGGGCGCTCACCGCGGTGGGAATGAACGAGTTCCGCACGCGCAGCGCGAGCAAGCTTTCCGGCGGACAGAAACAGCGCGTCGCCATAGCCGGCGTGCTCGCCATGAAGCCGGACATCATCATTTTCGACGAATCCACTTCCATGCTCGACCCCGAAGGCAGGGCTGAGATCATGGACGTGGCGAAGAAACTCAACGATTCCGGCATTACGGTCATTTCCATAACGCACAACATGGACGAAGCGGCGCAGGCGGACAGAGTGATAGTCCTGCGCAAGGGCAGAGTCGCGCTGGACGGTACGCCGGCGGAGGTGTTCGCCTCCCCCGAAGTAGAGGCGTGCGGACTCGCGCTGCCCCCGGCGACGGAGATCGCGCGCATGCTCACGGAGCGCGGCTTCACCTTCGAAGGCACGGTCACGGACGAGGACGAACTGGTGGAGGGAATATGCTCGCAGTTGAACTGAAAGATCTGACTTACACCTATTCCGTCAAGACGCCCTTCGAGAAGCGTGCGCTCGATCGCGTGAACCTTGCCGTGGAAGAGGGCGAGTTCGTCGGTCTCATCGGCGCGACGGGCTCCGGCAAATCCACGCTCATACAGCACCTCAACGGGCTTGTCAAGGTGCAGGAGGGCGAGGTGCGCGTCGCAGGTATGAACGCCTCCGACAAAAAGACGCTGAAGAGCCTGCGTTTCACCGTAGGCATGGTGTTCCAGTATCCCGAATATCAGCTTTTCGAGGACACGGTGGCGAAAGACGTCGCTTTCGGTCCCAAAAACATGAAGCTCGAAAAGGACGAGATAGACCGCAGAGTCCGCCGCGCCATGGAAGTGGTGGGACTGCCTTACTCCGAGTTCGCCGAGCGCAGCCCCTTCGAGCTGTCCGGCGGAGAGAAACGCCGCGCGGCAATAGCCGGCGTCATCGCCATGGAGCCGAAGATCCTCGTGCTCGACGAGCCTGTCGCGGGGCTGGATCCCGTGGGCAGACGCGAGATACTCGCGCTGGTGAAAAAGCTGCACGAAGAGGTCAGCCCCACAGTCATCATGGTGTCGCACTATATGGACGACATCGCGGAAATGGCGGACAGGATAGTCGCGCTCAA
>DVJC01000095.1 GCA_018710835.1 Candidatus Limadaptatus stercoravium | reverse complement strand
TCGGGACGGGGGATGAGCACCGACGGATTCACCGCGAGCCGTATGCCGTAGAAATCCGCGTTGCCGAGCGCGTACTGCAGCGGCGCGCCGTCCTTCATCTTTTCCGCAATGCTCTTTGCCGACTCGAACTGTTCCTTGGTGACGGATTTCATCACGGAAAGTTCGCTGCGGCGTTTTCCGGTGACCTCTGCGAGGATCCAATCCATGTCGCTCTCGTCCGCGGCAGGCGCGATCTCTTTTATTTTCCGCCTTGCAAAATCCGTCGGCACGTTAAACTCGAATTTTCTCTCCGGGATCGACGGATCCTCGTCCATTGCAAGCACCGTCCTGAAAGCGGTGAGGCTCACTTCCAGCATATCGTCGGTCGGCTGTCTGGTGGTGAGTTTCTGCATGAGCATACCGGGCGCTCGCAGTATTCTGAACAGCAGGCAGTCCGACCTGGCGAGGAACTTGAGCAGCTCGTACGATATGCCTGCCACCACGGGCAGGAAAAGCAGTTTGACAGCAAGCCGCACGAGCGCGTTGACCACGCTGTCGAACGATGTCCAGCCTATGGCTTCCAACATCCAGTTGACGAGCGCGAACACCACTATGCTCACCGCCACGACGAAGAAAATGAACGTCGTGCCGCAGCGGCTGTGCTCCGTGCGCATCTTGCGCGCGTTCTCCACGGTGAGGTCAAGACCGTGCTCGTAACAGCTGATGACCTTGTGCTCCGCGCCGTGGTACATGAACACGCGCCGGATGTCCTTCATCAGCGTTATGGAAAGAAGATAGCCGATAAAAATCGCAAGCATTATCGCCGCTTCGCAGAGGCTGAGCAGCGCGGGATGATCGTTGGTGCCGGGTATCTCGAAGATCAGCCCCGTAAGAAAATTGGGCAGAAACACGAAAAGACCTATCGCAAGTGCAAGCCCCAGCACCAGCGAAACCGCCGTCAGAATGTGCATGGGATTGAGCTTGAACTTCTCCGCCACCCATTTGTCGAACTTCGTGGGTTCGGCATAGTCGCCGAACACTTCGGCGGAGCGCATGAGCACGCCCACTCCCATGAAGAGCTGGCTCACGAGGTTCACCACTCCCCTTACGAAGGGCAGGCGGAGAATGACGCAGCGCTTCCCGGCGTCGGGAATGCGCTTCGCCTCGACGGTGATCTCCCCGGATTCCGTGCGCACGGCGGTAGCCACAGAGGTGCGCCCTTTCATCATGACGCCCTCTATCACCGCCTGCCCTCCTATGGAAGTGCGGCGCACCGTCTTACCGGGTTTCTCCTTTTTTTCCGCTTTATCCGCGCTGTCGGCGCGCTTTGAAACTCGCAATGGAATTACCTTCCGCCCATATGGCTTCCGCACGCCGCGGGCACGCTGCCCCACGCACTCGCGCGCGCAATACGAAAAATGCAGTCTGCTCCGCAGCCTGCATCTCCGTCTTGTTTCCGTCAGTCGAGATTGTATCTCTTCTTGAACTTATCGACACGGCCGCCGGTGTCGACCAGCTTCTGCTTGCCCGTGAAATACGGATGGCACTTGGAGCAGATTTCCACCTTGATGGTGTCCGTCTTCTTGGTGGTGCCGGTCAGGAACGTATTTCCGCACGCGCACTGTACCGTGGCGGTGTGATAATCCGGATGGATGCCTTCTTTCATTGTTCACTCCTGTCTTTGCTTATTTTTACGCCCACACGCGCCAATGTCGACACCGCAAAACCGTCGCTTTGCGGAGCAGGAGCTACGCGCATATGACATAAAGTTTCTTTATTATATCACACGGGACGGCGCTGTCAAGCGATTTTACCCATGCAACCGCGCACGGCTCCGTTCACGTCCGGTGCACCCGGCGCACCCCGCGTCACTCCCGTCCGGCGTTCCGCCCGTCCCGGTCCGTGAGCAGCGCGAAAAGCCTGCCGCGCCGGGCGGCAAGTCCTTCCTCCGCAAGATCGCGCTCCGCACGCGGCACGGCTATACGTCCCTCCGCGGCGATGCCTGCCGGACAGCCCGAAAGCACCCTCCACGAGTCCGCGGCGAGCATGCACTCGTCGGCGTCGTGCGTGACGTACACCACCGTTCGCGGCGACTTTTCGAGGAGCGAGTCGAGCGCGGCGAGCAGCCTGAGTTTCAGCCCGGCGTCCAGCGCGCGGAAAGGCTCGTCCATGAGCAGCACGGAAGAGGGATAAAGGAACGCCCTCGCCATGGAAACGCGCTGCGCCTGTCCCCCCGAAAGCTCGGAAGGATATTTCCCGATCTGATCCTCTATCTCCAGCTCCGCGAGCATTTCCTCTATCATGCCGCGCCTCACGCGCCTGTCCTTCACCGAAGCGCGAAGCACCAGATCAAGGTTTTTATACACGCTTATTCCGGGTATCAACCTGTCTTTTTGAAAAATGTACGATATTCCGCCCTTCGGCACGGCGATCTCTCCGCCGTACGGCACAAGCCCGGCTATCGCGTTGAGGAGCGTGGTCTTGCCCACGCCGGAGCTGCCCAGAACGACGCTGATTTCGTTCTCCGGAAAAGCGGCGTCGAGTCCGTCGAAAATCCTCTTATCGCCGTATGCGACGGTCAGTCCCTTTATCTCGATGCCGCCCATCTTCTTCTGCCCTCCCACAGCTTTTTGAGTCCTGACACGACGCCTTCAAACACGAAACTCATGACTATCGCAACAACCGTCCATGCCATAAGGCGCGCTATCTCGAACATCACGCTCGCCGCCTGCATCTCCACGCCTATGCTTCCTTTCGTCTGCGCAAGCACTTCTGCCGCAATGACGACCTTGACGCACAGCGAAACCGCGCTCCTTGCGCCGTCCGCGACGGCGGGAAGCACGGAAGGAATGTACACTCCCGTCAGTCTGTCCGCGGGACGGAGTTTATAGAGTTTCGCCATTTCGACAAGTTCGGGGTCCACGCCGTCTATCGCCGAGCGGCACGCGTTGTACAGCAGCGGAAAACAGATAAGGAATCCTATCAGCAACGGCACTTCGGAATTGTCCAGCCACACCACCGCAAGCAGAATGACCGCCATAGTGGGCGCGGATTGCAGCACGGTGACGATGGGGGAAAGGAAGCGGTGCAAAGGTCTGAAAAACGTCCCCGCCGCCGCAAGTACAGCCGCAAAAGCGAAGGACAGCAGGAAACTGCCCAGCACCCTGCCCGCCGTAAGCACTATCGCCCTCCACATTTCCGCACGCGAAAACAAACCGCCGAGTTCTGCAAATATCCTGTCTAGCTGAGGAATGAGAATGGGGATATCCTTCGCTGCGGAAACGATCGCCCAGACGGCAAGCACCGCCGCGAGCGCGGCGGTCGGATAAAGTATATTGGCAAGTATCCGCTTGACCTCGGGTTTCATCATTTCTCTATCGCAAGTCCGTTTGCCGCAAGTATTCTTTCAAACGCGTACTGCGGCACGGCTCCCTGCCCTATACAGCCCACCGTTTTGCCGGCAAGGTCCTCGGGCGAAACGCTGCCTTCGGACTTACTTATCATATAAAGAATGCCGCGGGTGTTGGAGCACAGAAATTTGTAATCCGCGCCTTGCACAACGAGATTCGCGCCGCCGTTTGCAGGCATTATCACGATGTCCCCGTCACCCTTCGCAATGTGCGCGGCAATGGTATTTGCGGGGACTATGTTCACATTGACCGTATAACCCGCCACGGTAAGCGTATCCTTTTCCGCGACGAGTTTCGCCACCGCAAGCGCAGGCGCGCCGTCGGGGACATAGAGCTGCAATACTCCGCTGCCGTTTCCCTGCTCCGTTGCCTGCGCTTCGTCGTAATACACGGAGTCGGGGACATTCTCCACGCCGTTCAGAACTTTCAGCATATCGTTGACGTCCGCCTTAACGCCCGCCGCCGAATACACTCCGACATTGCAGCGCGGAATGCTCGCCGCGGGATAGGCGGAAGTGCTTCCGGCGCTTTGAAGAAGCCGCGTCATAGAAGCGGCGTTTTCCGTGATGTACGTCACATTCTCATTCAACACGGCAAGCAGAGCGTCCACAAAAGTCTTGTTTGCCGCAAGACTGCCCCTGATAAAAGTGGACGACATAGGAAAGCCGTTCGCATTTCCCGTCGCTTCGGCGTATTCCGCCTGCAAATCCATAACTACACCGAATCCTTTGGACGCGCCTGCCGTCGCCGCGGGCTCGCCCACGATACCGTAATCTATCTGCCCGGCGGAAAGCGCCGCCTGTACTGCCGCGCCGTCTGCGTAATACACGATGCGGACGGCTTTCGTATTCCCGGTGTCGTTGCACGCCGCAAAGGCAATCGCAAACGCCGCGACAAGCGCGGCGACCATTGCCAGGGCAAGGATCTTCCTGAGAACTTTTTTCATAATACACCTCTTTAAGTTTTATTTTCGCACTATAAACACCGTGTTATGCCGGCATGCGGAAGAAAACTACTTTCACTCCGACACCTCGAACGCCGTCACGGCGGACTTCACCGCAAGCGTCGGGAACTTCCCCAGCCTGCCCGTCAGCGCGGAGATCCGCTCCTGCGTGCCCTCGACTATGAGCGCTATCGCGTTCGCCTCCTCCCTCGGTACGCCCATTCTGCCGACTATTATGTCCGAAAAATCGGACAGCACCTTCTGCATCTCCAGCACCGTGTCGCGTTCGCCTTTGAGCACTATGCCTACCACGCCTATTCTCTTCATATACTACTCCTTCCGCGGACTTCCGCTCCGCGCAAATGCCGTTGCCGTATACAGGACGGGAATGCTGCCGCCCTGCCGCGGGCGGCTGTTGCGGCGTTTCCGCGCACGCGATCTGCGGCGATACAAACCGTTCCGTCCGCGCAAAAAAACCGACGTCCGCAAAAGACGTCGGCAAAAGCGCGCATGCGCAGATCATTATCCGCTGACGTCTTACACTCCGAAAATTCATCGTTTGGGACTATCATGATTATAGCACGGAACGGCGCGTTGTCAACCGAACCGCGCACATTCCGGACGGGACTAAAAGGAGTCGACCAGCGACGCGAGCAGGGCGAGGATCACGTTGCCCTCCGCTATCTGCATCACGCGAAGCGCCGCGTCCGACCCGGCGTCCGTGATATACTCCGCTTCCGCCGCCTCGGCGAGTTCCTGCGCCGAAGCGTAAAAATCGTCCACGACCGCCTTGATCGTATCCGCCGCGACGGACGGCAGCGCCGCGCCGGTTATGTCGGCGGCTTTCTCCGCAGCTTCCGCCGCGATGCGTTCCATCTCCGCGCGCCATTCTTCGTCGTAAGGACCGTCCGTGCCCACCGTGATCTCCACGGGGACGCCGCCGTGCCGTCCGATGACGTCGTTGAGCAGTCCGACCATCTGTATCACGCTGCCCGCCATGCGCTGCAGACGGATCTCGTTTTCTTCGGGCGCGAGGATATAGTCGCGGTACGCTTCGGCAAACATCTCGTCAAACACGTCCGTCAGCATCGCCACGATCATCGAGGCGATCTCGTCCGTGACCGCAATCTCTCCGTTCCCCGCCGCGCTGAACGCCACCGCGCCGAGATAAAGCAGCATATTCTTGTTCCTGTCGCCGGAGGCTGCAAGGCGGTCTATCTCCGCCTTCATGTCCTCGGCAGACACTTCGGACATGAGCGACACCGCAAGCCCGGCGGCGAGCACATACGCGTTGATATCCTTGAGCTGTGCGTCCTCTTCGGCGGCGAAACTCTTGAGTTTTCTTATGAACGCGTATGTGTAGTTGTCCTCTCCGTCGCGTTCGTACACCGCGCTCGCCGCAGCGGCGATATACTCGGCGGCGAGAGGCACCTCGTCTATCGCCGACTCCGCATATTCCAGCCACGTCAACGCTTCGCGCATGATCTCGACGGGCTGGGCGAACCCCGCAAAACATTCTCTCACGCCGGCAAGCGCGTTCTTTACGGCGGCGATCCTTTCGTCTGTCATCCGCGTGCCGAAATCCGCAAACGCTCCGATCACGCCGTCCAGCCACACCAGCAGTTCGCTGTCCGACACGCCGGCAAGCGCGCCCGAACCGTCCGACGCGCTGCCTATCAGCCCCGCCAGCCCCGAACCGCTCTCTCCCGTGCCGAAGATCTGCCACGTGTCGTAGGCGAAGCCGAAGAGTATGCCTATCCCCTCCTCCGCCTCGTCGAGCGCGGCGAGAGTGTTGTCCGTCGTTTCCGCGTCGCCGAGGGAAGCGGTGATCCTGTCCGCACGTTCGAGAGCCTCGGCGATGTCCGCTCTGCCCGATCCCACCACCTTGTCGTTGAGGCTTTGCAGCCGCGTACGCAGAGTGTTGTAGATCTCCGCCGTGTCCGAAACTGCGGCGCGCAGCAGTGCGAAACCGAGTTCGCTCACGTCGTCGGAAGTGAACCCCACCGCGCCCGCGAAATATATCACCGCATCGGCGTTGTGTTCCGCGTCTGCAAGCAGTCTTTTCCCGTCCTCGGACGCCGCGAATTCCGCGGCGAGCCGTATCTTCGCCGTCTGCAGCGAGGACGCGTCCAGCACCTCCGTCAGAAGGTCCAGCCACAGGCTTGCCTCGACGTAGCTGCCCACGCGCGGGAGAGTTATGATCTCGCTCTCTG
>DVJC01000094.1 GCA_018710835.1 Candidatus Limadaptatus stercoravium | reverse complement strand
CGGCATACTCACTCTGCTGTTCAGATTTGCCGAAAAGAAACTCAGCTACTATAAGGTGTGATATGGCTATACTCGAAGTTCACGGACTCAAGAAAAGTTTCGGCAGTCACGAGGTGCTGAAAGGCATCGATTTCGAGCTGCAGAAAGGCGAGGTGCTTGCCATAATCGGTTCTTCCGGCAGTGGCAAGACCACTCTTTTGCGCTGTCTGAATTTCCTCGAAACCGCGGACGGCGGCAAAATCGTCGTGAACGGCGAAACGCTCTTCGACGGCGACGCAACCGCCAAGGAAAACGCCGCGGACATACGCACCAAGAGGCTGCATTTCGGGCTGGTGTTCCAGCAGTTCAACCTCTTCCCGCACTACAACGCGATCACCAACATCAAGCTCGCGGCGGAGCTCCTGGGCAAGGAAAAGAGCCGCAAGGAATGCGCGGAGATAGACGCCGCGGCAAAACGCGAAAAGGCGGAGATCATCTCCCGGCACAAAGCGGAGATCGCGGCACTGAAAGCGGAGAATCTGCCGAAAACGGCGTTTAAGGACGCGGAAAAGAAACTTAAAGCCGCGCATCGTGCGGAAATCGTCGAATTCGACGACATCGTCAAGGCGCGCAAGACCACCGTGCGCGAAAGGCTCTTCGGCGACATAGACCGCCGCGCGCAGTCGCTGCTGGAGCGCGTGGGGCTCGGCGACCGCGCCGCGGCGTATCCGTGCGAACTCTCCGGCGGACAGCAGCAGCGTATCGCAATTGCCCGCGCCCTCGCGCTGTCCCCCGACATCCTGTGCTTCGACGAGCCGACTTCCGCTCTCGACCCCGAACTCACGGGCGAGGTGCTGAAAGTCATCAAAGGGCTGAAATCGGGTGACAGCACGATGATCGTCGTCACGCACGAGATGGAGTTCGCGCACGGCGTTGCGGACAAAGTGATCTTCATGGCGGACGGCGTCATCGAGGAGATGGGCACACCGTACCAGATTTTCGAGAATCCGCAAAGCGAAAAGACGAAGGCGTTCCTGCGCAAATCGCGGGAACAGAACCTCGGCGACGAACCCTTCCCGGACGTCGCTTCATGACCTCCGGCAAACCCCGTCCCGGAAGTTCCCGCACTTTATTCGGGCGCATATCCGGCAATGCCGCTCCGTCCGCCCGAATCTGCCTGCCGCAACACGGCAAAAACTTCAAAAACCGATAACTCAAACACGACAGAACACACAAAAACCGCGTCACAAGACGCGGTTTTGATATTCCGATCCCATAAGGAATCGTTTCGGTCAAAACGACATGTCACGCACGGGGCGTGCGGATGTATTCCGGGCGGTCGGGATATTTCCTGAAACGGCGGTAGAGCGCGTAGAGCAGGAGCAGCGCAAGCGCGGCGATGACGACCTGCGCTATCGGCAGGGACATCCACACACCGTCTATCCCCCACCGCTCCGGCAATGTGAGCACGAGGAGCAGAATGACCGCTACTTCGCCGTACACTATGGCGTAGGCAGAGGAGTTGCGATCCATGGAATAGAAGTAGGACGCGGTGATCTTGCTGACCGCCGTAAACAGCGCGCTGCCGGCAAAGAACGGGAGTATGCGCGCGGACTCGGCGGCGGCGAATTCCCCCGCGCCGAAAACTTCGGGAATGACGTACCTGCACCCGAACAGTACGCCGAACGTTGCCGCCGCGACGATAAGCGCGGTCACATACGCGTAATTGCGCAATTTTTTCGCCGCCGCTCTGTCGCCCTCGCCCTGCACAAGGCTGATGAGCGGCTGCGCGCCGTCGCCTATGCCCTGCAGCAGGAGAAGATCGACGCAATAGACGTACATGATGACGGAATACGCCGCAACGTAAGCGGAATTGCCGTAAACGAACAGGAATTTGTTGAGGATGATCGTGATGATCTGCGGGCACAGCAGCACTCCGAACGGGGATATGCCGACACGCGTAATGCCGCCGAATTCCCTGAGGGAGAATCGGAAAACTCCCCTGCCGAGCTTTACTATCTTCCAAATGAGATACGCCGCGCACGGGAGGACGGTGACGACTTGTCCGAGCCCCGTAGCTATCGCCGCGCCGAATATGCCCTCGCCGAGATGCTGCACGAAGAGCCAGTCCAGGACGATGTTGGTGACGAACCCTGCCGCCATTGCGCCCATTGCGCCGAAGGACGCGCCGAAATTCCGGAGCAGGGGGACGCAGCCGGTGGAAAATATCTGCACCGCCGCAAAGCATGCCAGCACGAAAATGTAGGTGTCGGCATAGTCGTTGACCGCGCCTTCGGCACCGAATGCGTCAATAAGATAAGGATATATGCCCACAAGCAGCGCCGTGACGACCGCGCTCGCCGCAAGCAGATAAAGCAGCGTGTTGCCGAGCCAGCGTTTCTCCGCTTCGGCGTCGCCTCTGCCCCGCGCCATGGAGAGCATGACCGAACCGCCCATTCCGACGCCCGTACCCACGGCGTTGATGAAAGCCACCAGAGGATATGCGACGTTGATCGCGGCAAGTCCGTCGTCGCCGACGTTGTTGCCGACGAAAAAGCCGTCGACTATGGAATAAAGCCCCGTAAACGCGAAAGCGACCATGGACGGCAGCACGAATCTCAGAAATTTCTTCAGCATACCACACCTTGAAGCGTAACTGCACCAAGTATAGCGGAAAGCGCAAAAGCACACAAGGATAATGAGCGCGGTTTCGCAAAAATTTACGGACGGAGTTCGCCGCGCGCCCTCCGCCGCAAAGCGGAGCAAACGCCGCAAAATTGCGCTTTTTCGCTCCGCACAGCCGTCATACCCTTGTGCTCGGCGTGAAAATATTGTATAATCTCTTCACCGTACGGCAAAGGCGCCTGTGCGCGCCGGGCGGTTTCGGACACAAGGAGGACCTATGGAAAAGAACTTCATCGAAAAGCAAGTCGCCGCGATCCGCGCGCAGGTAGGCGACAAGAAGGTGCTGCTCGGACTTTCGGGCGGCGTTGACAGCTCGGTATGCGCCGCGCTCATCCACAAGGCGATCGGCGGCAATCTCATCTGCGTTTTCGTCAATCACGGACTGCTCCGCAAAGGAGAGTTCGAGCAGGTGCAGCAGGTGTTCAAGGATCAGTTCGGCATGAACCTCGTCGCCGTGGACGCGGAGGACCGTTTCCTCGACAAGCTGAAAGGTGTGTCCGACCCTGAGAAAAAGCGCAAGATCATCGGCGAAGAGTTCGTCCGCGTGTTCGAGGAAGAAGCGAAAAAGCTCGGCAAGGTGGAATTCCTCGCGCAAGGCACCATTCTGCCCGACATCATCGAGAGCGGCACGGACGGCAAGAACAAGCTGGTCAAGTCCCACCACAACGTGGGCGGTCTGCCCGAAAACATCGGATTCGAAGGTCTGGTCGAGCCTGTGCGCGACCTTTACAAATTCGAAGTGCGCGAAGTCGGGCGCGAGCTCGGTCTGCCCGATTTCATCGTCGACCGTCAGCCCTTCCCCGGCCCCGGCCTCGGCGTGCGCTGCATAGGCGAGATCACGCGCGAAAAACTGAACATTCTGCGCGACGCGGACTTTATCTTCCGCGAAGAGATAGAAAAAGCCGGACTCGGTCGCGAAGTGTGGCAGTATTTCGCCATCATCAACGACAGCATGTCCACGGGTGTGGACGAAACCGGCGGCAGGACGTATGAGCACATGATCGCGCTGCGCGCCATCAACACGCACGACGCTGTCACCGCCGATTGGGTGGAACTGCCCTATTCCGTGCTCCGCGCCGCGTCCTCGCGCATCGTGAAAGAGGTGAAAGGCGTCAACCGCGTCGTCTACGATATCACCACCAAACCCCCTGCCACGATCGAGTGGGAGTGAGCGGGGCTCAGCCGCACGATACGATTACGAAAAGCGCAGGAGCAATCCTGCGCCTTTTGTTTCCCGGATAGCGCGGTTGAAAACGCCGTCATTCGGATGAGATGTACACAACTCCGCCCTCTCGTAAAACCGCGATATTTGAGCGTCAGACAAGGAAATGCCCCTTCCGTAAAAGGGAGCGTACTAAGTCGTACGTGACCGCATTTTTACCCCCACCGAAAATACTTTCGGCGGGGACCCCTGTGCGGAAGGGGCTTTGACGCAGTATCACGCCAATATACCCCACAAAATGTTCATTTTGCGGGGACCCCGGATAGCGCGGTTGAAAACGCCGCCATTCGGATGAGATGTGCACAACTCCGCCCTCTCGTAAAACCGCGATATTTGGATGAAGTGCGCGAAAGCCCCCATATTCAGGACTCGCGGCGTACTTGGCGTACGTAAGAGGTCTGAATATGGGGGCTGACAAAGCAATTCGCCAATATACCCCACAAAATTTCCTACGGAAATTGTTGCGGGGGCCCCGGACAGCGCGGTTGTAAAACGCCGTCATTCGGATGGGATGCAAGGAAAAGGCATCCTTTTCAAGGGGCGCGTACTTAATCGTACGTAACCTGCAGAAAAGGATGCCTTTGACACAGCAGGTCGCCGAATGACGGCGTTTTAATCCAGTTCGAAGGCGCCGGTGTACAGCTGATAATACCTGCCCTTCTGCGCGATGAGCTGCTCGTGATTGCCGCGCTCGATGATCTCACCGTGTTCGAGGACAAGGATCATATCGGCGTTGCGGACTGTGGAAAGACGGTGCGCGATGATGAATACCGTCCTGCCGCGCATGAGGCTGTCCATGCCCTTTTCGATGAGTTTTTCGGTGCGCGTGTCGATGGAGGACGTCGCCTCGTCGAGAATGAGCACGGGAGGATTGGCTACCGCGGCGCGCGCTATCGACAGCAACTGCCGCTGCCCCTGCGAGAGGTTGGAGCCGTCGCCGGAAAGCATGGTGTCGTAGCCCTCGGGCAGATGGCGGATGAACGCGTCGGCATTGGCGAGCTTTGCGGCATTCTCTACTTCCTCGTCGGTGGCGTCCAGCTTACCGTAACGGATGTTGTCGCGCACAGTCCCCGTAAAGAGGTGCGTGTCCTGCAGCACCATGCCGAGAGAACGGCGCAGCGCGGGCTTTTGTATCTTCTTGATGTTGATGTTGTCGTAGCGGATCTTGCCGTCCTCGATGTCGTAAAAGCGGTTGATGAGGTTGGTAATAGTGGTCTTGCCCGCGCCGGTAGAGCCGACAAGGGCGATTTTCTGCCCCGGCTCGGCAACGAGGTTGATGTGCTTCAGCACCGTCTTTTCGGGCACGTATCCGAAAGTCACGTCCTCGAACTCCACTTCTCCCGTCCACTTGACGTAAGTGGTGGTGTCGTCCGCCTTGTGGTAGTGTTTCCACGCCCATTTGCCGGTGAACACGTCGGACTCGGTGAGCGTGCCGTCCTCGGCTTCCTCGGCATTGACGAGAGTGACGTAACCTTCGTCCTCTTCGGGTTTAGCGTCGATGAGCGCGAAGATCCGCTCCGCACCCGCGAGCGCCATGAGGATGCTGTTCATCTGCTGGGACATCTGCCCTATCGGCGCGCTGAACTGCCGTGAAAACTGCAGGAAGGAAATCAGTTTGCCTATCGTCATGCCCGCCACTCCGGAAAGCGCGAACAGCGTGCCTGCAATAGCGGTGATGGCGTAGTTGACGTAGCTCAGATTGCCGAGAATGGGCATGAGGATGTTGGCGTATGTGTGCGCCTTGCGCGACGCGCCGCGGAGTTCGCCGTTGATGCGGTCGAACGCTTCCTTTTCCGCGTCCTCGTGGCAGAACACCTTGACGACGCGCATACCCTCGATATGCTCCTCGACGTAACCGTCGAGCACACCTATCGCTTTCTGCTGGCGCACGAAGTGCTTGCCGGACTTGCCGCCCACGAATTTCACTATGGCGAACATGATCACGAGCATTACGATGATGAACAGCGTCAGCAGCGGATTGAGCACGAGCATCATGATAAAGATGGCGAGCACCGTCAGCCCGTTGGAGATGAGATAAGGCACGCCGTTGGCCATAAGCTCGCGGAGCGTATCCGTATCGTTGGTATAACAGCTCATGATGTCGCCGTTGGCGTGGGTGTCGAAGAAGCGGATGGGCAGCTTCTGCATATTCTCGAACATCTGGTCGCGTATGTTGCGCTGTATCTGCGTGGTCATATTGACTATGATCCAGTTGTAGGTGTATTGCAGCAGCACGCCGACAAGATACATCGCCGCCATAATGCCCGTCATGAGAGCGAAGTCCGCCATGGTCACGCCGGAAGCCCCCGACGCGAGAGGACCGATGTAGTCGTCTATGATGACGGAGAGCATGAATGTGCCGCCCACCGTCGCGGCGACGTTGAGCACCAGCGAAATGCCGGCGAGAACGACTCTGCCCTTGTACGGAGCGAAATAGGAAAGGATGCGTTTGAACGTTGCCATGGGATGTCCGGCGGTATATTTACCGGCTTTGCGTTCGGGTTTCTTATTGCGGCTCATTCCGTCACCTCCTCTCCCTCGGCGTAGATCGCGGCCGCTTCGTCCGAGCCGCGCTGCTGGGAATAATAGACGTCCTGATAGATCTTGTTGGACGCGAGGAGTTCCTCGTGCGTGCCGACGGCGTCTATCCTGCCGTCGTCCATGACGACGATCTTGTCGGCGTCCTGCACCGAGCTTATTCTCTGTGCGATGATGAACACGGTAGTCGAACCGAACTCCTCCCTGAGTCCTTTCCTTATCGCCGCGTCGGTCGCGGTGTCCACCGCGGACGTGGAATCGTCGAGGATCATCACTTTCGGACGTTTAAGCAGTGCGCGCGCAATGCACAACCTCTGTTTCTGTCCGCCGGACACGTTGACGCCGCCCTGTCCGAGCTCGGTTTCGTAGCCGTCGGGGAAAGAGGTGATGAAATCGTGCGCCTGCGCCGCGCGCGCGGCATGTTCGATCTGCGCGTCCGTGGCGTCGGGATTGCCCCACTTGAGATTTTCCTTTATCGTGCCGGAGAAAAGCACGTTTTTCTGCAGCACCATGGCGACGGCGTCGCGCAGGTCGTTCAGGCGGTAGTCCCTGACGTCCACTCCGCCCACCTTCACCGCGCCCGACCGCACGTCATAAAGCCGCGGTATGAGCTGCACGAGCGTGCTCTTCGCCGAGCCGGTGCCGCCTATCACGCCGACAATCTCGCCGCTCTTCACATGCAGATCGATGTCCTCGAGGTTGAGCACTTCGCTCTCACGCGAATAGGAGAAATCCACATGATCGAAATCCACGCTGCCGTCGGCGACGCTTTCCGCCGCCGGAGAAGGATTGTCCGCAATGTCCGGCACCTCGCGGAACACCTCTGTTATTCGCCCTGCGGACGCGCGCGAAAGCACAAGCATGACGAATACCATCGCGACCATGGCAAGCGACATGAGTATCTGCATGATGTAGTTGAGGAACGCCGCAAAAGAACCGAACTGCATGTCCCCGGCTATGATGTTGCTGCCTCCGAACCACACCACCGCTATTATGCACGCGAACGCCACACACTGCATGAGCGGCATGGCTATGACCAGCATCTTTTCGGCGGAGAACTGGAGCTTCTGCACCGTATCGCTGATCTTTTTGAACTTCTGCGTCTCGAAGTCCTCGCGCACGAAAGTCTTGACCGCGCGTATCGCGGTGAGATTCTCCTGCGTGATCTCGTTCATGTCGTCGTACTTTTTCAGCATTTTGGTAAAGCGCGGGTAGACGATGACTATGCCTATGCCCAGACCAACCACGATGACGGGAAGCGCCACCGCAAAGACGACGGCAAGCTCCGGATTGATGGAGATCGCCATACCGAGTGCGAGAATGAGCATGACCGGGGCGCGCACCAGCACTCTGATCACCATCATGTACGACATCTGCACGTTGGTGATGTCCGTGGTAAGACGCGTCACAAGACCGGCGGTGCTGAAGCGGTCGAGATTTGCGAAACTGAAATCCTGTATCTTGTAGTAGATGCCCTTCCTGACGTTCATGCCGAAGCCCGTCGCCGCATAGGCGGCAAACCTGCCCGACAGCACGCCGAAGAGCAGCGACAGCAGCGCCATGACAATGGTGAGCGCACCGCTGATGAGTATGAAATCCGTGCGCGAATGCACCGTAAACAGCTGCGTAACGGACGCGCCCAGCCGGAGTTCAAACGTGAAGGAAGTCAGACTCTCGTCCAGCCCGACGTCAATGATCTGCGCCATGATCAGAGGTATGAAAACTTCGAGCACGACCTCGAATACGACGAATACGGACGTAAGCACCGACGCCCCCTTGTATTCGCCCACGCACCCGAGCAATGTGCCGAGGACTCCTTTGTCCTTTGGCTTTTTCCGTTCTGACATATAACTCTCCGAAAATAAGTGTGCCGAAAAAACGACACCTGTCGTTACAACGTTTTATTATATGTGCGCCGGGAGTTTATGTCAACAGTCCGCCGTAAACTAAAATTTATATTAAATATACAAACATTGCACCGCGCCTCCGCGCCCGCGCAAAACCTTACACGGGAGGCGGACGAACCGAAATCAAAGCCTTTCTCCGCCGGGGGCGGAACGTGCAAAAAAACGGCGCGCCTCAGGCGTGCCGCGCCGGCGAACATTCCGCCGCATCTCCTCCGCCGTCATGCGGCGCGGCGGAAAAGCGCGTCTGCAAATATTCCCGCACTCCGTCGAAGGAGGCGAAAGTCCTTTCTCCCTCCCCCGCGTCGACCGTCACGGGATAGTGTGCGAAAGCAAGCTCCGAAAGTATCTCTTTCGGAGAGCCGCAGACGGTCACACCGCCTGCGGAAACCGAAAACGCGACGTCAGACATTGAGCAGACGCCAGATGGATTTCTTGGTGATCATCATCACGAGGTCGATTACCCACACGATCCAGAAACCCGTGAAAAAACGAATTATACCGGCAACGATCTTGCCCTCGCTGATTCTTGTGATCACACCGCATATCCACGCCGTGATGGGGATGATCGCCAGAATGACGCTGACGATGTAGGACAGCCCGAAATAGTCTTTTTTGCCCTTAGCCATTACAAACCTCCGTAAATGTTTCAGTGCGCTTCCGCGCCTCTTTGATTTTAACATATTCGGCGGCAGATGTAAATATCCGCCGCCGAAAGACTTCGCCGTTTTACGACGTTTTACGCCGCGGGAGCACCCTTCCGCCTCATCCTTTCACGACGGGGTTCCGTGCCGCCGCCGCTTCGTCGGGACGGCGCACGGGAGTCGTCCGGGGAGCGGAGTGCAGGGCTTCGGGATCGCTGTACGCGAGATCTATGATCTCTTTCAGCGCGTCCGCCGCCGCGTCGAGCGCCGCCTTGTCGGCAGTCTCCGTCGGCTCGAACATGAGCGCGTCCTCGACTATGAGCGGGAAGTACATCGTCGGCGGATGTATGCCGCGGTCTATAAGTCCTTTCGCCACATCCGCGGCGGTCACTCCCGTTTCCTCGCGCAGTTTGCGCATGGACAGCACGAACTCGTGCATGCATCTGCCCTCTCCGACGGGATAGAAATAACTGATCTTCTCACGCAGATAATTGGCGTTCAGCACCGCTGTCTGCGCCGCCGCGCGAAGCCCTTTGCCTCCCAGCGTCACGATGTAGGCAAGCGCCTTGACGTATACGCCGAAATTGCCGTAAAACGCGCTCACTCTGCCGCACGACCATTCGCTCCTGCCGAAGCGGAACCCCTTCTCCGTCCTTGTCACCTGCGGATCGGGCAGGAAGGGCGCAAGCTCCGCCTTGCAGCACACCGGTCCGGATCCGGGACCGCCGCCGCCGTGGGGTGCGGAGAAAGTCTTGTGCAGATTGAGGTGCACGAGGTCGAACCCCATGTCGCCGGGACGCACCACGCCCATGACCGCATTGAGATTCGCTCCGTCGTAGTACATCAGTCCGCCCGCTTCGTGAACGATGTCCGCGATCTCGGCGACGTGCTTTTCGAATATGCCGAGCGTGTTGGGATTGGTGAGCATGAGCGCCGCCGTGTCGTCGCCCGCCTTCAGCCTGAGATCGGCGAGATTCACTCTGCCGTCATCGTCGGACTTCAGCGTCACCACCTCGAAGCCCGCCATTGCCGCGGAAGCCGGGTTGGTGCCGTGCGCGCTGTCCGGAATGAGCACTTTCGTGCGTCCGGAATCGCCGCGCGAGAGGTGGTACGCCTTGACCATGAGCAGCGCCGTGAACTCTCCGTGCGCGCCTGCACACGGCTGGAGCGTCACCGCGTCCATACCCGTGATGCCTGCAAGATAGGCACTTAAAGTGTCGATAACGGCAAGACAACCCTGCACTTTGTCGGCACGCGCAAGCGGATGCGCGTCCCTGAACCCCGGCAGCGCGGCGATCTCTTCGTGCAGTTTCGGGTTGTACTTCATAGTGCACGAACCCAGCGGATAGAACCCGTCGTCCACGCCGAACGTTCTCTTGGAGAGCGCGGTGTAGTGCGCCGCGACTTCCGGCTCGGAAAGTTCGGGCAGGTCAAGTTCTTCGCGCAGACGGTCGGACTCGTAGTCGTATCTCTCCACCTCAAGGGCGGACACGGCGAAACCGCCTCTTCCCTTTACGGATTTTTCAAACACGGTCTTCATAGCGTTTCCTCCACAGTCCCGACGACTTCGTCCATATCCGCCTTGCGGTTCATCTCGGTGCAGCACCAGAGGATGCGGTGCTCGTCGAGAGGCAGTCCGCCGAGGATATTCTTCTTTTCCAGCGCCGCCGCCACCGCGTACGCCTTGCCGGGAGTTATGGTGACGAATTCGTCGAAGAACTCTCCTTCGTAGAAGAGTTTCGCCCCCGCATGCGCGAGTTCTTTGGCGAGATAGTGCGCGTTGGAAGCGCATTTGAGCGCGGTGTCGCGCAGCCCGCGCGGTCCCATGAGCGACAGATACACCGCGGCGGTCAGCGCGCAGTGCGCCTGGTTGGAACATATGTTGGACGTCGCCTTTTCGCGGCGGATGTGCTGCTCGCGCGTCTGCAGAGTGAGCACGAAGGCACGCCTGCCGTCCGCGTCCGAAGTCTCGCCGACTATCCTGCCGGGAAGTTTGCGCATATATCCGCGTTTCGCCGCCATGAAGCCGATATACGGCCCGCCAAAACTCATCGGCATTCCGAAAGGCTGCGCGTCGCCGACCGCAACGTCAGCACCGCATTCGCCGGGACTTCTGAACAGCGCAAGCGCGAGCGGATTGCCGCCGACGACCACTTTCATTCCCTCCGCCTTGGCGGCGGCGGCAAGGGACGCGACGTCCTCGACGATGCCGTAATAATTCGGCGACTCAACGTACATGACTTTCGCGCCCGTACCGGGGCGGAATTCCGCATATCCGTTCGGCGCGGAAACGACCTCAAGCTCCATACCGCGCGCGGCGAGATAAGTGCGCACCGTTTCCAGCGTGTCGGGATTGACGTTGCCGAATGTGAGCACTTTGCCCTTGCCTTCCGCGCACATCACGCACGCTTCCGCCGCCGCCGTCGCGCCGGAATAATGCGAAGCCGTGGCGACGTCCATACCAGTGAGATTGCATATCATGGTCTGGAACTCGAACGTCGCCTGCAGTATCCCCTGCGAGATCTCCGGCTGATACGGCGTATACGCCGTGAGAAATTCTTCGCGCGAAGTCAGGCTTTTCACCGCCGCGGGTATGTAATGGTTGTAACTGCCCGCGCCGCGGAACACGCTCTTGTATACGGCGTTCTTTGCGGCAAGCGACGCCAGCGCCTCGTACGTTTCCTGCTGCGACATGCCGTCGGACAGCGCGAACTTCTTCTTCCTCAGCGCGCGCGGCAGATCGGAGTACAGTTCCGCAACATCCGAAATGCCGAGGAAAGCGAGCATCTCGCTCCTCTCCCTTTCGGACACAGAAAGATAGTCAGACATTTTTCACCTCAAGAACGCTTCGTATTCGGCTTCGCTCATCAGTCCGTCCGCGAGCACGGGATCACCGACCGCAAACAGCCATACGCCCTCTTCACCCGCCTTTTCGGGAGCGTCCGCAAGCTCTCCGTTGACCTCCGCGACCGTGCCGCTTGCGGGAGAATTGACTTCCGCTACCGCTTTGACGGATTCGAGTTCGCAGCATGCCTCCCCTGCCGCCGCCTGCGCGCCGATCTCCGGAAGTTCGACGTAAACGATCTCCCCCAGCTCTTCCGCCGCATGCGCGGTGATGCCGACGTACGCCTTGCCGTCGCGAAGTTCTACCCATTCGTGTGTGCGTGTGTATTGTTTCATATCCTCACTCCTTATATGCCTGCGGACGTGCCGTCCGCGGTTGCGTTCTCATCTGCGCCCGACAAAGGGCAGTCCCGTGCGTTCGAGAGGTATCATTCTCCCCCTGACGTCGGCGGCAAGCGCGCCTTCGGCGCCGCGCTTTATGCGCAGCATCGCGATGCCGCACCCCAGCGTCGGCGAATGGGTGCCCGACGTGCTCCGTCCGACGGGCACGCCGTCGGCGTATATGTCGCAGTTCTCGCGCACTATGCCGCGTCCGACGACCTTCACCCCTATCCGCTCGTATTCGGGGACGTGCGCGATGACGGCGTCCCTCCCCGTAAAATCTCCCTTCTCCGGCTTGACGGCGAAGTCCAGCCCGACTTCGTCTACGGGGATGTCCTCGCCGAGCTCGTGCCCGTAGAGCGGCATGCCGGCCTCCAGCCTCAGCGTGTCCCTCGCGCCCAGTCCGCAGGGGATGAGCCCGTACTCTTTGCCGGCGGCGAGTATAACCGCGTAAATTTCCGCCGCGCACGCGTTTTTGCAGTATATCTCGAACCCCGTTTCGCCCGTATACCCCGTGCGCGAGATCAGCACGCGGTGCCCTCCGACGGAAACGTCCTCCGTGAACGTGTAATATTTCCGCGGCAGCGTTCCTTCCGTCACGCGTTCCATTATCTTCTCCGAAGCCGGACCCTGCACCGCCATCTGCGACACCTTCTCCGACTCGTTCCTGAATCCGCAGCCGGAAAGGTGCGCCCTGACGTGAGCCTCGTCCTTCGCCACGTTCGCGCCGTTGACGACAACCATGAATTTCTCCGCGTTCATGCGGTAGACCAACACGTCGTCTACCGCGCCCCCGCGCTCGTTGGGCAGCAGCGAATATCTCACCCTGCCGTCCGTCATGCCGCGTATATCGTTGCTGAGAAGCGAATTGAGCGCGGCTTCCGCCCCCTCGCCCTCGAAGAAGAACTCGCCCATGTGCGACACGTCGAATATACCTGCCGCCGTCCTTACGGCGCGGTGCTCTTCGAGGATGCCCGAATACTGTACGGGCAGTTCGTAACCGGCGAACTCCACCATCTTTCCGCCGAGTGCGGTATGCGTATCGTAAAGCGCGGTACGTTTAAGCATAATCCCCCTCTCCTCCTACAGTTTGTGAGTGGCAAGGCCATACACGTCCCCGCACGCCTCCGCAACGCTCTCGTACAACGTGGGATGCGCATGGACGACGGATGCGACCTGCTCCGCCGAAAGCCCGCGGCTCACCGCGAGAGTCAGCTCGCCGGCAAGTTCGGTAACACCGTCGCCGAACGCCTCGGCTCCCACTATCGTATCTTTATCGTCGCAATATATCTTGATAAACCCTCTGTTCGAGCCGTTCACCAGATTTTTCCCGTTCGCGCCGAGCATGAATTTGCCCGTCTTTGCCGCGTCCGCCGTCCGCCCTACGCACACTATCTCCGGAGACGTGTACACCAGCGACGGCACCGTCGCGAGATCGACGCCGCACGGCTTCCCCGCCATATGTCCCACCGCTTTCAGCGCGCACGCCGAAGCATAGTGCGCCAGCTGTATTCCGCCCGTCACATCGCCTGCCGCGTACACCCCTTCCGCCGCGGTCATCATGTCCGCATTCACGCTTACGGGAGCGGCGGGCAAACCGATATTTTCAAGCCCGATGTCTTCTGCGTTGACCTTCCGTCCCGTCGCCGCCACGACCGCCGCGCCTTCCGCACGCAGCGTTTGTCCGCCGCTTTCGTACACGGCGTATTCTTTCCCGACCTCGGTAACGCGCGCGGATGTGCATATCTTCACGCCTTTGCGCCTGAGCGAGGCCGCCAGCTGCGCGGATATCTCCTTGCCGAATGACGGCAGAAGCCTGTCCGCGTATTCCAACACCGTAACATCGCGCCCGGTTTCCGCAAAATAGCATGCAAGTTCGGTCCCTATCACTCCGCCGCCCACGATGACTGTGCCGCCGTCCGCAAGCGGTCCCGCGAGCACGTCGTCGGAAGTGAGAAAGTTTTCCGCTCCTTTCACGCTCGGCAGAGAGGGGCGTGAACCCGTCGCAATGAGTATGCGTCTGCTCTCGAATATTTCGCCGCCCGCTTCGACGGTGTGCGGCGAAACGATCTTTCCACGTGCGCGTACGGTTTTCACTCCGCAGGCGTTCAGGAGTTTCTCCACGCCGCCGCGGAGCGAAGCCACTATGCCGTCCTTGCGCAGATACGCCGCGTTTTCGTCGAAAGCGACGTTTTCCGCATTCACCCCGCATTCCGCCCACGCCGTGCGCGACGCGTACAGTCCCGATGAATGCAAAAGGCATTTTGTCGGAATGCAGCCGCGGTTGAGGCATGTGCCGCCCGTTTCGCCGCACTCCGCGAGCAGGACGCTCATTCCGAGTTTCGCGGCGCGGATCGCCGCCGTATATCCGGCAGGACCGCCGCCAAGTACGGTAAGATCAAACACAACCTTCCTCCTTCAGCCGCGCGCGCAGCTTTTCGGCTTCTTTCGCCGCGGCTTCCGCCTTGTCCGCCGCAAGCGGAAACGCCGCCGCGTCTTTCCCGGCGAGCAGCGCATTCACCGCACTCACGCCGTCCGCGTCAAGGCTGTCCGAAGCCAGTTCCGCTCCGGCGAAACCGTTCTCGTCAAATACAGCGCGAAGCACGGCGCGCTCTCCGAACACCTCCGTCGGCATCCGTTTCACAACCGTGCCGCGTCTGCCGTAACGCCAGTCGTCACGCGGGAAAAATCCCGCCCACTTCATCACTCTCTCCGCGCCGAGCGACACGGGAAGTATCTCGCGCATTTCGGCTCCCGGATGCGCCGCCGCGAACGCGTTCCTCAGCGCGTCCCCGACGCTTTGCACGGTAATGCCCGCCGCGGCCCTTTCCAGCGGAGCGACGCGCGACGCCACGCTCTTCACCGCCTTGCCCTCGAACTTTTCGGAAGGCGGAGTAAGGTAACGCGCGACGGCGTCCGGCGTCGTGTTCACCATGACCGTCCCGTGGTGCAGAGCTTTTCCGTCTCGCCTGTAATAGGCGCTGCCGCCGAACTTTGCGCCGTTTAGCATGAGGTCGTTCCTGCCGCCGAGTTCGGCGCGTATGCCGAGAGAGGCAAGCGCGCTCAGCACTATGCCGAAATTCGCGTCCTTATCTTCGTCTTTTTCGCACGATATGAAAGTAAAGTTGAGATTGCCGCCGTCGTGCCACACCGCACCGCCGCCCGAAAGCCGCCGCGCAAGCATACCGCCCGCACTCTCCAGAGCGTCCACGCGGCACTCGGCGTAAGCGTCCTGATTGCGCCCTATCACGACCGCGTCCGAATTGCTCCACAGATACAGTGCGGCTTCGTCCTCTCCGACGTACTCCGTCAGCGCGGCTTCCAGCGCCTGATTGACGAACACGTTGTCGCCGGGGCTTTTGAGAAAGATCAGTCTTTTGACGCTCATAAGATAAGTATATAACTTTCAGAGTACATAATCAAGCGCGAATTATTCTCCGCAAGGCGCACCGCCGATGAATTTCCGCCGTTTCGCCCCCCGATGACCTCGGCAAAAAGGGCGAACCGCTTCCGACACGGAATATTCCCGGACGCTCTTCCGCAAAGGCATCGCCCGCGGCGGTCGCGTGCCGCCGCCGCGGACTTCGGAGAACCGCCGCGTAATGCCGCTCCTCCGCGGCGCGGAAGTCCGCCCGTCACGGCATGAAAAAGCACGGCGTCAATCCGTGCTTTCTCCGTCGTTTCCGTCGTTGGCGCCGCCGCGCTCGTCTATGCCCATGGTGACGCCGAGCACGCTGTCGACGGGAAGTGTGAAACATATCCCCGCGCCCGCCGTATTGAGCCCGACCTTTTCCACCACCGCTTTCATTATGCCGGGGCACTTCTCTTCGGGCGACAGTATGAGGACGATCTCCTTCTCCGGCTGAACGGCGATGCCGAACGCCTTTTCCGCCTCTCTCGCCCCCGCTCCTCTGGCGTTGATGAGCGTGCCGCCTGTCGCTCCGGCGCTTCTTGCCGCGTCCATTGCCGCGGTTTCGAACCCGCGGTTGACTATGCCGACTATCAGTCTGTAACTCATTTCTTCACCTCCCGTCCCGCCGTGTATCCGCTTCCGGCGAGCAGCGCTAGCGTGGCGGGTCCGCCGACGCTCTTTACGGGCACGGTAAACGCGATGCCCGTGTTCTTCTCCTCAAATGCGAATTTTTCTTTCAGCATTGCGTAAAGTCCCGGCACAACGCTTTCTTCCGCCGTACCGTGTATCACAACTTTTTCGGTCTCGCCCGTGCCGAGCAGCTCGGACAGCGCGGACGGAGCCGTGCCCGTACCGAGCGCCGCCTGCGGATGCCGCAGTCCGTGTTCCTCCAGCGCGCGTACGACTTTCTCCGCCTTGTTCTTGTCGACGATGACAAACACGAGTTTCAGCTTCATGCCGCGTCCTCCCCGTCCAGCTCGATGATCTCGCCTTCATGCGCGAGCAGAGCCCTGTATTTCTCCGCGGCGACACGCGCTGCCGCGGTCTTCTTGACCTTGTAGACAAGTCCCATGATCTGCACGGCGACAAGCGGCGTCATGGCGACGAAAGCCACCGTGCCGAACGCGTCGTTGATGATAGAGCCGCCAAGCTCCGCAGTCGCGCCCATTGCGAAAGGCAACAGGAATGTCGCCGTCATCGGCCCCGACGCGACGCCGCCGGAGTCGAACGCTATCGCGGTGAATATCTTGGGTACGAAGAATGACAAAGCCAGCGCGGCGGCGTACACGGGCACGATGATCCACCATATCGAGATCCCCGTCGCAACGCGGATCATGCTCAGCGCCACCGCGACCGCCATGGAGATGACCAGCACCGCGAGCATGTTCTTACGGCTCACCGCTCCGCCCGTGATCTGCTCCACCTGCCTGTTGAGGACGTGCACCGCCGGCTCGGCAAGCACTATGAGCGAACCTATCAGCGCGCCTATCGGGATGACCAGCCATCTGCTCACTCCGGCGACCGCTCCGCCGATATACGTGCCCGCCTGCATGAATCCGACGTTGACTCCCGTGAGGAAAAGCGTCAGCCCGACGTAGGTGTACACCGCGCCGATCATCATCCTTAAAAGGCTTTTAACCGGCAGTTTCAGCATGGTAAACTGGAAGATGAGGAAAACAGCGAATATCGGAGCAAGCGCGATGCCGACCTCTTCGAGGTAGGTCGGAAGGGCTTTGAGATAGGTCATCATCACGTCGCCGAAATCCGCGAACACTCCCAGCCGGGTGACCTCCGCCTGTGCGTCCGTCCTGTAAACAAGCCCCAGAATGAGCACCGCTATGATCGGCCCGACGGAACATATCCCCACCATGCCGAAGCTGTCCTCCTGCGACCGCGAGCCGCCCACCGCGCCGGATATGCCCACGCCGAGCGCAAGAATGAAAGGCACCGTTATGGGCCCTGTCGTCACGCCGCCGGAGTCGAAAGCGAGAGGCACATATCCTTCCGCCACAAACGCCGCCATCACGAACACCACCGCGTACAACGCGATGAGCAGCGCGTTGAGGCGGACCTTGAGCAGCACGCGCAGTACCGCTATGACCATGAATACGCCCACACCGGCTCCCACGCTGGCGATAAGGACGATATTGGGTATGCTGCCTATCTGAGTCGCCAGCACGGTGAGGTCGGGCTCGGCGACGGTGACCACCACGCCGACCACGAGTGCCACGAGAAGAATGAACCACACTTTCCCCGTCGCGGTGACTTTCGCGCCTATATGCTCTCCCGCAGGCTCCATGAAAACGCTGCTGCCCAACGTATACAGCGCCATGCCGACGATGAGCAGCACCGCCCCGACAAGGAAGGAAGCGAGATTGAGAGTCGGCATCCCTCCGAGCGAGAAATTGAGGATGAGAACCAGCGCGGTGATGGGTATCACCGCGACAGCCGCTTCTTTCATCTTCAAAGCAAAGTTCCTCATCCGAGCCTCCGAATGTCCGCGCTTGCGCCCGCCGGCATCCGTACCGAAACCGAGCCGACGCGCATATGGATAATTTTATTACTGCAATCTTAAAATAATATTATAAATCTCCGGTTTTTCGCATTCTTCCGCAGGTTTTACTCGTCATTCGTCCGCGCCGCCCATGCTCTCGCGGAAAAATGCGAGGGACAGATCGTTCACTCTGCCGGACTCCGCCCACTCGTATCTCACGATATTGTAGACGTGCCTGAGCCGCCGCGTTTCGTCGTCCGCTTTCACGAAATCGAAGAGAAAACGCGGACATCTGCCCTCTTTTTCCAGCTTTGCGAACTCATCGGCAAGAAACAGGCTGTGCCTTGCGTAGACGTCCCTTTCGCACCCTATCAGCATGACGGGAGGGAAAGTCACCCCCTCCGAATACTCCGTAAAAGCGGACGCTCCGTACACCGCATTGCCGCGCGGTTTCGGGCCGAACAGCAGCCTGTCGAAGACGTGCTGCACGAGTTTGCCGTGCCGCGCCGGCCCGTTGTCTTTGCCGCGCAGTACGGAGTGCACTTCGCACACGGGATGGCTCATCACAAGACACCGCACGTTCATATCGGGCGCTTTCACTCCGTATCTTTCCGCAAGCCCCGGCGACAGCATAACGGCAAGCGCAAGCGACGCGAGATGCCCCCCGGCGGAGTCGCCGGTGAGCATGACCTCCGAAACGTCCGCTCCCAGGCGCGCGGCATTGTCCGCAGTCCAGTTCAGCGCCGCAAAGACGTCCTGTACCTGTTCCTTCAGAGTGACGTCCGGCATGAGGCGGTAGCTCATCCCCGTCACGCAGAAGCCTTTCGACGCGAGATACATACAGTAATATTTGTTGAGATCCTTGTCGCCGTACACCCATGCGCCGCCGTGTATGTTGACGATAAGAGGCAGCTTCTTCCCCGCGTCGGCACCTTCCGGACGGTAGAAATTGAGCATGTGCATCGAGTCGCCGTCCGGCAGGTAGGCGTACTCTTCCGCACCGACTCCGGCAGGCGGCGTCTGCGACGCTATCCTTACCCTGTCGTGCCTGCCCGTATCGTAACGTATGTATGCCGCGGCAAGTTTTTCAAGACACATCGTTCCCTCCGTGGGCGCGCGGCTTATCCGCGCTCCGCAATCAGCAATATCAGATGTAAAAATATCCGTTTCGGCGCAAAAACAGCCGTTTCGTGCAAAACTTTCATTCAGGCGATGCCGCAATGCGCGTCCCGTCCGCCGCGTTCCGCACGTATACGCGGCTGTGCGCACGGCTGTGCATATATGACGGATTATACTCCGCCGGAGCTGTTTTTGTCAAGGAGGAGCACCCCCTGCTTGACACCCGGCCTAATGCGCTTTACAATAAAACGTCGGCTTGACGGCGCGCGCGCCGTTCGGCGCCGGCACGCAGATCCGCACCGGAGGACGGCATGACAGACAGGAACGAGATCAACGGCAGCACACTCACAGACGAAACATCATCCGCGGAGCGCGAAGCGGCACAGAGCGTTTCCGCACCGGACGGCAACGATTGCGGAGGACGGAAAAAGGGCGGAAAGCGCGGGCGGTTCGCCGCATGGCTCAGGCGCAGCCGCAAGAAGATACTTATCTCGCTTACGGCGATACTCTCCGCCGGAGCGGTGCTGGCGGTAGTTCTCGTGCCGGTTCATTTCGCCACTCTCAACGAGCCGGCGGACTTTTTGAGCATACCCGTCGTGCATCTGCCTCTCGACACCGCCGTGACGGTGGAAAAGACGGGCAGCTACATCGCGCACCCCGACACCGTATGGGTGGACGACGGCACGGCGCAGGGCAAGATCATCGTCATGTATCCTCTCGGACACGGCAAGGGCGAGCTTGCAATGAGAGTCAGCTCCGATCTCGGCGCGACCTGGTCGGACAGAGTGGGCGGACTCCCGTCCAGTTTCGCGGATTCGCAGGAAACGCCCACCCTTTACAATCTGCATTTCACCGACGGCAGCGAAAAGCTGGTCATGATCTCCGGCTGCCCCTACTGGCCCGCGACGTCGTATAAGGCGAACGGCTTCAACTTCTCCTTCTCCGACGACGGCGGAGTAACGTGGTCCGAATTCGAGAATTTCCACTCCCCCGCGGACGCCATCGTCGCCATGTCCTCGCTCACGCAGCTCAAAGAGAACGGCGAGTATATCGACAAGTGGATGGGGCTTTTCCACGACCACTCTTTCAACGTCTACAAGACATACCTCACCTTCGACGCCGACGGCAATGCCGAATGGTCCGCGCCGGAACTCCTCATGCCGAACTACGCAGACGAAACGAGGCAATACGGCATGTGCGAAGTGGAGATCATACGCGATCCCGACACCGACACGCTCATCCTCATCTCGCGCGCGGAAAAGCGCGTGACGCGCTCGCTCATCGCCTTTTCGGACGACGAAGGCGACAGCTGGTACGGGCTCAAAGAGCTCCCCTACGAGCTCTCCGGCGACAGACACAAGGCGGAGTACGACGCAACGACGGGCAAAGTGCTCATCTCCTTCCGCCAGATGATCCCGGTAAAGCGCAGCGCGGTCAGCGCCTACAACCGCATAAGCGGCGGCTGGTACGCATGGGTGGGCACGTTTTCAGATCTCATGTCCTACGCCAACGACGACGCATCCGACGACAGCAAGGGCGAGTACCTCATCGAACTCGGCAAAACAGACTATTTCGCCAAGCCCTACAAGGCCGTCATCGACAACGGCTACAGCGGCGTAGTGTGCGTGAACGGCACATTCAACGTCGTGGGTTACGGCAGCTTCGATCCCGCGGGAGTTACGCGCTACATCATTTCGCGCACGTTCACTCTGGCGGGCATCGAAGCCATGCTCTGAGCTCCTCGGACATAACGGCAGCGGCCACTCCGCGCAGCCGCCTAAAAGATGCCAATGCAAAAGCACCCGCTGCACGGGTGCTTTTCCCTTCCTTTTATCCCGCCCGCCGTCCTCTCGGTGCGCCGTCCCGAAAGTGACGGACGCACGCGGCAAACCGCACGAAACCGGGATTCTATTCGCCTGTTTCTCTCCGTTCTCCGCCGCTCCGGCGTCAGACCGCTCCGCCTTTTTCTCCTTCAGCGCGCCCAGCAGCATCACGAAGAACAACACTATTCCCCGCAGCCGTGACGACGTGTCCCACGCCTGATATGCCGGCAACCGCTCCGTCCGCACCTGCGCTGACGGTGACGCCGGCGACTTGCAGCACCCCGCGCACAAGCATCATGACGGACGCAAGCGGCACGCCGATGTTGTAGACGATGACGAAGGGCTTGTAGAGCTTGCTCTGCCTCAAAGACAGTTTCGCGTCAAACAGCGCGACCAGCAGGAACACCACCATGCCCAGCATGAACAGATGCGTGTGCACCTTGCCCAGCGCGGTCACGCCCGTAAAATCGCTGAACTTGGTAAATTCGCGGTAAAACACTCCGCACGCCATTGCGGCGACCGCGTAAACGAACGCTATAACCACATGCCTTTTCATTGTACACCTCGCATTTTGTCTTTCGGCTCCATCATACCCCCCTTCCGCACGTCAAGTCAATCACGCCGTATCGCAGGCATGAAAGCAAACACCCTGCGGTTTCTGCAGGGTGCAGCGCAAATTGCCTTGCGCTTGCGCTGGTGGAGGTTATCCCGCACACGGTTGCTTATCGGTCAAACACAATGAAGGGATGCGGATCGCGTCCTTTTAAGTGCGGGAATGAGGGAGCATACCAAGACGTATGTGACCGAAATTCAAGACACGCAAAAAGGGCGCCAGACGCGCCCTTCATTGCGTTTGATGGGTTTAGTGTATAAAAATGCTGCCTCTGTAACTATTGGTGATAGACACTTTTTCAATGTTTTATTGTAAAAGCAGAAAACACCTATTACTGTCCAATCTCTGTGGTTCGAATTACAATAGATGTGTCAGCCGCTTTTGTATTTGAACAATTTTGCTTTTATTTTCCTAATTTAGGATTTAGCCTACTGAAATGTTCCTTGTCTCTGTGCATGTAACCCCACAAGTTTGAAAATCATTTTTCTTCTAGAACCCTTTACGGTTTTAGAAATAATTCTTACATATGCTTTGCCAAGTGAATCAAAAGATCCTAATAGTCATACACATATTAGTTAGATTTCCCTTTTTATAACTAGCACATTTGCAAACTCTGTTTCGAAAACGCTCTCAACCATTAAGCCTGTTGCCTCAGCATACATTTGGATATTTTCAGGCGTATCAGGATAGAGGGTCATTATTTTTGTACCGAAATCAATAGTTTCATCCTGTTTTTTGTCTATTGATAAAACAAATATCCCCCCTGTTTTTAAAAGCTCCGACACTTTCTTCATTGCAGACAGTTTATCACTTATGTGCATAAATGTTAAAGACGAATAGATTACATCAAACCGCGCATTTCCAAAGTCAGCGCCAATGAAGTCATCACATATTATAGTCACATTTTCAAATTTTGAAAGATTTGATTTAGCTGTTTCAACAGTTTTGGGAGAAATATCAACACCAGTAAAATTGGAACAGCAAGGGGCTATTCGTATTGCTAATCTTCCCGTTCCTACGCCTATTTCAAGTACATCTTTATCTTTTGACAATTTCATTGCGTCTACAAAAGCTTGTCCATCCCATTTATCCATGTATTCTCTCATTTCTTCAGCATCATAAACAGGGTCATTTCCCTCGTCTATCAACAGGTCATAATGAGATATAATTTCTTCTGTATTTTTACTGTTCTTTAAAAATTCAGGATTCCAATCGTATAATTTTATTTTTTCTATCAACTCTTTAATATTGCGAATTTGATTCGTTGCTTTTAATCCATCTTGGTAATTAATTTTCCCGCTAAGAATTAACCTAACTATATTTCTATTGAGGGTATCTGCAAATATTGATAATGAAGCAACAGAACTGTTAAGCAAATTTACGGTAGTTGCCATTCCAGAAGGGATGGCATTGTTTATCAATTCATCGCCTGCGATTCGCCCAGCTCGATTAATAGATCTTTTCAAAAAGTAAGCATTACTCAACATATCCAACACCTCGTTCAGTGACAAAAGGAAAGCATCGGTATCAAAAATATCGTTGTGGATAGACTCAGTAACCAAAGACATATGGTAGTTCATGCTTTCTGAAGTTTTATTAATTTGTTTAGCCAGCAACTGAACGTACGCAACTTCTTCATCCATATCGTCGGGTAGTGTATTTAAATCTATACACTGTCTCTTTATACCGTAGTTTTCAGAATTTAGAACCAATTCATAACAATCAATATTTTTTTCCTTGCATACCTCTATTATAAGCTTTTTACACAACTTATCCATATTCAGCCCTAAAGTGATAGATTTTATACAGGGTAAGTTAATGAATATTGGGGTGTTTTCCTCGCCTATATTAATGATTCGCCATTCTTCTTCATAATCCCAACAAGTATTTTTGCATAGCATATATGAAATAATATTCATATTATCAGCATCGCAGTATATTATTTTACCACCATCTTTGAAGGAAAAGCCACCTATCCCTATATCTTTGAGGGAGATAGTAGGACGCTCTTTAGTATATTTAACAGGATATATGAATCCAACAAATTCTTTGAGTTTTGAAAAGTCATATTCAACACAAAAACCCGCATAAGAATTAGCATAATGCGACCACATCAACTGATTATCCCAGCCACTTGTACTAAAACAAGAGATCGTGATTTTCGAAAGAAACTTCCTGATTTCAGGAATATATTTAGTATCGCGAATTTCGATGGCGGCATCGTTAAGCTTTTCCAACATCTCGTCCATCTTCAATATTTTTAAAATGCTTGCTTCGGATATTTCAATATCACCTAGATTAGAAATGAGTAACATGAATGCATAAAGCGATTTGCCTAAAACCGAATTTTTCAAATGCTTTGGAAGTTTGTTGAGTAATACGTTGGTGTTTGCTTTGATAAAATCTGCTAACGATATATTTTTTTGGTGCATTGCCATCTGTCGTTGAGACAAATATTGTTTTAACTGTTTGATGGCAAGAATCAGCTCCGCCATTTTACCAAAAGCTCTTTGTTGCAATAATGTAGATACCAATGCTTTTGTTATATCATCTATATCCATTGCATCTATCAACATAGAAATACATTCCGAATATACTTTTTCCGAAGAAAACCCAATCATTGAATCAAACGGATCATTCATATTCAATGGGGTTTGCGCGTATGCAACGTTATGGCGAATGTTTTCTATATCATAAATAGTTTCTACATTCCGTCTACATGGTCTATATTGATAGAATAATCCACCTACTTTTTTTATGCCCTCTTGCATACTTTTAACATCCTGAGCTAACGATGCGCTTGCATTAACCATTACATCTCCTTCACTGCTTTTCAGTTTGTCCTTCATTTATCCATTTACCAATCTCTGAAGCTTCTAACTTTTTGTTCTATTATTCTTATTAATTAGCATGTTTTTGATAGCAATCCAACGTAGTGTGATATCACTGCTATCGCAAGATACTTGCAACTTATTAGTATAAAAGGAATCCCTTAAAAATACAATATTTGTCAAGCACTTATGCTTTTATGTAAAATCATGCTAACATTTTTAATATTACATTTATGATTACATCTACTCTTGCAACTGCATAATCTTGGTAACAATAAGTTTCGACAATTCATATCTCTTTTCCGGAAATGTCCATGTTATAAAGTCGATTGCGATCTCTTGCCGGGCAAGAGTTCCTCCTCCATGCCCTTGTTTCGATCTGATTCCTGTTGCCCGAGTATTCTTTATCCATAATTTTGCAGTCATTGTAAATGAAGGTTGTTTTGTTTTTTCTATCAATTCTTTTGCTGCTTCTTCGATAAAATATTGATTGTTATCTTTTTCCCACAAATATAGAAACTGTAAAGTATTTATATCTCTAAGCCAACTTTGAATAACATAACTAGGGTTATCTGGGTTTTTCTTTTTTGCAATCTCTGTAAGCGAATACATATTGAATGTTTTAGAAAAGATGTGTTCTAAGTCCCTGAGTAATTGCGCATAAGGCTCGTTACATTTTACAAAACCAAGAATTTCCTTTTCTATATCAGCACAATATTTTTCAATATCGCTATCAGATAAATTTGCTAACTTGAGAGCATTTCTGGTATGCATACGCTTTGTTTCCAGATATTCTGCAATAGCATCATCAAATTTTTCTAACCCCATAATTACTCCTATAATACTTTTAATTCATTTTATCAAAATATCCTTAAATTGTCAATATAACTCACATATTCTTGAGTTTTAACTTGTATAAACATACATATTCTGATGTTTTAATTTTCAATTAGAAGAAATATGCTATCATTAGTACAAATTCAAGCACCTACAATCCTAAAATCAATCCTATTTTCTGTTTTTTGGCATAAAAAAAGATCTTAAACTCACTCAATTTTATCTTTGAATGAGTTTAAGATCGCTGGTGGAGGTGCGGGGAGTCGAACCCCGGTCCAACCGGCCGTTGACGTTGACTTCTACATGCTTATCCGGCGTTTTGCGGTCTCTCACCTCGGCACGTCGGCGAGCCTCGGATCGACAAGCCCGTGATGACAGCGGCCTTACCGGGCACTGGGACCGCGTTGTCTGTTTTTATGACGCCGCTTGCCCGGGGAACAGAAAACCCGAGGGCGACGCGCTGACTAAATTATGCAGCGAGGGCGAACTCCATGGTGGAGTTCTTTTGCGTATTTTTCGCGTTTATTTTTTATTTTCCGTTTTTGACGCAGACGAGCCTGCGGCATGCTTACCCCGCCTCAGACCGGCTGTCGAAGCCGGTACACCCCCACGCCGAGGGTAACGCGACGCAGGTACAGTGATTATATCACATTATTGCCGAAAATCAACCGCCTGTC
>DVJC01000093.1 GCA_018710835.1 Candidatus Limadaptatus stercoravium | reverse complement strand
CGAAGCGAGTTCCTTTTGTGTAAAGCCGTTGTCCTTTCGCAACTCGCGGATCCTGATCCCATACATAGCATTAATTCTAATTATTATTCAAGAAAATTGTTGATATTCCATGTTTGCTGGAATTATTTTACATAAATTTATATAAAGAACGGCAAAACAGCCCGTATTCCGGGGATTGAGGAGAGGGTAAATGCGTAAAGCGCCGTGTCGGCGGACTTATTCGCCGCGGCGGTCCGGGACGCGGCGACGGGAAAAGCGGAAATGGTGCGCCGCGGCGGCACTGCATACTGAGATGCCGGCAGGGAAGAGGACGGGAGAAGCGGTGCCGCGCCGGCGGCGCATGCCGCAGGGAGCCGGATGGCGGAAAAAAATATCCGCGGCAGAGCCGCGGACGCACCGTTACGGTTTTGCGTAAATTATGTTCCCGCCGTTTATTTCCACCTTGTCGCGGTAGGCGGCAGGGATGGTGATGACCACTTGTTCCTCTATGCGGTTGGGCTGGAAACAGAGGTCGAGCATGACGTCGATCGGATCGTCGTGCGCGGGTTCGGGCGAGCGGACGACGTTGAGGATGTAAAGCGAAGTGCCCACCGCCTCTTTCGTGATGACGTACTCATCGGGGTAGAGGTTGTAGTAGGAGATCTCTATCCTGCTTGCCGATGTATCGTATCTGACTATGACGTCGCGCTCGGTGATGTCGACGTTGATGGCGGTGACTTCGTTGACGGCGTATTCGGGGCGTTCCGGAACGCTGTCGGCGAACCAGCCGTGCGAGAGCATATATTCGCTCCTGGCGCTCACCCACGCTTCGGAGTTCATGCTCCCCAGCGCGGCGGAAACTATCACGCAGATCACCGCAAGCACGAACAGGGCGTAGCCGAGATTCAGCCATGTCAGGTATTTTGGCTTCACGATGACGGAAGAACTCTCGTTTTTAGCATTTTTGAGAGTAGTTTTCTTAAAAACGGAGGATAGTTTTGATTTCGCGGGGCTTTCGCCGCCGGAGGTTTCTTCCGCAAAACCTGCGGCGTTCCCTCCTTCCGACGCCGCGGGAGTTCCGTCCGAAGAGCTTCCGCTATCCGTACGGACGAAAAGTCTTGCTCCGGGCGCGTCGGGCCAACGGTCGTACCACACCTTGCGCATATACACGAAGAAGCCGCGTACGGAGATGACCGTCACTCCCGCGCCGATGAAAGACAGCCCGAACAGGGTGAAAAACGCCATGACGGACTCCCACGCCACTTGCAGGGCTATCGCATAACACAGCGCAACCGCCCAGAGCGCCGCCATGGCAAGAGAGATGAGCACTATGCCGGCTGCCGGCAGAGCGTAGAGAAATTTCTGCAGTTTTTCGGATCTGTTTTTCATGGAGAGCGCGATCTTCCTTTATTTGCCGTTTTCGGCAATTATACGGAGCGTGTCCGCGCAAGTCAAGCGATCGGCGTCTTTGCGGCGCGATAAAGGTTCTGCACAAGGGAGGCGGCGCATATCTATTTTGTGCGGAGATAAAAGCGAAAACGACGAATTTCGACAAATTCCGACAAAATCCGCCGTTTTATCTGCCGCGCATTCTTTTACTATGAGGTGAACCGTGTTCGTCGTCCTGAAAAAGCGAAGCATAATGTTGGCAGCGGCATTCGTCGTACTGTTTGCGGTGCTGACCGCGGCTCTCGGCGCGTCCGGAGCGGCGGGGGTGTATTTCGGGGTGAGCACGCGCAAGATCCCCGTCTACTGCGTGGAGCGCGGCGCGGAGGAAGAAAAGGTCGTCGCGCTCACTTTCGACGCCGCATGGGGCGCGGACAAGACTCAGGGCATCATGGACATTCTCGGCGAATACGGCGCCGGCGGCACGTTTTTCCTTGTCGGCTTCTGGCTGGACAAGTATCCGGAGATGACCAAGTCCATCGCGGAGGCGGGCTTCGAGATAGGCAACCATTCCGCCAACCACCTGAACATGCCGAAACTCAACGCCGAAACAATGCGCACGGAGATAACGTCCGTGAATGCGAAGATAGAGGAACTTACCGGCAAAAAGCCCGTTTACTTCCGCGCTCCGTATGGCGACTATTCCGACAAGCTGATGACGGCGGTGGAGGATCTCGGCATGGTGGGCGTACAGTGGAGCATAGACAGTCTGGACTGGAAAGGATTGTCCGCAAAGGAGATAACCGACCGCATAGTACCCAACGTGAAGAGCGGGGACATCATACTTTTCCACAACAACTCGGACCACGTCCTGGACGCGCTCCCGCTGGTGCTCATGGCGCTTAAGAACAAGGGGTACTCCTTCGTGGGGCTGTCCGAGCTTGTGGCGACGGAGAATTTCACCGTCGATCACACGGGAATGCAGCATAAAAACGCATAATACCGGCTCCGGGGCGTCCGCTTCCGGTCCGGCTAAAAAACAAAACTGCCGCTTCGGCGAAAGAGAGGAATTATGGGTTACGAACAAATGCAGAACAACAGAGCGTACGTCGCGGGAGAGGTGATCTCCGCTCCCGTATTCTCGCACGAGGTGCTGGGCGAACGGTTTTACGACGTGGTGCTCAGCGTAAAGCGGCTGTCCGATCGCGCGGACGAGATACCGGTCACCGTGTCGGACAGGCTCATGCAGGACGCGTCGCTGGAAGTCGGGACGCGGCTGGGTGTGAGCGGCCAGCTCAGGAGCTACAACAAGCAGGCGGACGGCAGGAGCAAACTCATCCTCCGGGTGTTTGCGAGAGAGCTGGACGACGGGGAGTCGGACACTCCCAACCGCATAGAGTTGGAAGGGTACGTATGCAAACCTCCCGTGTACCGCACCACGCCTTTCAGGCGTGAGATATGCGACATGCTGCTTGCGGTCAACCGCGCGTACAACAAGTCGGATTATATCCCCGCCATAGCGTGGGGGCGCAATGCCAAATACGCCGGCGAATTCGCGGTGGGCGACAAAGTGGCGGTGTCCGGGAGGATACAGTCGCGCACCTACCAGAAAGTCCTTCCCGACGGAAGCACGGAGGAGAGAGTCGCTTACGAAGTGTCCGTATCGCAGTTGGAGAGGGTGGACGGCTGAACCGTCTAAGCTACATGAAGCGGCGTCGCGGACGCCGTTTTTTGTTTACAAATATGCGCGCGTGATGTATAATCACCGTAAAGGTATGTTATGAAACTCGAAGATTTTTCCCTGAGAATCGTTTACGAAAAAGACGGCGCGGAAGTCGTCACCGAGGACGGCGACTCCGTCGTGTCCGTGGAGAAGGAGATCGCGGACGGCAGACTCACAGTGGTGCTGCGTTCGGACCGTCCGGTCAGGCTGCGTTCGGCAAGAATGGTACAGCCGAGGGAGTATTCTCCCGAGGAACGCTTTTTCGGCGGCGGTTACCAATCCTGGACGCGCACGCTGGAGTACGGTCCCAAAGACAGGCAGCGCGGGCTTCTCGGTCCCTCCCGTCTGCCCGTGGCGCGCACTTTCTCCGCCGCGTCCGGCGATTACGATTTCGTCAATTACGGCAGGAAGCTGTTCCACTCCCACGGTTACACCTACATCCGCCGCGGCGACAGGACGGAGCTGTTCGGTTCGCTTGACGAGAGCACCGGATTTACCGTGTTTTACGCGGACATGAAGGAAAACGTGTTCGCCGTCGTCAAGGACGTCGAGGGCGCGGAGTTTTCGGGAGAATACAGACTTTTCGACATTCTGCACGCCGAGGGAGGCTACGACGAGGTGTTCGACAGCTATTTCGCGGCATATCCCGTGAAAGCTCCGCGCAGGCAGATAAAACGCCTCGCCGGATACACCTCGTGGTACAACTATTATCAGAAGATCGACGAAAAGATCATTCTCCGCGACCTGGAGTCCATGTACAAGACGGCGGGCAACGCGGCGAACATCTTCCAGATCGACGACGGTTACGAGAGCAAGGTCGGCGACTGGCTGATTGTGGACAGGGAGAAATTCCCCGGCGGCATGAAAGCCATGGCGGACGCAATACACAACAGGGGCTACCTCGCGGGGCTGTGGCTTGCGCCTTTTGCGGCGCAGCGCGACTCGGACATCGTGAAAAAACGTCCCGATTGGCTTGTGCGCGGCAAAAACGGAAAACCGCTTGTCGCGGGCGTGGCGTGGGGCGGCTTCTATGCGCTGGACAGCGAGAACAAAGGCGTCAGAGATTATCTGAGAGGCGTGTTTGACACGGTGTTCGGCAAGTGGGGCTTCGACATGGTGAAGCTGGACTTCCTTTACGCCGCATGTATGGAGCCGAGGAACGGGAAATCCCGCGGCGCGCTCATGCACGACGCGATGGCGTTCCTGAGAGAGTGCGTGGGCGACAAACTGCTGCTCGGATGCGGCGTGCCGATGTGCTCGTCGTTCGGGTTCGTCGACGCGTGCAGGACGGGGTGCGACGCGGAGCTTTCGTTTGCGGACAGGTACTATGTGTCGTGCACCAATCAGGAGATCGTTTCCACCCGCCATTCCATAGAAAACACCGTGTTCCGCAGACATTTGAACGGACGGGTGTTCCTCTCCGATCCCGACGTGTTCTTCCTGCGCGACGGCGGTATGAAAAAGACGAATTATACGGACACTCAGAAAGCTCTGCTCGCCAAAGTGAACAAGATGCTGGGCAGCGTGCTTTTCGTGTCAGACAACGTTGGCGTGTACGACGCGGAAAAACGCGCCATGCTTCTGGACGCCTTTGCGCCCTTCGAAGGGAAGGTAACGGGCGCGGAGATGACGGGGAAGGATACCGTGAACGTGTATTTCGAGGAAAACGGGACGGAAAAGACGCTTTCTTTCGACCTGTCGACGGGCGATACGGAAGTGCGGGCGGACAAATGAGGCGCTGAATGGTTTATACCGAACATATCCGGGATGTGAGAGAGGCCGTTGCGGCTTGCGGCAGGGAAGTCGCGGTCGTGGCGGCGGTCAAAATGCAGACGAAAGACACGGTGGACGAGCTGATGCGCGCCGCGCCCGATTTCATACTCGGCGAAAACCGCGTGCAGGAGCTCACGGCGAAATACGATCCGTCCTACCGATGGCATTTCATCGGACAGCTGCAGACCAACAAAGTGAAGTACATCGCGGACAAGGTGGAACTCATCCATTCTCTCGACCGCGCCGAGCTTGCGAAGGAGATCGACAGGCAGGCGGCAAAACACGGAAAGATACAGGACTGCCTGGTAGAGGTGAACATGGGCAGCGAGATCTCCAAGGGCGGTGTCGCGCCGGAAGAGGCGGCGGAGTTTCTGCGCACGCTGCAGGACTTTCCGCACATCAGGGTGCGCGGGCTTATGAGCGTGCTGCCAAACCTCGGCGACACGCCGGAACTGCGCTCGCTTTATGCCGGGCTGCAGTCCCTTTTCGAGAGCACTGCGGGGCTGTCGCTCTCCAATTACCGGGCGGATATCCTCTCTGCGGGAATGTCCGGCGACTATAAGATCGCACTCGAATACGGCTCGAACATGATCCGCCTCGGACGGACGCTGTTCGGCGAAAGGATATATCCTGCCTCGGCGGTTTGAAACCGGGCGCGGGAAAAGGAAAAGATATGAACGAACGCGATTATTACAGATCCGAATCCCGGCGTCCCGATCAGGGTTACGGCGAGAGCAGATACGAGCCCACGCGCAGGTTTTCGCGCATATTCGGCGGCGGAGATCAGCGCGCGCAGCAGTCCGGGCCGCATGGCGGCACGGTGATCTATTCGCCGTCCACTTACGAGGACGTGCAGCTGCTCATCGACCATCTGAAAATGAGAGAGCAGGTGATAGTCGATTTCTCCGACATCAACCAGACCTCCGTCTACCGCATACTCGATTTCATGAGCGGTGCGATCTACGCGCTGAACGGTTCCATCCAGCAGATCACGAAAAACATCTTTCTCTTCGCGCCGAGCGGCGTGACGATCACCGTTCCTCCCCACCTCGGAAGAAGATAATGGAAGAAAAAAAGAAACTCACTTTCAGGGACATAAAAGCGCGCGCCGTCGACGGAGCGCGCGGATTCGCGCTTTTTTTCAAGGAATTCAAGTGGGATAAAGAGCATGTTTCCGTACTCGTCAAATACACGGTCGAGGTGCTGCTTTTCGCATTCATCATCACCTTCGACCTGTGCATGAAGAATTACCTTTACGACTTCGTGGAGGTAATACACGGCGGCAATTATACGGTGATAGACGGCTTTCTGGATCTCACTTATTCCGAAAACACCGGCATGGGCTTCGGACTCGGCAAGGGCAGTACGCTCGGCATAACCGTCATCACCGCCATACTCATTGCCGCGATCATAGGCTACCTGCTGTTTTTCAAGAAGGAGAAGGCGTACATCCGCATTCCTCTCATAATGGTAGCCGCCGGCGGAATAGGCAATCTCGTGGACAGGACGCAGCTCGGATACGTGCGCGACTTTTTCGAGTTCACGTTCGTGGATTTCGCCATATTCAACATAGCGGACGCTTTCGTGACCGTGGGGGCGGTAGTGCTCATCATAGGGCTTATAGTCACTCTTTTTAAGCCGCAGAAAGACAAGCGCGCCGACGACGATGCGGAGCCTGCGGCGGAAAGTGCGGACGGAAAGGTGCGGTTCGGCGTGTCGCGTGTGGACGAACCCGGTTCTTCCGCTTCGGACAATACCGCGGAAGCGGAGCGCGGGCAGTGCGCGGACGGCGCGGACGCCGCCGATACGGCGGAAACGTCCGGCGGCACCGAGGGCGGCGGCGCGGAAAAGCGGGAGAGTGCGTTCGCAGAACGCGCGGCGTTCACGATCGAAGCGGCGGACGGGAAAGAGTCCCGCAAAGAGGACGATGAAAGCGAGAGTCGGTGATGCGGAATCCGGCGTCAGGCTGGACGTATTTGTCGCACGCGAAACCGGACTTACGCGTTCGGCGGTCAAGACTGCCGTGGAAAAGAACGGCGCCCGTGTGAACGGGATATTGCGCTTCAAGAGCGGGGCGGAACTGAAGGCGGGCGACGAAGTCGAGTTTACGCCGCCCGATCCGGAGCCTCTCGAAGCGGAGGCGGCGGATATACCGCTCGACATTGTTTACGAAAACGACGATTTCGCTGTGGTGAACAAGCCGCGCGGAATGGTCGTGCATCAGGCTTCGAGTTACCGTGCAAACGATACGCTCGTAAACGCGCTGCTTTTCAGACTCAAGGATCTCAGCTCCATAAACGGCGTCATACGTCCCGGAATAGTCCACCGCCTGGACAAGGACACCACGGGGCTTCTCGTCATTGCCAAGAACGACGAAGCGCACCGCAGTCTTGCCGGGCAGATAGAGAAAAAGACCGCGAAGCGCATTTATATCGCGCTCACGGACGGCAATTTTACGGACGACGGCGGCACCGTGGACGCACCGATAGGCAGAAGCCGCCGCGACCGCAAGAAAATGGCTGTCGTCGAGGGCGGACGGCGCGCCGTCACGCATTACGAAGTGCTGGAGCGTTTCGGCAATTACACTTTGGTGCGGTTTGAACTCGAAACCGGCAGGACGCACCAGATCCGCGTGCATTCCGCCTACATTCACCACCCGGTGACGGGGGACGCGGTCTACGGCGGTTCGACGTCGCTGTTCAAGGACGGGCAGCTGCTCCACGCCGCGCGCCTGGAGCTGAACGATCCCTCGACAGGCGAAAGAAAGGTGTTCGAGTGTCCGCTTCCCGACGATTTTGCCGCCGTCCTCTACCGCCTGCGTAAAGCGAAAAAATAGAGCGGAGAAAGTGAATTGAACTACTTTCCGTTCCGGCTACACGGGAGTATTGTATTCCGCATTTACTTTGATTGAGAAGAAACCCCGAAACTATTCCGCAACTATTTCATGAGCTCCGGATGGGCGTCCGGCTTTGCGAGGACGGTCTTGAAATCGGTGTATATCACCTGACCGGGGTGTCCGTTCGGGCGGCGTTTTACGAAGCGGCGGAGAGTGTAGTCCACTTCCGCGCTTGCGCTCTCCGACGCGGCGGCGATCTCCGCCGCGATCCTTATCACGTCGTCGGGGACGCTCCGTCCCTCCGTCAGCACGACGACGTGCGCGCCGTGGCGGTTCTTGAGATGCAGCCACATATCTCCCGACGAGGCGACGCGGAAGGTAAGTTCGTCGTTCTGCAGATTGTTTTTGCCGGCAAGCACCGTGAATCCGCCGACGAGATATTCGTGCGGCGGTTCGGCTTTCTCGCGGCGCACTTTACCGCCCTTTGATTTGCGTTTGAAAGCGCCGAGCCGTTCGAGTTCCTCCTCTATCGCCGCCGAGGGAGAGTCGTAGGGGAGTGAGGCGATCTCGCTCTCCAGCGAGCCGACATATTCCAGCAGGGCGAGGTCGGCGGCAAGTTTCTTTTCGGTGAACTCTTTTGTGCGCTTGAGCTTGTTGTAACGGTTGTAATAAGCCGCCGAATTGCGCGACGGCGTGAGCCGCTCGTCGAGCGGGATCTCGCACTCCTCGCCCGTATGGTAGTTGATACATTTCAGCACGGAGTCGCCTTTGTTTATGCGGTAGATGTTGGCGACGATGAGTTCCCCCATCACGCGCCACTTGTCCATGTTTTCGCACTCGGCGAGCCTTTCGCGGTCTATCGCCACATTCTTTTCCGTGCGCGAGCGCAGATGTTTTACCGCCGTAGACAGCGTTTTCAGCCGCGCTTTGTTGCGCAGTTCGCGGTCTGCCGAGGTGTAGAGCGCGTCGTACGCGGACACTATGTCGTCAAAGTCGCGCCGTTCCCCTCTCGCCGCCGCATACGGGAAAGGATATACCTCTTTGCCTATGATGCACGGAGCGTAAAACGGCGCTGTCGTGACGGGTGTGAGAGAGGCGGTGAGCGCGTGCAGCCGCGCTTTCTCTTCCGTCGAAAGCGCGCCGGGGAGGGTGGACTCTATGTCCGCGCGGCGCAGCAGTTCGGAGACCGTGGCACCCGAAAATCCCGACACGTTGTCGAGTATCCATCTGTGCAGATCGCCCCCTCCGAACGC
>DVJC01000092.1 GCA_018710835.1 Candidatus Limadaptatus stercoravium | reverse complement strand
TGTTGCGGAGTAGGGGTTAAGCATACATGTGTGCGCGCAAACAATATTGACACCGTCCGGCACGGGTGATATAATTAACAACGGAACTTTTTTGTTCCAGAGGGAGAATTATGAGTAACGATTACGTGCTTGCCATCGATTTCGGCACGCAGAGCGTCCGCGCGATAATTTACAACGACCGCGGCATGGAGATCTGCAAAGCCAAAGTGCCTTTCACACCCTACTTTTCACTGAGCAGCGGCTGGGCGGAGCAGCGCCCCGAAGTGTACTGGGACAACATGGTCAAGGCTGTCCGCCGCGTAAAGGAGGAATACCCTCTCGGCTTCGACCGCGTAGTCGCGGTGGGCGTGACGACCATACGCGACACGATCACCTTCGTGGACAAGGACAACAACGTCCTGCGCCCGTTCATCGTGTGGCTGGACGAAAGAGAATGCGCGCGCGTGGAAGAGGCCATCCCTCCCCTCACCAAACTGGAGCTTAAACTTGCGCAGATGTACGAGCCTTACTGCATCATACGCCGCGCCACCAAGCTCAACTGGGTGCACGAAAACGAGCCCGACGTGTGGAACAAGACGCACAAGATAATCCAGCTTTCCGGCTACATCAATCTCCGTCTTACGGGCAGACTAGCGGACAGCACCGCCTCGCAGATAGGACATCTCCCCTTCGATTACAAGAATCAGTGCTGGCAGACAGGCAAGAGCATCAACCGTTTCATCTTCGACGCGGGCGCGGACAAGATGGCGGAACTTGTGGACTCCACTTCCGTCCTCGGACACGTCACCGCGGCAGCGGCGGCGGAAACGGGGCTGAAAGAAGGGCTGCCCGTCATCGCGTGCGGCTCGGACAAGGGGTGCGAAACGTTCGGTTCGGGCGTGCTGGGACACGACAAGGCGTCCATAAGCATGGGCACGACGGCGACGATACAGTTCGCCACCAACAAATACGTCGAGCCGGAACAGTTCATGCCGCCCTATCCCGCGGTCATAAAAGGGCTGTACAATCCGGAGGTCGAGATATTCCGCGGCTGCTGGATGGTCACATGGTTCAAGGAGCAGTTCGGCGAACGCGAGATGGCAAAAGCCGCGGAACTGGGCTGTTCGGCGGAAGAACTCCTGGACGAACTGCTGGACGTCACCCCCGTCGGCAACGAAGGACTCGTCCTGCAGCCCTATTGGTCGCCGAAGATCAAGATCCCGTGGGCGAAAGGCACGGTGATAGGATTCTCCGACGTACACACGCGCGCGCACTTCTACCGCGCCATCATCGAAGGCATAGGCTTCGGGCTGTACGAGGGACTGCTCAGCATGCAGCAGCGCGCCGGATACAACGTCAAGAGCATAATGATCTCCGGCGGCGGCTCGGTGTCCGACAGGGTGTGCCGCATTCTCGCCGACATTATGGGACTGCCCGTGTGCAAGACGCAGACCTACGAAAACAGCGCGCTCGGCTGCGCAATGCTCACCTATATGGGACTGGGCACGTTCAAGACGCCGCAGCAGGCGATAAGCCACATGGTGCACGACGGAAAATGCTATATGCCCGATATGAAGAATCACGAGAAATACGTCCAGCTCTTCCATACGGTCTACGAACGCGTCTACCGCAAAAACCGCAAGACGTTCAAGAACATCCGCGCCTTCAACCGCATGTATCCCGTCCCGAAAAATCAATAACATTTCTGCTAAAACACACTTTCATAATGCCGAAACGCACGGTTAAACCGTGCGTTTCGCTTTAATCGTCCGTCTGCCGCCGGCGTCCTCCGCCGTCACATGAGCATCAGTCCGCGGTCCCGGTCGTCGATGACGTAAAGTATGTTTGCCTCCTCTCCCGTCAGCGCGTCGATGTAGACGAAGTACGTCCCGCCGCTCTCGCATTCGAACTCGTACGTCAGCACTTCCCGCGTGCCGTCCGTGGGTATCAGCGCCGGCCTTCCGCCGCCGACGGCGGGCAGAGGCAGCCTGGCCTCCGCGTCCGCAAGCGTAAGTTTCGCCGCAGGCAGATCGCGCGCGGTATGGTTGTAGACGTAGTGCATGGCGTCAAGCCCGATCACTTTGCCGCTGCCCTCGTCCAGCTTGACCTTGATAAGGTCGGGGTAAAGCACGACTCCGTTCTCGAGCGGCGTAAGGTTGACATAGGTCACTCCGTGCGCCGACGCGCACCACACTACGGCAAGATCGCCGAAACCCGCGTTCTTCGCAAACGCGAGCGCAGCCGCGCACAGTTCCGGATCCCCCTCCGCGGCAGCCGTCCTTTCGGGGTTGAGATTGTACGACACCATGATTCCTCCCCTCTCGGTCAGTTGTACGAAGCCCTCGCCCTCGTCCGTCGAAAGCATGTAGTTGAGCGTCACCACGTCGGACTCCGTGCGGTCGTAATACTTCACGTTTTCCGCGCCCGGGACGTATTTTGCGACAAGCGCGGCGCCTTCCTCGGCGCTGATCTCCTTCATGCCTTCGAGAGCTTTGCACTCACGGTGCTCCGTCGCGTCCGAAAAAGGTCCGTCGTATATCATCTGCGGATACTCCACCTCAGGATCCACGAATGCGTCGAACGCTCCCGTAAATTCGTCCAGCATTCCGCCGTCGCCGAGGAAAAGCCTGCCTTCCGCCATACCCTCGCGCGTGTTTTCGAGCGCGCCTTTCAGCACGCCCGTCATCTCGCGCAGTTTGCCGAGTTTCTGCAGCTCCTCTGCGGAAAGCGGACTGCCGTCGTCAAGTCTTTTTGCAAG
>DVJC01000091.1 GCA_018710835.1 Candidatus Limadaptatus stercoravium | reverse complement strand
CGTCCGGAACCGGGATTGACAAAAGCATTACGCAATACTATAAATATAAGTATGAGGATAAGGCGCGCCGTCGGGAGATTGGTTGTTTTTGTACTGATTGCCGTTGCAACGGCAGGTTTTGCGTGCGTTTTTTCCTCGTGCAATTTGCTGGAGTCCGTCTTTTCCGGGCAGGAGGGCGTCGACAGCCGTTCGGACGGCGGGCACGATTACGCCGCGCTGCTCGGCGGCTGGATGGGCATGATAGACGACGACGTGCCCGTCACCGACATCGTCATGCCCGGCTCCCACGACAGCGGCACATACGGGATGCTGTTTCTCGGCGAAACGCAGTCCCTTTCCTTCGGCGATCAGATGCGGTCGGGAGCGAGTTATTTCGACGTCAGGATAAGGCGGACGGGAGAGGGAGAATTGCGCTTCTATCACGGTATTCTGACGTCGGAGAACGGTTACGGGGATTTTCTTTCCGACACGGTGCGGTTCCTCGAGGAGAATCCTACGGAATTTCTGATCCTCGACTATCAGCACCGCGATCCTGCAGGCGACAGGGAATTTGACAACACGCTGTTTTCCATGCTGCTGGACGCACTCGGCGAGGAACGCATATTGTGCGCGCCGGACGGAATGAGCGATCTCGACTATGTCGATTCGCTCACGCTCGGCGAAGCGCGCGGAAAGGTGCTGGTGACATTCGGTGCCGATGCGCGGAGTACCGATTACGATTTCGTCATGGTGCGCGACTCGGACGGCGGCACGCGTGCCGGCAGCGTGCTGCACTCGCCCTATGACGAAAGGAACGACGTGCAGTCCGAAGAATACGTAAACCGCGTGTTCGGCGAGTACATCGCGCAGTATTCCGCCTACGACGGCGGAATATGCGTGCTGCAGACGCAGCTGTTTGCAGGCAACGACAACGGTTTCGTGCCGCAGTCGATGGAAGAAGTCCACAACCCGAACGTCACGGCATGGATAAAATCGTGCAAGGACGATCCCGACCTTCTCGCCGCCCTGAACATCATCATGCGCGACTACCTCACGCCGCGGAAATGCATCGACATCATCGAACTGAACAAGTACAAGAACTTCGTCGCGGAGGAACACGCCTCCGCATTCGACGCGCTCGTCGCGGCGGACGATGACATAGCGGATGCGATTGTAACGGATGGAGATCTATAAAGCCGCGGACAGAAAAGAGTTTATGCCCCTGCTGCTCATTGCGGACGAACAGGAGAGTATGATCGGGGAGTACATCGACAAGGGCGAGATGTATGTGCTCGACGACGGCGGAGTGAAGGGGGAGATCCTCGTCGCGGACGCAGGCGGCGGAGTGCTGGAGATCAAGAGTCTTGCCGTCGATCCGTCATACCGTCGGCGCGGTGCCGGCCGAATGCTGATTGATTTCGTCAAAGAGGAGTACCGAGGCCGCTTTCGGCAGCTTCTTGTCGGTACGGGCGACAGCCCGGCAACGATTCCGTTCTACGAAAAATGCGGGTTCAAGCGCGCTTTTTCCGTCAAAGATTTTTTCATAACCCGGTACGATCATCCCATAGTGGAGGACGGTGTGCTGCTGAGGGACAAGGTGTACCTTGTGCAGTAGCTTTAGTGAGTTCCGTGCCGTGGAGGAACACCGCAGAGCCGCAACCGCAAAACCGTCAAAACAGTTGACATCGCGCGAGCAACGCAATATAATCGTTAATGCTCCCACGGAGCGTGTACCATTAGCCCAGCTGGATAGAGCGTCTGGCTACGGACCAGAAGGTCGGGGGTTCGAATCCCTCATGGTACGCCAAAGACACCGACGAAGTCGGTGTCTTTTTTTTCCCCGAGGGATTCGGAACCTGTCGCTGACGCGGTTTGTGCGGAGAAGAACGACACTGTCCGCACGTCCGAGCGTTGAATAACGGTATATCATCCAAAAGTCCGCACATCAGCCGTTTCTCCGCCCAAGCCCGCTATTCCGTCGCTTCGCTCCTTACGAATCCCTCATGGTACGAGGAGACACCGACAAAGTCGGTGTCTTTTTTCTTCCCGCGAGGCTGCTTCTCACCAAGGGAGCTCCGCAAAAAATCACTACGGGTTTTGCGGGCTTGTGAGGTGTTTTTTTTTGGGGGGGGGGAATATTTAAAAACGACGTGCGCTTATTCACAGATGGGAGGATAAACTTATACTCGACGTTCACCCGTTCGAAGATGAAGTAAAACCATTTTCTAAATGTTCACCCGTTCGGAGACGGACAAGGGAGCTCATACCCGACGTTCACTTATTTGAGGACGGAACTACGCGCCGCTCACCCAAGCGTTCACAGGCGGCAGAGCCGCCGCTTGAACGCCGCGGCGCGAAAAGTGAGTGCCGAGCACTAGATGAGCAATTAAGGAGACACGGGCGTAAGTGTGCGAGCGCCGAATTCCTCCGCCCGTGCAGGGATTTCGGTGAGTACTGTTTTCCGCTTGGTTATGTCAGTGCGATATTAAAAACTCTTGTAGAGGTAAAGCGTTAGTCCCGCATTTTGGGAGCACTACAGTTTAGACTGCACGGGGGAGGAACGCCCGAAGGGAAGGAGGGGGTTCAATATTCCACGCGGGACGTGAAGTTGGTTCCATCGGAGTTTTCCATCACCAAGATGATGTCCATCGCTCCCAAGTCACGTGAAAACAGATCGGATAAAAACAAAAAGGAGCGCGAACGCTCCTTTTTGTGCTGTGATTGATTCGTTTGTAGACTTACGCTTCGGAGATCGCGCCGACGGGGCAGCCGTCTTCGCACGCGCCGCAGTCGATGCACTCGTCCGCATTGACGACATACTTGCCGTCGCCCTCGGAGATCGCCGACACAGGGCAGGTGTCTGCGCACGCTCCGCAAGAAATGCATTCATCGCTGATAACTCTTGCCATGGTTTCCGCTCCTTTCAACGTATTGGTCTTCCGACCGCAATCATGATAGCACACGCGCCGCGGAAGTTCAACCGATTAAACGAAAAACACGCGCCGCGGGACTAAAAATTCGCCGTTGCGAACTTGCGCCCCGCCGCCGTGATGCGTGAACGGGCGCGGCGCGCTCCCGGTGACCGCCGCAGTCTTACGCTTCGGGCGCGTCCGCTTCCGCCGAGTCGTCCGGTTCCGTCTGACGGGCGGTGGTGCGCAGCTCGTCCAGCCTGTAGGTCTTGACGTCGTAAGAGCCGTCCTTGGTGAGGACGCGCACGCGCGAAGTCTGTTTGATGAGATCGTTGGATTCCACCACGCCGTCGCCGTCCGCGGTGTGCACCTTACTGCCGACTTTCGGCATCTTCTTGTAGACTTCGCTGTAGTAGTCGTTCTCGTATTTCAGGCAGCAAAGCAGCCTTCCGCACACGCCGCTTATCTTCTGCGGATTGAGTGACAGCCCTTGTATCTTAGCCATCTTGATGGACACTTTCTCAAAGTCGGGCAGGTGGGTGGTGCAGCAGCAGGGTCTGCCGCAGGCGGCGAGCGCTCCGCGCATCTTGGTGTCGTCGCGCTCGTAGATCTGACGGAGTTCTATCCTCACTTTGAATATGGACGCGAGCGTGCGCACCAGCTCGCGGAAATCCACTCTCCCGTCCGCGGTGAAGTAAAAGATGAGTTTGGAGCGGTCGAATGTGTATTCCGCGTCCACAAGTTTCATGTTCAGCCCCAGCTGAGCCGCTTTGTCGCGTATGGTGCGGAGCGCGGGCGCACGGTCGGCGAGGTTCTTCTCCAGCCGTTTGTCGTCCTCCGCCGTTGCTTTGCGGATGACGGGTTTGAGGGGGGATACCACCTCTTTTTCCTCCACTTCGCGGTTGGGGATGGACACCGTGCCGTATTCCTGTCCGCGCGCGGTTTCGACGATGACGCCGTCGCCCTCGGCGAACTCTATCCCCACGGGATCGAAGTAGTACACCTTATTTGAATTGCGGAATTTTATCCCGACTATGACTGCCATTTGTGTTTGACCTCCAATATTTCGAAAAGCAGGCTGTCCTCGACCGCCGCCGTATTGACGGAGAAAGCGAGCTTCTGCTGCGCACGGCTGATCGCGTTTTCGGTGAGCGCGAGCGCGCGGAGAGAGAAGTCCTGCGCGATTTTTTCTATGCGTGACGCGGTGTCCGCCCCGAAGAAGAGCGGCGCGCCCTGTTTTGCCGAGATGACGTCGCGTACCGCGACGGCGAGCACTTTGAGGAACTCGCTTTCGCCGGATTTGAGCGAGGGCACCGTTTCCGCGGCGAGTATGTCGCGGCTCTTTTTCAGCCGCTCCAGCAGAGTGAGCGCGTCGGAGTAGCGTTCGCCGTATTCCGGCGAAAACGCGATGACGCGCGCTTTGCCCAGCTGTCCTTCGCAGCACGCCGCTGCGACGGCGGCTTCGTCGGGCGCGCACCCCATCTCTTTCAGCGCGTTGTAGACTGTTTCGCGGTCGAACACGTCGATGTAGACTTTTCGGCACCGCGATTTCACGGTATCGAGTATGCCGGATTCGTTGGCGGCGCCGAGGAATATCGTCACGCCTTCCGGCGGCTCTTCGAGAGTCTTGAGCAGCTTGTTCTGCGCGTCCGCCGTCATGAGATCCGCCCGGCACACGAAATAAGCCTTGACGCCGCTGAGCGGTTTTATGCTCACGGAGGAGATCATGTCCCTGATCTCCTGTACTTTTATCTTTTCTCCCCGTTCGTTGAGCACGAACACGTCGGGATTGTTGTCGTCCAGCACGGTTTTGCAGCCGCGGCACTCCATGCACGCCCTGCCCGAAGCGCAGTACATTCTCGCCGCGACAAGCGTAAAGAACTCCTTGACGATCTCGTCGTCGGGGGACACCACCATGTACGCGTGTCCCAGCCCCAGCTGCATGTCCTTGCCGATGAGGTAGTACGCGCGGCTGGCGCGGAGAGTGTTCTCGAAGAGAGGAGGAGTCACTTGATCGCCCCTTTGCCGCGGAGCGCGGCGATGATCTTGCGGTGGGTTTCGTTTTTGTCCTTTTCGGGTTTTATCATCACGAATCTGCCGTTTGAACTCCGTGATTGCGCGATATATCCGTCGTACACGCGGTCGTGGAACTCCGCTTCCTCGCGTTCGAGCCTGTCGTCGCGCCGCACGCTTCTGAAGGACGCTGACGGGCGCAGATCGATGAATACCGTGACGTCCGGCATGGCGTTTTCGATGGCGTAGGAGTTGATCTTCCGCACGAAGTCTATGCCGAGTCCGCGCGCGTAACCCTGATAGGCGGCGGAGCTGTCGACGTACCTGTCGCAGATGACCGTCCTGCCCTTTTCGAGAGCGGGAAGAATTACTTCCGCAACCAGCTGGGCGCGGGCGGCGGCATACAGCAGCGCTTCCGTCTGCGCAGTCATTTCCGTGTTGGCGGGGTCGAGGATTATGGCGCGGATCTTCTCGGAGATCTCCGTGCTGCCGGGTTCGCGGACGTACACCGCTTCCTGCCCCGTGTTCTTCAGATATTCTTTCAGCATATTGAGCTGAGTGGACTTGCCGACGCCCTCGCAACCCTCGAATGTAACGAACATATTTCCTCGCTTGTTCCGGAACAAAGCCCCGTAATCCCAAACAGTATATCACACAATTTCTTCATTCTCAAGACAATCAATAACGATATTGTCATTCTGCGTACCGCGGCTGAGCGCCGGGCTGACTTTCGCGGCACATCACGTACAGACTGCGCGGCGGACGGAGATAGTTTTCGGCGGCGTGCAAAGGTACGGGAACGCGGCTGAGCGCCGGGCTGACTTTTCTTCACATCATGTACAGACTGTGCGGCGGACGGCGGTCGCGTGCGGCAGTGCATAAAAGTACGGGGACGCCGGGGTGTAACACACTCGCAAACGGTTTACAAAAAATTCGACATGTGTTAAAAT
>DVJC01000090.1 GCA_018710835.1 Candidatus Limadaptatus stercoravium | reverse complement strand
GCGGTGGTGCATCTTATCCGAATGACGGCGTTTTCAACCGCGCTCGGTGTCCCCGCAACAATTTCCGTAGGAAATTTTGTGGGGTAGATTGGCGTGATACTGCGTCAAAGCCCCTTCCGCACAGGGGTCCCCGCCGAAAGTATTTTCGGTGGGGTAAAAATGCGGTCACGTACGACTTAGCACGCTCCCTTTTACGGAAGGGGCATTTCCTTGTCTGACGCTCAAATATCGCGGTTTTACGAGAGAGTGATGGTGCACATCTCATCCGAATGGCGGCGTTTTCAACCGCGCTATCCGGGGTCCCCGCGTAAAATCCGCAGGATTTTTCGTGGGTATAGATCCGGGGTCCCCGCAAAATGAACATTTTGTGGGGCAGATTGGCGAATTGCTTTGTCAAGCGCCTGCGGACTGAACATCCACGTACGATATATAGTGCGCTCCTGTCTATCCGCAGGCGCTTTTCGCGTCTTGGGGCCCCCACCGAAAGCATTTTCGGTGGGGCAAAACTTAATCCAAATATCGTGGTTTTACACAATTGTTTATCAAGGGGTGTGGGGGAATAATTCCCCCACAGAGCGCAGAGATGGCTGTTACTGTTTATCTCGAACAAGCTATTATTTTATTAAAAATCGTGAAAGGTATAACGCAACAGTTCGGGGGAGTGGGGGTATAATACCCCCACAGAGCGGCGGAAACGGACGGAAGAACGCCGCGGATTAACTATGTTTTACAAAAAAAATTCAAAAAACGCTTCAAAACACACACTTAATGCACGGTTCGGTTTTTACGATGGGGGAAAAGGGCGGAAATCCGGGGTTTCCGGACCGCTCAAAAAGGGAGGAAAGAACTATGGCAACTTGTCCCAAATGCAACGGCGAACTTTTTTCGCTGGGCAACGGCGAATGGCAGTGCGGATTGTGCGGCAGGAAATTTGTGAAGAAGCAAAAGCAGCCGCAGGCGGTGGAAACTGCCGCGCCGGCACGGAGCGGCGGCGAAACGAAGCCGGCGGAAGCACCGTCGGCGGAAGCCGCAGCCGAACGTCCGCAGGCGGAGGAAACGTATCCCGTGCAGGACACCTTTCCGGCGCGGGACGAAGATAGCGGCGAAGAAGCGGCTCAGGTCGCCGCCGAGGAGGGTGGCGAAACGCGCGCGCAGGGAGAGGATACCGCGGACGGCGGAGTTTCGGCGGAGGGGGCTCCCGATGACGGTACGGCGGCGCAATCCGTCCGGACGGACGGTAAGGCGCCCGTTTGTCCCTCATGCGGAGCGCCGCTCGTGCCGCTTGAGCACGACTATTGGCGGTGCAGCGCGTGCGGCAAAGGATATCTGCGCCGCCGCAAAAACGGCGCGGAGCAGGAGATGCCGAAGGAGGAGGAAGTCACCGTCGGCGATCACGGAGAGGAGATCGCCGCGCTCAAACGCAGGCTCTCACAGCTCGAAAGGGCGGAAGCGGCGGACAGGGAGGCTTTCGACCGCCATGTCAAAGACACGGCGCGCGCGACTTTCGCCGAATGGGCGGGCGCGCACAAAGGCGGTATTTTCCTGTGCATACTGCTTGTCGTCGCGTTTGTGACGCTGTGCACTTGTTTCATGGGACTGCGCGGAATATACGTCAACATAGACGATCCCAACGAGTTTTTCAGCTTCACCGCGACGGATTACGAGTGGCATTACGGCACGAGGGATGACCGCTTTGCGGACAAAGGCACCTGGAGCAGGAACGGCAACACGCTCACGCTCAAATACAACGACGATTGGTTCGGCGACGTCGAGGATTCTTACATGCTGTGGCAGGCGTCGTGGGACGGTTTCACTCTCGTTGACGATTTCGGCGGAACGGAGAAAAGATTCGAACGCGTATCCCTCATCAACTACCGCGATACCGCCTCGACCGTCACGGTCGCCTTCGACGCCAACGGCGGCAGCGGCGGCAGGGAAAAGACCGTCATCCTCGGCGGATTCGTTTCCGCTCCGGCGGATCCCGTGCGCGCGGATGCGGAATTTCTCGGCTGGTACACGACTCCCGAAGGCGACGGCGAACTTTTCGACGATTCCGCGCGTTTTTGGAAGGACGCCGTTTATTATGCGAGATGGAACGTGCTCTTCGACGTCGCCTCCGACGGCGTGCTGCTCGGAGTTGCCGACGGAGCGGTGCTTCCGTCCGACCTCGTCATTCCGGACGGGATCACCGGGATAGGCGCATACGCGTTTTCCGGCGAAGCGTCCTTCACTTCCGTCACCATTCCCGACAGCGTGACATGGATAGAGAGTTCTGCCTTCTCGGGTTGCACGGGTTTGACGTCCATTACTATCCCTGGCAGTGTGACTAGCATAGGGAATTCTGCCTTCCGTTCTTGCTACGGCTTGACGTCCGTGACCATAGGGGATGGCGTGACGAGCATAGGGAGTCATGCCTTCCAGGGTTGTACAGGGCTGACATCCGTCGTCATAGGCGAAGGAGTGACCGGTGTGGGAAGCGGTGCTTTCCGAAATTGTACCGGACTGACGGAAATCAACTGGAACGCGGTTGCCGCGGGCGATTTTTTACAAAGCGGCGGCGTCTTTTACAATGCCGGCACGTCCGGCGACGGTATAAGAGTGACGTTCGGCGACAGTGTGACGAGCATCCCGGCGAATATGTTTAATGTAAGCAGCTCGTCGAGCCGTCCCGATGTGACGGGTGTGACCATCGGCAGGAATGTGACGGAGATAGGACGTTATGCCTTTTCCGGCTGCGCCGGGTTGATGTCCGTGACCATCCCGGACAGCGTGACGAGCATAGGGCGGTGCGCGTTTGAGGATTGTACGGGGCTGACGTTTGTGACGTTTGAGCATACGACGGGATGGTATCTGGCTTCGAACGGCGCGGCAACCGGCGGCTCTTATCTTTCGGTGCTTTCAAACCGGGTAACGGCTGCAACGTGGCTTTCGTCGACGTATTGCGATTATTACTGGAAGCGCAACGCGTGAGCATGCGTTACCTCTTTGCCGTCGGCCGCGGCTGACGGCGCAAAGGAAAATCCCCGTCGGATGACGGGGATTTTCCTTGTTTGCAACGGTTACTTGCAGTTCTTGCAGCCCTTCGCGTCGGACGCGTTCTTGGAGGCTTTCGCCTGTTTGCCGGCCTGCGCCTTGCTGTTGCTTTCGCTTGCCGCGGAAGACTGTCTGCCGTTTGCTCTGGATTTGGTGTTTTCCATGTTCACTCCTTTTTGGGGACGCGCCCCGGTTCAGACTTATGCCTGTCGAGGATAGTATGGCGGCAAGAGGGCGGTTTTATACGTCGACGTCCGGATTTTCCGCGGGTGGGCGCGGCGCAAAGGCGCAAAAACGGTTAGCCGCAGGCAACATTGGGGCGCGGTATTGTTGCAACCTGCGCCGGCTGTGGTATAATGTTCACATGGTCAACATCGGCAATTCCTGGGACGACATACTTCACGACGTGTTCCTTTCGGACAACTATGCCGCATTGCGCGGGTTTCTGAAGGCTGAGTACCGCACCCGCACGGTCTATCCCGACATGCACGACATTTTCAACGCGCTGCGCTATACTCCGTACGAAAAGGTCAGGGCGGTCATTCTCGGTCAGGACCCCTATCACGGCGAAGGACAGGCGCACGGGCTGTGCTTTTCCGTCAAGCCCGGCGTGCCGGCGCCGCCGTCCCTTGTCAACATATTCAAGGAGATCCGCGACGACGTCGGCATAGACAACAAGTCGCCCTATCTCGTCCCGTGGGCGGAGAGGGGAGTGCTTCTGCTCAACACCGTGCTCACCGTACGCGCCGGGCAGCCCAATTCGCACCGCGGCAAGGGCTGGGAAGAGGTCACCGACGAGGTCATACGCCGGCTCAACGACAGGCGCGAGCCCATGGTGTTTCTGCTCTGGGGCGGAAACGCACGCGCCAAGAAGTCGCTCATCACCGCGCCGCAGCATCTCATCCTGGAGTGTCCGCATCCCTCTCCGCTTTCGGCGTATTACGGGTTCTTCGGGTGCAGACATTTCAGCAAGACCAACGCGTTTTTGACCGAACACGGGTTTGAAGCGATAGACTGGCACACTTAATGTGCGTTTTATGTGAATGAGGTGATTATGGCATTGGATATCGGAAGGATCAACGAGCTTGCCCGCAAGGCTAAGGCCGAGGGCTTGACCGAAGAGGAAAAGGCGGAGCAGGCGAAGCTCAGACGCGCGTATATCGACAGCGTGGTCGGGGGACTCCGCGCGCAGCTCGACAATACGTATATCAAGAAGGAAACGGGGGAGATAGTGCGGCTCTCCGTGCGTTCGGAGGACGATTCCGACACCGAATGAAATCCCGACGGGCGCAAAGCGGCTGCAGGCACACCTTGCCCGGAAGTGAAAGGCATATAAATAGTTGTAAGGAAAGAGTCGGCTTCATAGGAGAGATCGGTTTATGAGCACAACGGGCATGACCGTTTTAGGTTTCGTATTGGTTTTTATCGGCACGGCGGCGGGCGCGGCGCTGGTTTTCTTTTTCAAGAAGGACATCTCGCCCAAGTTCAATACGCTGTTCCTGGGATTCGCGGCGGGTATAATGATCGCGGCTTCCGTATGGTCGCTCATCATCCCTTCGCTCGAAGGCGCGGAGAGTTACGGCGAACTGGCGTGGCTGCCTGCGGCGATAGGCATCGTGGTCGGCGGGATATTCCTTACCGTGCTGGACAAAGTCGTGCCCCACATACACACCGGCACCAACGAGGTGGAGGGCGTGCCATCGAAAGCGGCGATGTCCACCAAAATGTTCCTTGCAGTCACGATACACAACATCCCGGAGGGGCTCGCCGCGGGCGTGGTGTTCGGCGCGGCGGCGGCAACGGGAGGAGAGGAGGCGTTCTACGGCGCGCTCATTCTCTCGATCGGCATGGCGGTGCAGAACTTCCCCGAAGGCGCTGCGGTGGCGCTGCCCCTGCGTGCGGCGACGGGCAGCCGTTTCAAAGCCTTTCTTTACGGAGCGGGCAGCGGCATAGTGGAGCCGATCTTTGCCGTCATAGGCTATTTTCTCACATCGTATGTCGAGATACTGCAGCCCTGGCTGCTCGCTTTCGCGGCGGGCGCCATGCTGTTCGTTGTCGCGGAGGACCTCATCCCGGAGGCGAAACTGCAGGAACATCCCCACCTCGGCACATGGGGAGTCGTGAGCGGATTCGTGCTCATGATGATCCTCGACGTTGCGCTCGGCTGACAAAATGCCGCTTGCATTTCGGGGCGGGGCATAGTATAATCGCGTTGTAAGAATACACCCCGCACTAGGGAAAGGCGCGGCAGCCGTTCCCTTTTTGCGGACGCGGTGTTCGCATATGCGAACGCATGGCGCCGCGGAAGAACAGTACGCCGTGCGGCGCAAAACGGGATGTCGGACGGCGGTTGCGCCCGTCGTTCCCCGTGCAAGGCAGGGGCGGCAAAAGGAGAAAGGCATGATCAGATCGCACGAATCCGAAGAGATGTATCTCGAAACCATACTGCTCCTGAAAAAGCGGAAAGGCTCGGTGCGTTCCGTAGACATCGTCGAGGAGCTGGGATATGCAAAGTCCAGCGTTTCGCGCGGAGTGAATCTGCTCATCGAGAAGGGATACGTCACGATAGGGAAGGGCGGCGACCTGTCCTTCACCGGGCAGGGACTGGAGAAGGCGGCGGCGGTGTACGAACGCCACCGTGTGATCACGCGCGTGCTGCGTTCCATGGGCGCGGACAAGGAGCTCGCCGAGGAGAACGCCTGCCGCATAGAACACATCATCTCCGACGAGCTTTTCGAAGTCCTCCGCGCTTATGACGAAAATATATGACGTTTAACTATGCGAAAACGCCGTATGAACGGCGTTTTTTGCTGTTTTGATACAATATTGGCGATACCGTCCGCATGACGGCGGACCTCAGCCGGCAAACGCTTCTTCCACCTCGCGGCGGGGAAAAGAGTTTTATTTACGGTTGCTGTAGTCGCGCCAGAGGGCGGCGACGCTCCTGTCGTAGGTCGCCTCTCCCTCTTTGGTGAAAAAGCAGCCGGGGACGCCGCCTTCACGGTCGCGGTGGTGCGCCACGCATTCGCAGCATTTGCCGTGACGGGGGCAGGGGTAGGTGCAGGGACAGGGGCGGGTGTTTTCGCATGTAGGCATGGTATTTTTCTCCTTTTTCTTCGGGCGCAGCCGGCATGTGCTGCGGCGGAGCCGTTTTTTCGAGGGCATATCGCCCGCGTCTATGATACCGCGCGGCGGCGCGTCCGTCAAGACCGGTGCGCGCGCGTCCGCCGTGTGCCGGCGTGTGCGCCGAGCATAGGCTGCGGACATAGAAATTATGCAAATAAGATATTTTACATACCGCGCGTGCAGGGGGTATAATGCACGCAGAAAAGATTTGCGGAGGAGCGGATATGACGCCGGAAGAATACATTGCCGCCATGCACGACGGACTTTATCTTGAGAAGGGCACGGAACTTACCGCGTGTATGCGTCCTATGGCGAGAGAGGCGCAGAAGATCACCGCCGAGATCAACGGAGCGTATCATACGCCGGAGGAACAGCGCGCGCTGATGTCCGAACTCACGGGTAAGCCCGTTGACGAAGGGTTCGCTCTCTTTCCGCCCATCTACACCGACTGCGGCAGAAACCTCACCATAGGGAAGAACGTGTTCATCAACTCCGGGTGCTGTTTTCAGGATCAGGGCGGGGTGACCATAGGCGACGGATGCCTTATCGGGCACCAGGTTGTGTTCGCGACGCTTGACCACATGCTCGATTCGTCCGACCGTGCGAGCATGGTCGCGCACCCGATCACGGTCGGCAGGAACGTGTGGATAGGCTCGCATGCCACCATACTTTCCGGCGTAACGATAGGCGACAACAGCGTGATCGCAGCGGGCGCGGTGGTGACAACGTCCGTCCCGGCTAACTGCGTAGCCGCAGGCGTGCCAGCGCGTATAATAAAAAGAATAGAATGACCGTGCCGTCATCAATCCTCCGCAGGAGCATTCCGCGGGATCGGGAAAGCGGCGGTCGGCAACGGAGGAGAGAATATGAAAGTTTTGCTTGTCAACGGAAGTCCGAGAAAGAACGGCTGCACCAATGCGGCGCTGAACGAGATAGCCGGGACTCTTGCAGAAGAGGGTGTGGAGAGCGAGATCTTCTGGGTGGGGGCAAAGCCCGTCCGCACAATTGCGCGACGGCGTATGACAATATTCTTAAAATCGTTTGACAAACGCAAAGTCGGGTGATATGATTTTTTAGCATTCACTTTGGGGGTGTAGCTCAGTTGGTAGAGCGCTTGATTTGCATTCAAGAGGTCCTCGGTTCGAATCC
>DVJC01000089.1 GCA_018710835.1 Candidatus Limadaptatus stercoravium | reverse complement strand
CGGTCACACGATGTTGTGAAGGGGGATTATCGCGCCGAAGACCAGGCACAGTATGAAGCAGGCGAGTCCGACGAGGAATGCCGTCGCTCCGAAAAACAGACTCAGCCGCGCTATGCCGGAGCGCGGTTTCGCCGCCGCGGTCATCACCACTCCGGCAAAACTCGCCGCGACTGCCGCCGCATTGGTGTAGATGCCGGTCTGCACGAAAGGATTCGCGCCGCCGCCGACCGCGCCGGGCACGAAAAACAGTATGAGCGGCACGACGGCGAGGATGAATGCCGCCGCCGAAACCCCCAGTCCTGCGAAGACGAGGCCTTTGTTTTCCGGTTTCTGTTCGGATGTATGTGCCGATCTCATATTTACATTTTACTCTGCGGACCGCGTTTTGTCAACATGCGTGCGCAACGTATGCGCCTGCGGCGCGCACGGACGCCGCAAGTGCGCGCGGCGTCACAGGGGTATGCGCACGAAGTAGGCGTCCGCGCCGCCGAAATTCTCGAAGAATATCCCGTCGCGCGAACGCGAGGAGAGCACGAGCGCAAGACTGCCGCCGTAAAACTCCGCCGCGGCATTGCCTTCGCCGCCGTCGCACTCCGCCACGGAGAGGAATCCGCCCCCGTCTTCGGAGAGCCATGCCGTCGCTCTACCGTCCTCCGAACGGGACAGGATGACGCGTTTTCCGCCGCTCTCTCTCACGGCGAGCACGTCGCCGACGGTGAACGCGGTGGTGACGGATGAGATGAGGTCGAGATGTCGGCAATAGGTTTCGGTAAGCCCCGTGCGCACGAGGGTGAGGGAAGTACCGTCCCCGAAAAGAGCCGCGTCGGCAGAGCCTTCGAGCACCGCCGCGGACTCTTCCGTTCCGTCCGCTCCGATGACGGAGAGCAGCACGCCGTCCGACCTGCCTCCCAGCAGGCAGAACGCCGCGCCGTCTTCGCCGGCGACGGGGACAATTTGCTTAAACGAGGTTTGAGAATACGTTTTCGTATTGATAAAACCGCTTGCGTGCGTATATGTGATCACGGCGACGTCCTGTCCGTTGTCTGCGGCGAGCACGAACGAGCCGCCTGCGGCGAAGCCTTCGCGCACGGTGTACGCGCCGCCCAAGCGGAATGGCGATACGTCTACCGACAGTCCTTCGCCGACGGTGCACACGCCGAGGCGCACGCCGTCCGAGTAAAAGACGGTGAGGTTCCCGTCGGCGAGGAGAAGGAAAGCGGACTCGAAAAGGGGAACGGACGCTTCGCCTTTCACTCCGCCGGATTTGTCGAAGAGGAAGAGAGTGCCCGACTCTTCGCCGGACACTGCGGCGGCAACGCCGTTCGCGGTCAGTTTCGCGCCGCCGAACGCGCTTCCGGCGGCCGCAAACCGCGTGACGGCGATGAGCGCGCCCTCTGAATACACCGCGACGTACACGCCGCTTCCGCGGCAGTCGTATTCCTCGGACTCCGATGAGAAAAAGACGTATTCCCTGTCCGCGGTGAACACCGCGCCGAGCACGGTTTCGTCCCCTTCGCCGCCCGCGTGCGCGACTTCTATACCGGCGTAAGTCTGCGTCGGCCTCGGAAGTTCGGTGTAGAAGGGCGGGTCGGGATCGGGAGTTTCCGGCTCGGAGGGGGAGGGATCGGGCTGTTCCGTACCTACGTCGGCGGAAGCGCCGCCGCCCTCTCCGACATAGAGCGCGTCGTACATTATGTATGCTCCCACGGCAACGGTGCAGAGCAATATGATCACGAGCCATTTGGCGATGGTTTTCTGTCTTTGCATTTCACACCTCGCCGTATTGTAGCATCGATAACGGACGCAATTTTTCCGTTCGCGTCGGAAGAGATGCGGCGCATCGGAGGAGCGGAAAACGCGCGCACGACCACGGGATAAAGTCTGGCGGCGAGGTCTGCGTCCTGCGCCACTACCGCAGCCCCGTGCCTGCGCGCAAGCTCGGCGTTGGGGATCTGGTCGCCGCGGGATATCCCCTTGGGCAGAGGGACGAATACGGCGCGTTTGCCGAGCGCGGCGAGCTCGGCGACGGCGGTCGCTCCGGCGCGCGAGAGCACTACGTCGCACGCCGCATACAGCGCGCCCATGTCGTCGGAATATTCCACGGGTATATACCTGTCCGTGCGTTCGCCCGCGGCGGGCTTTCCCTTGCCGGTGAGGTGTATCACCGTATATTTCTTTGTCAGGTACGGAAGGAGCCGCGCCACTGCGGCGCTGAGCGCCTGCGCTCCGCTGCTGCCGCCCGCGACCAGCAGGACTTTTTCCTCCCGACCTATGCCGAGGGCGGCGCGTTCCTTCGCTCCGTCGCGGCAGAACAGTTCCTCCCTCACGGGCATGCCGACGAACTCTCCGAACTTCGATCCCGGATACGCCGACAGCGCGATCGCGCCTTTCATAGCCGCAATACGGTTGGATAAACCCGGAGTTGAGTCGGATTCGTGACAGATCACGGGTATGCCGAGTTTCTGTGCGGCGAGCGCGAACGGGAGTGCGGCAAAGCCGCCTTTCGAGAACACGAGCAGAGGTCTTTCGCGCACGAGGACTTCCTTTGCGGCACGCACTCCCCGCGCCAGAGCACGCGGTACGGAGAGGTTGTTGGCAAGGGCGGCGGGGGAGAACGAGCGCACGAGTTTCACGCACGGCACGCCGAAAAATTCCAGCCCGGCGAGCCGTGCGGCGCGCGATTCCGCCGTGTCGCCTTCCGCGCCTCCGTACACGGCTTCGACATCCAGTCTTTCAAGGGCGGGGAGCAGCGCGAGATTGGGATATATGTGTCCTCCCGTGCCTCCTCCCGCAAGAAGTATCTTTCTCATGTTCCCTCCGGGGGCGGAACGTGCCGTTCCGCGCTTTCATAGTATGCGCGCAAATAATTTTAGTTTGCATTCCGACGGCACTTGTGTTAAGATAATCAACGGTCAACGATTTATCACTTCAGAGGCGGAAATTATGAAACCCGAAAAATTCACCAGTTTCGACAACACCATCCTGCAATGCTATATATGGAACGATGTGAAGAATCCCAAAGGCGTCGTCCAGATCTCCCACGGTATGGCGGAGCACGCGCGGCGTTACGACGCGTTCGCGCAGTTCCTCAACGCGGCGGGATACATCGTGTACGCGGACGATCACCGCGCCCACGGCATGACAAGCACCAAGCAGAGCAAGAAGGGCATTTACGGCTACCACAAGGGCGACATCTTCGGCGACACCGTCCGTGACGAGATCGCCGTCACCGCGCACCTCAAGGAGCGCTTCGGTCTGCCCGTCGTCTATCTCGGACACAGCTACGGCAGCATGCTCGGACAGAGATACATCGAGCTGCCCAACGATTCGTGCGGCGCGATACTCTGCGGTTCCGCCAACATGAAAGGCATGCTTCTCGACACGGGCTGCGCGGTCGCCAACCTGCAGTACAGGCTGCTCGGCGGCGAGAAAGAGGGCAAACTGCTCAACAAGCTCAGTTTCGGCTCCTACAACGCGAAGTTCAAGAAGGACAAGACGGAGTTCGCGTGGCTCTCGCGCGACCGCGAACAGGTGAGGAAATACATATTCGACGAACAGTGCGGCGGCGTGATGTCCATCGCGTTCTTCAAGTTCTTCTTCAGCGGACTGAAGGAGTCGTACAGGAAGGAGAACCTCGCCGGCATAGACAAGGACAAGCCGATCGCGATATTCAGCGGTGCGATGGATCCCGTCGGCGGCGCGGGCAAGCTGGTGGAGAAGCTCTACAAGCAGTACGTCGATCTCGGCGTCAGGGACGTGACGATGAAGCTGTATTCCGACGCGCGGCACGAGATACTGAACGAGATCAACCGAGAAGAGGTCTATGCGGACTTCCTCGCCGCGATAAAGAAGATGACGGGGAACGCGGAGTGATCCCCGTGTAAGCAAAGCGGAGCGCGCCGGAAGGCGCGTTCTTTTTTTGAGGCGGAGTTCCCGCAAAACCGGAGGATTTTTGCAAAGCGGCGCATACTTACGGTATGAAAAAGCCGAAAACCGCGCTGTTTACCGCTCTGATCGCCGCCGTATGCGCGGCTTTTGCAGCCGTACCGCCGACCGGCGGCGCTCCGGCGCGCGCGGCGGAAAGAGAGGAGATATGCTCCGTGACGTCCGTCTTTTCGGAAGGCGGCGGAGAGAGTACCGTGCGCCTGTACGCGTCGGGCGAGGCAGGAAGCCCTTACCGTACGGACATCGTAGTGTGCGCGGAGGGCGGAGCGTGTTTCGCGCCGCCTGAGGACTCCGGATATTCGCCTTCGCTTGCGGCGTTCGATTTTCTCGGAAAGGGGTACGACCAGCTCTTTTATGCCGCTTCGACGGGCGGCAGCGGCGGATTCGGATACTATTACGTTTTCGACCTTTCCGAGGGGGCGGAAGTGCTGTTTGACGCGGCGGCGACGGACAACCCGTTTTCCGCGGCGTTCGCAGACGGGGGATATGTCGAAGTCTTTTGGGGCGGCGGATCTTTCGCGCGTTTCGACGTGTCGGACGGCCCTTACGGCGATATGCTGTGGAAGGACGGGCGCTATGTCGGAAGCGCGGAGGCGTACGTCACCCCGGTAAATTACGTCCAGCCCGTGTACGAACCGTACAAGGACAGGTTCGGACTGCTGCTCTGGCAAAGAGCCGTCGGCTGCTGCAGCGCGGATACCGCCGGGTACCTTGTCAGGCGGCTGGACTTGCGGTCGGGAGAGTGTTTCCCGCCCCGCTCCGCCGCGGTGTAAATGCATGCCGGCTCTTACGGCGTCCCGGACGGCGCTTTTTCCGTCCCGCAACGGCGGCTTTCCGTCCGCCGCGGGATCAGAACGCGGAATTTGTCATTAAGTTGTGTAAAACGCTTTCGTATCGCAAGATATTGTGGTATAATCACTCTATAATTCTATATTCTGCACACGCATGCGGCGCGCATAACGCGCGACGGCGCACGACACGGGCGGGGGACAGATGGTTCAGAAAAAAGGCGACAATTACAATTCCGACAAGATAAAAGTGCTCGAGGGGCTGGACGCGGTCAGGACGCGCCCCGGTATGTATATCGGCACGACCGGGTCCAAAGGCATGCACCACATCCTGTGGGAGATCATCGACAACAGCGTCGACGAGGTGGCCAACGGTTACGGCGACACCGTCGTCATCGAACTCCTGGACGGCAACGTCGCCCGCGTCAGCGACAACGGCAGAGGGCTGCCCGTGGACAAGCACCCGAAACTCAGGATAAGCGGCGTCGAGGTGGTGTTCACCCAGCTGCACGCCGGTGCGAAATTCGACAACGGTCAGTACACTTTCTCCGGCGGTCTGCACGGCGTGGGCGCGTCCGTCACCAACGCGCTATCGGAGTGGCTGACGGTGGAAGTGAAGCGCGACGGCAATCTCTACCGTGCGGAGTTCCATTCCCCTCAGGTGGGCGGCAAGGTGAAAAGCGGCGTCGTCAAGACTCCGCTGACGCTGGTGGGCAAGGCAAAGGACAGGGGGACTACGGTCACGTTCAAACCCGACGAGCGCGTGTTCGGCAAGGAGGAGTTCCGCTACGACGACATCGCGGAGAGAATGCGCGAGGTAGCGTATCTCAACAAAGGTATCACGATAATTCTTGAGGACAACCGTCTGCCGCTTGCGGGCGGAAGCTCGCGCCGCGACACATTCTGTTACAAGGGCGGCATAGCGGACTATGTGCAGTATCTCAACGAGGGCAGGACGCCTCTTTACGACAAGCCGCTGTACGTCGAGGCGAAAGACGGCAACTTCGAAGTGGAAGTCGCCATTCAGCATACCGACGGCTATGCCGAGACCATTCATTCCTACGTCAACAACATTCCGACTCCGGACGGTGGCACGCACGAGGTGGGATTCAAGACCGCCGTGACGAAGGTGTTCAACGAGTTTGCGCGCAAGAACAACATCCTCAAGGAGAAACAGGCGAATCTGCTCGGAGAGGACTTCCGCGAAGGAATGGTGGCGGTCATCACCGTCAAGATGCAGAATGTGCAGTTCGAAGGACAGACCAAGGGGAAGCTGGGCAATCCGGAAGTCAAGAGCAAGGTCGAGAATCTCGTGTCCGAGAAGCTGGAGGCGCTCATCGGCATGCGCGGTTACAAGAGCGCGGCGGAGAAGATCATCTCAAAGGCGATGGGCGCGGCGAAGTCGCGCGAGGCGGCGAAGCGTGCCAAGGACATCGCGCGTCAGCAGAACAAACTCAACGGCTCCAACCTCATCGGCAAACTCAGCAGCTGCACGGGCAGGAACGCCGCCGTCAACGAGCTGTTCATCGTGGAGGGCGACTCCGCGGGCGGCAGCGCGAAGCAGGCGAGGGACAGGAGTTTCCAGGCGATACTCCCTCTCAGAGGCAAGCCGCTCAACGTCGAAAAGGCGCCGCTTGAAAAGATCCTCGCCAACGAGGAGATCTCCACCATCATCAGCGCGCTGGGCACCGGCATAGAGCCGGATTTCGACATAAACGACCTCAAGTACGACAAGGTGATCATCCTCGCGGACGCGGACCAGGACGGCGCGCACATCAGGGCGCTGCTGCTGACTTTCTTCTTCCGCTACATGCGTCCCCTCATCACGGAGGGGCACGTCTACATCGGCATGCCGCCGCTTTACAAGATGCAGCGCAAGGACGAAGTGCGCTACTTCTACGACGACGCGGCGCTCGAAGAGGGCAGGAAGGAGATGGGCAAGAACGCGCTCCTGCAGCGCTTCAAGGGGCTGGGCGAGATGAACCCGGAGCAGCTTTGGGACACAACCATGGATCCCGCCCACCGCGCTCTTACGCGCGTCACGATAGAGGACGCGGCGGCGGCGGACAAGAGAATAACCGTGCTCATGGGCGACGACAGCACGGTGAGGAAGGAATACATCTACAAGTACGCCGACTTCAACCGCGTGGACGACTTCGCGGTGGGCGAATAACATCGCCGCCGGACGTTCACAGCGGGGGAATTATTCCCCCGAACCCCCGGACTGCTGCATGGCGTCACGCACGACTTTCGCATCCTGCCGACAGCCTGCGCGTGCCGGACAACGACCGAAACTCAACTCTGAATGCGGATATGATAATTTGCCGCTCGGGCGGCGGAGACGATTATGGCAAAACACAAGGAAAACAAGAATCTGCAGTACACGGCGGCGGTCTATGACGTGGTGTTCGAGGAGGTCATGCACAACAGCATGCTCCCGTATTCGGAGAACGTCATTCTCGACCGCGCACTTCCGCGCGTCGAGGACGGGCTGAAGCCGGTGCAGAGGCGCATACTTTACGCCATGCACGAGATGGGGCTTACTCCCGACAAGCCGTACAAGAAGTCCGCGCGTATAGTGGGGGACTGCCTGGGCAAATACCACCCCCACGGCGACATCTCGGTGTACGGAGCGATGGTGAGAATGGCGCAGCCGTTTTCCATGCGCATGAAGCTCGTGGACGGGCACGGCAACTTCGGTTCGTCCGACGGCGATCCGCCCGCGGCGATGAGATATACCGAAGCGCGCATGAGTCCGCTCGCGCTGGAGCTGCTGCGCGACCTCGACAAGGACACCGTGACGTGGAGCCCCAACTTCGACGACAGCATGGAGGAGCCGAATATGCTCCCCGGCAGATTTCCCAATCTTCTCGTCAACGGGGCGAGCGGCATAGCGGTCGGTCTTGCGACCAACATCCCTCCCCACAACATGGGCGAGGCGATAGACGCGGTGGTGGCGGTCATAGACAATCCGAAGATCACCACAGCCGAACTGCTCAAGGTCATTCACGGCCCCGACTTCCCGACGGGAGGGTTCGTCATCCCCGTCGACAGCATGGAGAGCATTTACGAGACGGGCAAAGGCAAGCTCAAACTCCGTGCGCGTCTGCACATCGAGGACGACGGCGGAAAGAAGAACATAGTCATCACGGAGATGCCGTATCAGGTGTCCAAGGCCGAGGTGCTGAAAGCCGTTGCGAAACTCCGCGACGACAACAAGGAGTTGCTCGGCGGCATAAGCGAGATAGCGGACGAGAGCGACAAGACGGGCATGCGCGCCGTCATAAGATTGAAACGCGAGGCGGACGCCGGGAAGATAGTGTCAATCCTTTTCAAGAAGACCAATCTCGAACTCGGCTATTCCGTCAACATGGTCGCCATCGCGGGCGGAAAACCCGAACAGATGGGACTGAAAGACATACTGACCTATTACGTCGCATATCAGCGCGACGTGATCGTGCGGCGCACGACTTTCGACCTCAAAGCCGCGAAACAGCGCGCGGAAATAGTGCGCGGACTGCTCATCGCCATACGCAACATAGACGAGGTGATCCGCATCATCAAGTCTTCCGAGTCCACCCCCAAGGCGAAGATCGCCCTGCGCGAGAGGTTCGACCTAACGGACGATCAGGCTCAGGCGATAGTGGATATGCGTCTGAAAGCGCTCACTCATCTGGAAGTCGGGAAACTTGAGGAGGAACTTGCCGAACTGGAGAAGCGCATAGCGTATCTCTCCGCGATCCTTGCCTCTCCGCGCAGGCAGTACGGCGTGATCAAGGACGAGATACTGCAGATAAAGAAGGCGATGAACTCACCCCGCGTTTCCGTCATTCTGGACGGGGAGAACGGGGAAAGGATAGAGCTGCCCACCGCGGAAGAGGCGGTGAGCTACCGCGACGGGGTGCTGGTGCGCTCCACGGAAGGCACGCTGCGCTTTATGTCGCAGAAGAACTGGTCCGCTCTGGTGAAGGATTCGGCGTCGCTCAAGGGCGAACTTCCCGCGGAGTCCGTTGCGGTCAACAACAAAGGGTGGACTTACGTGTTCACCGACCGCGGCAATATCGCAAGGCTGGACATCACGGACGTGACCGAGCGCAGGTGGAAGGAAAAGGGCATGAACCTCACGCAGTTCAACCGCGAACTGCACCCTGACGAAAAGCCGGTGAAGCTCATGTTCTTCCCGTCCACTCCCGTGGGCGAGCTGGTGTTCTTCACGCGCGGCGGCATGGTCAAGCGCAGCGATTGGAACGATTTCACGTCCATGCGCACCGCGGGCGGCGCGATCATCTTAGGAGAGGGCGACAGGCTCATCAACGTCGAGAACGTGGACGACGACCTCAACGTCCTGGAAGTCACGGCAGGCGGACTGTGCATGGTCTACCGCGTGACCGAGATACCGGTGCAGGGCAGAAAGGCGGCGGGCGTCCGCGGCGTGAAGCTGAACGACGGCGACAAGATCGCTTTCGGCGGACAGATAGACGACGAGGGCGAGATCATCGTCATGACGGACGCGGGATACATGAAGCGCGTCATAGCTTCCACGATAGATCCCGGCGCGAGGTATCTCAAGGGCGTGAAGATCGTCGAAATGGACAAAGGGACTGTGGTGTACATCGGCACGGTGAAGATGCCGTACGACCTTGCGGTCAATTCGGGCGGCGACACTTTCGTCGTCAATACGGAGGACATCAGGCTGGATACGCGCACCACGAAGGGCAAGCTCGCGTTCAAGGCGGGCATCACGGGAGCGGCAAGACTGCCGGAGTAACGGGAGAGGAACGGAAACATAAGGGAAAGGTATATGAAAAAGATCGGTTTTGACAGCGAAATGTATATGCAAAAGCAGTCGGAGAAGATTTTGGAGAGGATCTCCAAATTCGGCAAGCTGTATCTGGAATTCGGCGGCAAGCTGTTCGACGACCTGCATGCGGCAAGAGTTCTGCCGGGGTTCGACAAGGCGGCGAAGATCAAGCTGCTGCAGAAACTCCGCGACAAAGCGGAGCTCATCATCTGCATCAACGCGGGCGACATCGAGAAAAACAAGGTGCGCGCGGATTACGGCATCACTTACGGCAGCGAAGTCGAGCGCATGATCGACAACATCTCCGGCATGGGCATCTACATCAACTGCGTGGTGATAACGATGTACTGCGACCAGCAGGCCGCGCTCGCGTACAAGTACAAACTCGAAAACCGCGGCATAAAGGTCTATCTCCACCGTCCGACCAAGGGATATCCGCACGAGATAGACACCATCGTGTCCGACGAAGGATACGGCGCCAATCCTTACATAGAAACGTCGCGTCCGCTCGTCGTTGCCACCGCGCCGGGGCCCGGCAGCGGGAAACTTGCCACCTGCCTCAGCCAGCTTTATCACGAGTTCAAGAGGGGAGTCAAGGCGGGATACGCCAAGTTCGAAACCTTCCCCATATGGAATCTGCCTCTCGGACATGCGGTTAACGTGGCGTACGAGGCGGCGACGGCGGACCTCAAGGACGTCAACAAGGTGGACAATTTCCACCTGGAAGCATACGGAAAAATGGCGGTCAACTACAACCGCGACATAGAGGTGTTCCCCGTGGTGAGGAGCATACTCACCAAGATATCGGACTCCGAACTCGTCTACCGTTCTCCCACCGACATGGGGGTGAACATGGCGGGTTACTGCATAACCGACGACGAGGCGTGCGTGGAGGCGAGCAAGCAGGAAGTCATACGCCGCTATTTCAAGGCGCTCGTGGACTACAAGAACGGCACCGCCAAGCCCTCCACCGTGCACAGGCTCGAATTCCTGATGTCGGGGCTGGGCATTTCGCCCGCGGACAGAAAGGTCGCCGCGGCGGCGAGGGCGAAGAGCGAACTCAACGGCGGCAGGGGAGCCGTCGCACTGGAACTGCCGGACGGCAGCACCGTCACGGGCAAGAATACGGAGATGATGTCCGCCTCTGCGGCGTGCGTGTTCAACGCCGTCAAGGTGCTTGCCGGCATAGACGACTCCGTCAAGCTCATTTCGCCGTACGTTATAGGTCCCATACTCGACCTCAAGACGAAGATACTCGGCGACAGGGAGAATCCGCTCTCTCTGGACGAAGCCCTCATCGCGCTTTCCATATGCGCAGCCACCGATCCCAACGCGGCGCGCGCTACCGAAAAGCTCGCCATGCTGGCGGGCTCCGAGGCGCATTCGTCGCACATGCTCATCAAAGCGGACGAGGATCCGTTCAGAAAACTCGGAGTCAATCTGACGTGCGATCCTGAGTTTCTGGACAATCATCTTTACAGCAACTGACGTTTGATCTGTACAAACAGGAGGATAAAATGCCTTTTGGTGCAAAAATGAGCGGAGATGACGGATCTGTCGGGACGGTGTCCGCGGCGGTGAGAGAGCGGAGGGCGAAGATAGCCGTTTCCGTTTCCGCCAGCGCGGTGAACATGATCCTCGGCGTGGTCAAGGTGCTCTCCGGCATCTACACCAACAGCCTGTGCATCATCACGGACGGAGTCAACAACTTCGGCGACGTGCTGTCCAATGCCGGCGCGGCGGTAGGATTCGGCGTGGAGAACAAGGCTCCGACCAGACGTTTTCCCGGCGGATTCGGCAGGGTGGAATACATCGTCGCCTTCCTCATGGCGATCATCATCATGGCGGTGGGAGGAGGCTTCGCCTATTCCGCGCTGGACAGGATATTCTACCATCCCGTCATCACGTTTTCGTGGGTGCAGTTCGGGATAGTCGCCGCCACGATAGCCGTCAAGATAGGACTTGCGGTCATGTTCCGCGTCGCGCAGGGCAGATACGCTTCCGACGTGCTGCGCGCACAGACTACGGACAGCGTGCTCGACGCGTGCATCACCACGTTCGCGCTTCTCGGACTGTTCCTGTCGCGCTATATTTCCTTCCCGGTAGACGCGGTGATAGGGCTGGTCATCAGCGCGGTCATGATTGCCTCCGGGCTGAAACTCGCGGTCAGCGAGTTCGTGCGGCTGACGGGCGGAGCGGACCTGAAGCGCGAAAACGGGATTAAAAAGCTGGCACTTTCGCTCAAAGGCGTGACGGACGCGCGCGTGAGAGTGTATGATTTCGGCACTAAACGCGCAGAAGCGACGGTGGAGCTGATCTACGATGACGATATGCGGCAGGAGGATAAGTCCGCCGCGGAAGACAGGATCGCACGCACCGCGGAGAAATACGGTATCCGCGTGGCGTTCGTGCGCTCCGCAGACGGAAAGGAACAATAAAGGAACAACGATCGCCGCCTTCGGGCGGTTCAAGGAGGGACAATGAGACCGGAAGACGAAAAGAACAACCTTACCGGGCAGGAAGGGGCAGCCCCCGAAACTGCGGACGCGGCGCGGAAAGCCGCGGAAGAAGCCGACGCGCGCGCGTTCGAGGAAGGAGCGGCGGAGGCAGACGCCGCAGCCGCCGAAACGGAGAACGAGGAGGATTACTTTTCCGAGAAGAAGCCGCCCAAGCGCAGCCCCAGAGTCCGCCGCAAGGACATGACTCCGGAGCAAAGACGCCGCCGCACCATACGCGACCTCATCATCACGGGTACGGTGTGCGGACTCGTGCTGGTGTTTTTCGCCATATGCGCGCTGTGCAGCTGGGTGGGCTATACCGGCAACTTCGACTACATAGCGACCGTCGAAGCGGTGGACTACGACAGCCCGTTCACCCTCGTGGACGCCGAGGAGAGCAAAACCGGTTATTACGAGTTCGTCGCGTCGAGCGAGAGCGACGAATTCCGCGTGCTGCAGCTCACCGACGTGCACATCGGCGCGGGCGCTTTCTCCGCACAGAAGGACAGATGGGCGCTGGAAGCGGTCAGTACGCTGGTGCACCGCGTGAAGCCCGACCTCGTCATCGTAACGGGCGACATGGCATATCCCGTGCCTTTCCAGGCCGGCACTTTCGACAACAAGCGCGAAGCGGAGATGTTCGCCACGCTCATGGAACAGCTCGGCGTCTACTGGACGATATGCTTCGGCAACCACGACACGGAGATATACAGCCTTTACACCCGTGAAGAGATCGCGGCGCAGGTGTACATGGACGAGAAGTGGGAGCACTGCCTGTTCAGGGAAGGGCCGACGGACATCGCCGGCAAGGGCAACGACGTCATCGTCGTCAAGCATCCCTCCGCGGACGGCGGCACGAAGATCACGCAGGCGCTGGTCACCATCGACTCCCATTCCTACACCGACGGCGACTACTTCGGCATCGCGTGGAAGTACGACAACATCCATCAGGATCAGATCGACTGGTACGCCGCGGAGATGGACAGGCTCACCGCAGTCAACGAAGCGAACGGCTTCGAGGACGCGACGGTCAAAAACCTCGTGTTCTTCCACATCCCGCTCACCGAGTACGGCAGATATTACGAAGAATACAAGGACAACGGTCATAAAAATACCGACAACGTGCACTTCCTCTACGGCAAGGCGGGAGAAAGCGGCGAGAAATCCTTCCCCGGCGTGAACGACTGCCAGATGTTCGAGACGATGATCCTCCACGGCGGACAGGGTACGTTCTGCGGACACGACCACTACAACACCTACGCCCTCGACGTCAAGGCTACGGTGACCGCGGAGGACGGCAGCAAGGTCACGGGAGCGATAAGGGTCAGCTACGGCATGAGCATAGACTATCTCGCGTATGCCGGTATAGCCAATCATATCGAGCAGCGCGGCGGCACGGAGATCATGACGAGCGCCGACGGCAGCTTTGCAACCCGCCAGTGGCCGTATCAGGGCGACACCGAAGAGCACGGCTGGGTGGCGTTCACGGGACTTGCGGCATTTGCGGACAACAACTGATCCGAGGTACAATCAACGGCAAGAGGCATCTCCGCGCATATGCGCGGAGATGCTTCGGCTTTTGCGGTTTGGGCGGACGGGGCTTTTCGGCTGCCGCGCGTCCAGGAAAACGCCGGGCGGAAACCGGCGGCAGAAACTCCGTGCAACGCGGGGCGGAAAGTATTGTTCGAACGGCCGAATGCGCAATGTGCCGTTCGGGTATCATAGAATAAAAGACATGACGAGGAACAGAACATGAAAATCAGGAACAGAAAGGACGTCCCCGAAGAGTACAAGTGGAAGCTGGAAGATATTTTCCCGTCCAACGACGCGTGGGAGGAGTGCTTCTTCGCGCTCTCGGAGCGCATGGGGAAGATAGTCTCGTACAAGGGCAGATTGTCCGACGAGGACGCGCTGTACGAATGTCTGATTCTTTCCACGTCGCTCTCGCACGACCTGTCCAGGCTGTATCAATATGCGCGTATGCGCCGCGACGAGGATGCGCGCGAGCCGCTGTATCAGGGCATGACCGACCGCGCTGACGCGCTTGCAGTAAGGCTTTCCTCCCTTTCCTCTTTCGTCACGCCGGAGCTTGCGGCTATGAGCACGGATGTGCTTAAAGCGCTTGCGGCAAAGAAGCGTTTTGCGGACTATTCCGTCATGCTCGGCGAGATAGTGAGGAACAAGGAGATAATCCTCTCCGACAAGGAGGAGAAACTTCTGCGCGAGGCGGGGATATTCGCGGACACCAACGACGAAGTGTTCTCCATGTTCGACAACGCGGACATAAAGTTCGAGCCGGTCACCGACGACAAGGGCAGAAAGGTGGAGATGAGCCACGGCAACTATTCGCTGCTGTTGCAGAACCCTTTGCAGGAGGTGAGGAAGGCGGCGTTCGAGAGCATGTTCGGGGCGTACCGCGACCACATAAACATGCTCGCCGCCAACTATGCCGGCAACGTCAAGAAGGACTGGTTCTTTGCCAAAGTGCGCGGTTTTTCCTCGTGTATGGACCGCAGTATGTTTGCGGAGAACGTCCCTTCCGCCTGCTATAAAAAGCTCCTCGAAGCCGT
>DVJC01000088.1 GCA_018710835.1 Candidatus Limadaptatus stercoravium | reverse complement strand
GGGGTAAGATTCGGGGCGTATCATGGCAGTGTAAAAAGTACAGGAGGCGGCAGATATGTCGGTCATCATTGCGCTCACGGGAGCAAGCGGAAACATGGGCAGGGAGTGCCTGAGGCAGCTCCTCGAACTCGACGAAGTGGAGAAGGTGAAGATATTGGTCAGGCGCACGCCGAAGGACAGAAAGTTCGCGGCGGCGGCGCGCCGGGCGTACGGAAAGCGCGTGCAGGCGGTGTGGGGAGATCTCGCGGAAGCGGCGGCGTGCCGTGAGCTCGTTGCGGACAGCGGTTACGTCTTTCATGTCGGCGCGCTCATACCGCCCGCGTCGGACCACGATCCCGAAGGGGCGAAACGCGCGAACTATCTCGGCACGCGCAACATGGTGGACGCGGCGGAGGCGATGGGCGAAAAACAGCCCAAGTTCGTGCACATCTCCACGGTGGCTCTGTACGGGCACCGCAACTATATGCACCCGTGGGGCAGGGTGGGCGATCCTCTGCTGCCGAGCGTGTACGACGTGTACGCGGAGAGCAAGCTGAAGGGCGAGAGATATGTGCTGGACAGCGCGCTGAGGGACTGGGCTGTCATCAGGCAGACCGCCATGCTGCACTACAACATGATGAAGGACAACATGAGCGACGGGCTGATGTTCCACACCTGCGTCAACGTTCCTCTCGAATGGTCCACCGCGCCGGACAGCGGACTGCTGATCAAGCGCATAGTCGAGCGCGACCTCAAGGGTGAAGTGCCCGAGTTTTGGAAGAAGTGCTACAATCTGGGCGGCGGCGAGGCAAACCGCGTAACGGGGTACGACACGTATGCAAAGCTGCTCACGACCATAGGCAGCGACATAGAGAAGGTCATGAGCCCCGGCTGGAATTCCATACGCAACTTCCACGGTCTGTGGTTTGCCGACGGGGACGTGCTGAACGACATGTTCGACCATCAGCACGACACGATCGACGAGTTCTGCAAGGCGATAGTGAAGAAGTTCCCCATCTACAAAGCGGCGTCCGTGGTGCCGTCGGGCGTCATCTCCGCAGTGGGCTTCAAAAGATTGCTCAAACACATCAATTCGCCGCTTGAATGGGTGAAAATGAACGATAATGGACGTACCCGTGCGTTTTTCGGCAGCGAGGACAACCTTAAATGCATGGCGAAGAGCTGGAAGGAATTCCCCGTGCTGGCAAAGGGCGAAGTGGCGGACGGCAACATCGACTACGATGCCATACGCAAGACCGAGAACATCGCCAGATACGGTTTTCTGCTCAACCACGGTTATGACGAGAGCAAGCCGGACGGCGAGCTGGACATCGAGGATATGAGGGGAGCCGCGGCGTACCGCGGCGGAAAGTGCCTGAGCGGAAGCATGACAAAGGGCGACCTTTACACCAAGCTGCAATGGGAGTGCCATGACGGGCACACGTTCTGGGCGTCGCCCTACACGGTGCTGAAGGCGGGGCACTGGTGTCCCGTGTGCTGTCAGCCCGAACCGTGGGATTTCGACAGGCTTGCTAAGTTCATGCCCTTCTACGCGCAGGTGTGGTACGACACCCACGCGAGGGAAGAGAACACGGAATATTTCTTCAGCGGCGGCAAGGCGATGTACAGGAGGTATTGATATGCGCGTGCTGTTCACGGTGTTTTCCGCAAGCGGAAATACGGCAAAGGTGTGCGGGCTCTTTGCGGAGCGCCTGAAGGAGAGAGGCGCGGAGTGCGAAAGCGTGAGGATACGCGCGGATATGTCCGCGCCCGACACGGCGTCGGCGGACACGCTGGTCATTGGATACCCCGTCCACGGGTTCAACGCGCCGCAGAATGTCCTGGACTTTGCAAAAAACTTGCCAGAATGCGATAAAAAAGGTTATTATATTATAAAAACGAGCGGCGAGCCGCTGCACGTCAACGACGCGTCCTCGCGCATTCTGGACAGAACGCTGAAAAAGAAGGGATACGTCAAGCGCGGAGAATTCCATTACGTCATGCCGTACAACATGATATTCCGCCACTCCGACAACATGGCTGCGCTCATGTGGCAGGCGGCGAGGAACACCGCCCCCGCGGACGCGGACATCGTGTTCGAGGGAGGGGAGAAGCCTCTGAAAGCCGGCGCGCTCGCGGTGATGACGCGTTTCGTCGTCGCGATAGAGCACAAGGCCATGCCGTACCTCGGCAGGCTGTTCAGGGCAGACAAGGACAAATGCGTGTCCTGCGGCAGGTGCGCGAAGCTCTGTCCCATGCTCAATATAGAGATGAAGGACGGGCTGCCGGCGTTCGGTAAAAACTGCATAGGCTGCACGGCGTGCTCGTTCAACTGCCCGACGGACGCGATCTCCATCGGAGTGCTCAACGGTTGGAGAGTGAACGGGGCTTACAAATTCGCGCCGCCCGCGGAGGGACTGACGAAAAAGGACGTGTGTTCCTATTGGAGAGGCTCCTACGTCAGATATTTCAGGGAACACGGCATAGTGCTTAAATAAGGAGAGGAAGAATGAGAAAGATTCTTATCGCCGAGGATAATACCGAGCTCAACGATATGATGAGGAATTATCTCATCAAGGCGGGACACACCGTGTATCAGGCGTTCAACGGCGCGCAGGCGCTGGAATACGCCCGCAGCATGCAGCCCGATCTCGTCCTGCTCGACATCATGATGCCCGTAGTGGACGGCTACGAGGTGTGCAGATCCCTGCGCCGCGAGTACAGCATCCCGGTCATCGTCGTGTCCGCCATAGTGGGCGAGGATGAGAAACTCCGTATGTTCGAGCTCGGCGCGGACGATTATATGACCAAGCCTTTCTCCTTCAAGGAGATGGTGGGCAGAGTGAATGCCCAGCTCAGGCGGTATTACGAGTTCAATACGCAGGAAAAGAGCGAGAGAGTGTACGGCAGAATGAAGATATCCTCCACGCGCCACGAGGTGAAAGTGGACGGCGAGAGCGTGCCGCTCACGCTCAAGGAGTTCAATCTGCTCGACTTCCTCACCAAGAACGCGAACCAGATCTTCAGCAAGCAGAAACTCATCGACGTGGTGTGGGGCTACGACGACTACATCGACGAGAACACCGTCGCCGTCACCGTGGCAAGGCTCAGGGAGAAACTTGCGAAATTCGGCATAGAGAACGTGGTCACCGTATGGGGGCTTGGCTATAAATGGCAGGACTGAGAGGCAGGAAGAACTATGTGCAGGCGGCAGTCGACGCGTTGAACGCCGGCGACCTTTCCACGCCCATAGAACCCAAAGGCACCGCCGCCCAGCGCAAGATCATGCGCGGTCTCGAGAAGCTCAGGGTCACCGCCCTCGAGCAGCAGATCGCGCACGCGAGGGCGATAGAGCAGAACAAACTTGCGATCGCAAGCGTCGCGCACGACGTCAAGACGCCGCTCGCGCTCATTTCCGGATATGCCGAGTGCCTGCAGGACGGCATGGACGACAAGGATTATCCCGCGCTCATCACCGAAAAGACGGAGCAGCTCAACGGGCTCGTGCTCAAGCTCGTGGAAACGTCGAAGCACGAGATCGAGGAGATAGATTCCCTCAAGGAGAAGGTGAACACACGCACCTTTTTCGGGGCGGTGCTCGACAAGTACGAGCAGCTCGCAAAGACGAAGAACATATCCTACAAGGTGCGCCGCATACCCTCCGCCGAGATATACGCGGACAGGCGGGAGCTGGAGCGCGTGTTTCAGAACATCGTCTCCAACGCGGTGAAATACACCGACGAGGGCGGTAAGATCGAAGTGTCATTCGAGCGCAACGGCAGATTTTTCGTCGTCAAGGTGCGCGACACCGGCAAGGGCATAGAGCGCAAAAATCTGCCCTATGTCTTTGACAAATTCTTCATGGAGGAGTCCTCCCGCACGGATTCCAAAAATTCCGGGCTGGGGCTTTACGTCGCGCAGACGATAGCGCACCGCCACGGCGGAGAGATCAAGGTGAAGTCAAGGAAGGGCAAGGGCTCTGTCTTTACGGTCAGCATCCCTGAGCTTCCGGACGAGACCGTGCCCACGCAGCGCTTCGAGCAACTGCCAAGATTGCTGAAAGTCATCTTGATCTTCATGTTTTGCTTCATAATGCCCTGGCTTTTGCGTTTTATGCGCTATTTCGAGTCATGGCGCCCGGGCACTCTCATCACCGCCGTGTTCAATTTCGTGCTCTGGCCGTTCATCTTCCTTTACGACATTTGGAGCGAGATCCTCTACAACAAGATCGTCCTCGCGATGGACTGATCGGAGGCGGAGCACATCATGTCAAAGACCGTATTCAATGCATCCAAGGCGCCCGTGGACGGCGGCAAACAGTTCGTCAGAGTCAGGAGCGTGACCGAACATTTCCCCGGACTCAAAACCTTCGTGTTCGAAGCCGACGGGGTGCGTACGGCTGAACTCGCGCCGCAGAAAGCGGGCAATTACATCGCCGTGACGGCAAACGTCCGCGGCAGCCGCGTGACGAGAGCGTACACTCTGGCGTCCTCTCCGAAGGAGGCCGGGAGCGGGATATACATTTCCACCGTCAAGAAAGCCGGCATACTCTCAGGCTATCTTGTGGACGAGGTGAAGCCAGGCGACGTGCTGGAGGTCAGTCGTCCGGACGGGAAGTTCGTCTACGACGCGGACGGCGACTGCGCGCACATCGTCGGCGTCGCGGGAGGCGCGGGCATAACCTCCATGCTGTCCATGGCAAAGGCGGCGGAGGAGGGCAGTGCGCCTTACACGATGACATTGTTCTTCTGTGTGCAGAACGCGTATGAGTTCCTGTTCAAAGACGTGCTGGACGCCATGAAGAGCGGGAAGGTCAAGGTCGTTTACGTCGTAGAGAACGGTGCGCCCGAATGGGCGGAGAGCGGCGTGTTCACAAGAGAGCTGCTGCACAAATACGTCGGCGTGAAAAGCACGCTGTTCGCGTGCGGCGGCGACGCGCTGTACAGGCATATCGCGCGCGAACTTGCGGACGACGGGCTGATCGGGAATATGAAGTTTTCCGCAAATTCCGTCACGGACCGCGCGGACGCGGAAGGAAGAGTGTTCACGCTCACGGCGCATGTCGGGGGTAAGAGATACGAGGTGCCCGCGCGCGCTTCCGAAACGGTCATGACCGCGATGGAGAGGGCGGGGATCGCGGCACTGTCACAGTGCAGAGTGGGAGAGTGCGGTTTCTGCCGCAGCGTCGTCGCAAGCGGGAGGTACACCGCGGACGCGGCGCACGACAGCAGGTCGGCGGAGGACGCCGCGCGCGGCGTGATCCACCCCTGCTGCACATATCCCGAGAGCGACATGGAGATATTCGCTCCGGAAGATCCGGCGGAGAAAGAGTTATGAAAATTTTGTTTGTGTGCTCCAGCAACGTATGCCGCAGCCCTTACGCGGAGTTCGTATTCCGTAGGCTCGTGGCGCAAAGCCCCGTGCTTTCCGGCGCAGGCATAGAAGTGTCGTCGTCGGCGGTGTTCAATAAAAGCAAAACAATTTTCCCCAAAGCCGTAGTCAGTCTGGAGAGGGAAGGCTTCCCGAAAGAGGAGATCCTCGCTTTCAGACCGTCCTTCAAGTGGACGTCGCCGGAGAAGTTCCGCGACGCGGACGTCATCATCGGCATGTCGAAGATGCACCGTCTGCTCACTCCGCGCAAATACAGAAAGAAGTTTATGACGCTGTCTTACGCCGCGGAAGGGAAGTATACGCCCATTCCGGATCCCTTCCTCTACAAAACGCAGGAAGAGTACGACAGGGTGATGAGCGTCATCAAGGTCTATCTCGAAAAGTACGCCGCCGTGCTGGAGCAAAAATTCTCCGCAGCAGGGGAGTGAACTCCGCCCCTGCCGGGAAGCGCTGTGCCGGTCGGGAAAGCCGCGGCGGAGCGTACGGCGCCCGACGGGCGTCCGGACCGGCTTTCGGCCGCTGCCGGACAAGGTAAAAGCGGCGGAGAAAAGAGTACGGAGCATAAAAACACAGCCGCGCGGAAATGCGCGGCTGTTTTGTGCTTTCCATGCGCCGGCTTCCGGCGCACGCGTTTGGCAGAGTCATCTGCGGCTCGCCCAGTAGAGGGCTTCGCCGATGAGTCTGACGATGCCGCCCGTCTTTGTCTTGACGGGTTTGTCCGCTTTCGTTTTCATAAGCGCCTCCTTTTACGTTCGGTATCTCTTGATTTATTTTCGGCATTATTGTATTATCCATTCGTAAGGGCCGCATTAAAGATTTGGTAATATTATTCTCAATTATTGCCATTGTAATGCCGAATATGCGGTTTTCTGACGGAGGACGGAATGCTTGCGAGGTACGAACTGAACAGAGAACGCGACGAAACGATATTCGTGGGAGCGGAGTGCGACAACGTCTGCAACGTGCATTTCCACAGGAAAGTCGAGGTCATGTATGTGCTTGAAGGGGAGAAGAAGATATTCGCCTCCGGCAAGGAGCTGACTCTCCGCGGCGACAATATATATTTCGCCAACAGTTACGAGATGCACGGCTATGCCGAAAGTCCCGGCAGCCGTCAGACGGTGATAGTGTTCCCCAACCTCATGCTCCGCGACTTTTACGACGTGTTCGGCGACAAGATCATGAACGGCTGCGTCGTCGACGACGCGGGATTCTGCCGTTCGGTGCTTCCCCATTTCGAGGCGCTGGCGGAAGGGAAGTGCAACAAGCTCGTCATGCAGGCGCATTGCGATATGCTGCTGGGCAGCGTGGCGGAGAAGCTCGGTTACTCCGAGGGCACGCGCGGCAGGCAGGGTTTTGTGGACGGATTGCTCGCCTACATCAACGAGCATTACGCCGACGAGATCAACCTCGACGTCATGGCGGAGCACTTCGGGTACAGCAAGTATTATTTCTCGCGCATGTTCAACGACGCCCTCGGCACTTCCATCACGGACTATGTTTCCGCCGTCCGGCTCATGCACACGCTGGAAACCATGAAAAGCAAGGGATGCACCGCGTCCGAAGCGGCGCTGGAATGCGGGTTTTCCTCCATACCCACCTTCTACCGCGTATTGAAGAAGAATTACAATTACAAGGCTGTGAAAGACCTGTTGTAACCCCGCAAAACATGCGTTTTGCGGGGGCTCCGATTTAATGCTCCACCGAAAATACTTTCGGCGGGGGCCCCGATTTAATACCCCACCGAACAGAACCCCACCGAATTTCCTGCGGAAATTTGGCGGGGACCCCCCCCCCCCGAATAGAACCACGGCCGAAAATATTTCGCGTTTCACGGGGAATGCCGTGCCCATGATCCGATTGCTGTGGGCTACTTTCTGATTCCGCGGAAAAGGACGCTGCATTTCTCCCAAGACGCGGAGTGTGTATGATAAGAGTTCTGCGCCGGTACAGCGGAATTTACTTTACATTTTTCATGCGGAATAGTAGAATTTTCCACATGGTAATTGATTTTCATACTCACATATTCAACGATCAGCTTGCGCCCAAGGCGCGCGCGGCGCTGATAAACAATTCGCACGGAGCATACAAACATTGCACCGACATGACGCGGTCGGGGCTGCTGGCGTATATGGACGCGCACGGCATAGACAAGAGCGTCGTACTTTCCATTGCCACAAAGCCGACGCAGGTAGAAAAGATCAACGCATGGGCGGAGGAGATCAACGACGACAGACTCGTGGCTTTCGGCGCGGTGTATCCGCTCGGCGAGGACTGGAAGCGCGACATCGACGACGTCGTCGCGCGCGGGCTGAAGGGCATAAAGCTCCATCCGGAATACCAGCGTTTCTATGTGGACGACGAAAGCGTGCTTCCGCTCTACGACTATGCGTTTTCGAAGGGGCTTATCGTGTTGTGGCACGCCGGGTACGACCCCGTAGGCACTCCGCCTTACAGGAGCAGTCCGAGGCGGTTTGCGGCGCTTGCGGACAGATACGACGGCGCTAAAATGGTGGTCGCGCACCTCGGCGGTCAGGAACAGTGGGTGGAAACGGCGGAATTCCTCGCCGGCAAAAACGTGTGGATGGACACGTCCATGGCGACTAAATACTGCCCGAAGGATCTTTTCGAGTTCATAGTGAAAAAGCACGGCGCGGACAGGATCCTCTTTGCCTCGGACTCGCCTTGGAGCGATACGGCGGAAGCGGCGGACATGATACGCGGCTGCGACTTCACCGACGGAGATAAGGAAAAGATACTCCACGGTACTGCGGAGAAGCTGCTCGGACTTGCGGAATAAACCGCGCCGTACGGAGAAAAATAATACCATGAGTTTCTACGACGCTGTGTACGAACAGGTGAAACGGATCCCGAAAGGGAAGGTGGCGACATACGGACAGATCGCGCTGATGTGCGGCTCTCCGAGGGCGTCGCGCGCCGTCGGGTACGCCCTGCACTGCAATCCGTATCCCGGTGTCATTCCGTGCCACAGGGTAGTGAACCGCTTCGGCGGCCTTGCGCCGGCGTTCGCATTCGGCGGCAAAGAAGCGCAGGCGGAGCTTTTGAGGTCTGAGGGCGTCGAAGTGTCCGACGATTACAAGGTCGACCTCGCAAAATACCGTTTCGCGGAGTAATGCCGCGCTGACGCGGCAAGAGAGTGGGAAAACCCCGTAATTGCAAATGTCGGGGTTTTTTGCTGCAGATCGGAGTGTTAACGTGCGTTTTTGCCGATATTTGTCCGCCGTTCCGCTCCGCAGCCGCGCATTACGGTCCGCATCAGACGCCCTGCCGCGCGCAAACCGCGGTAGTCGTGATACCGTTGTCGCGAATTTGAGGTATATTGATGCAAAAATCCGTTTCTGACGGAAAACTTTGTCTTGAAATCGCGCGAGAACGGGTGTATCATATATTTGTTGACGGGACGACCTGCCGCATAAGGCGCGGCGATCGGAACTCCCGTTAAAAGTCATTTGCGCCGCGGTCGGACGGATTCCGGCGGATTACGGAAGAATTACCGACAGACGCAAATGACAGCCGTATATCACCGCTCCCTTCCGGGAGCGTTTTTATTATGCGTGTGAGGAATGAAACGTATGTCTGATCCGTATTTTACAGGCGGCG
>DVJC01000087.1 GCA_018710835.1 Candidatus Limadaptatus stercoravium | reverse complement strand
TTGATACATTTCAGCACAGAGTCGCCTTTGTTTATGCGGTAGATGTTGGCGACGATGAGTTCCCCCATCACGCGCCACTTGTCCATGTTTTCGCACTCGGCGAGCCTTTCGCGGTCTATCGCCACATTCTTTTCCGTGCGCGAGCGGAGATGTTTCACTGCGGTGGAAAGAGTTTTCAGCCGCGCTTTGTTGCGCAGTTCGCGGTCCGCGGAGGTGTAGAGCGCGTCATATGCGGATATTATGTCGGGGTAGTCCCGCTTTCCCCCCCTCGCCGCCGCATACGGGAAAGGGTAAACCTCTTTGCCGATTATGCACGGAGCGTAAAACGGCGCTGCCGTGACGGGTGTGAGAGAGGCGGTGAGTGCGTGCAGCCGCGCTTTCTCTTCCGTCGAAAGCGCGCCGGGGAGGGTGGACTCTACGTCCGCGCGGCGCAGCAGTTCGGAGACCGTGGCACCCGAAAATCCCGACACGTTGTCGAGTATCCATCTGTGCAGATCGCCCCCTCCGAACGCATCTATCCGCGCCGCGGCTTCCGGCAGGGCGTAGTTGGGCTTCGGCTGCTCCGGCGGCAGATATTTTACGCCGCGAAGCACGACGTGACCGCCTCCGTCGTCGAAACCGAGGTGTTTGACCGCGTCCAGAATGACGAGGTCGGAGTCCGTGAAAACTATGTTGGAATAGCGGTTCATTATCTCTATAAAGAGATAAAACTCCGCGCTGTCCCGCATTTCGGTGCGCGCGGTGAAACGCATGAAAATTATTCTGTCGTGCCGCCACATGCCCACTTCTTCGAGGACGCTTACGGAGAGGTATTTGCGCAGCAGCATACAGAAGTTTGGCGCGGTGACGGGGTTGGGCTTGCGTTCCGCCGTGAGGTGCAGACGGGGAGCGCCCGCATTGCATGAGGCGACCAGACATTCCGTCCTTCCGCCGGCGCGGAGAAAGAGCCGGATCTCGTCCGTTTCCGGCTGCACGATCTTGTCGGTGCGCGCGCCGCGAAGGCGCGAGTCGAGTTCGTTTGCAAGCGCGCTGAGCGCAAGGTAGTCACTGCCCATGGCTATATTATACACGACCTGCGCCGGTGCGCAATGCAAAAATCTATTGCGTTTCGTAATGTTATATGTTATAATCCCTTTTACTTACGATTTAATCAGTTATTGCGGCTTAAAGCGGCATAAACGGAGGACAAATGAGTTACACAGTTGAAAAGTTGGAAAAGAGCCAGGTCAAGTTCACCTTTGACGTCGACGCGGAAACGTTCGAAAAAGCCGTTGCCGCCGCCTACGGCAAGACCAAGCACAAATATTCCGTGCCCGGTTTCCGCAAAGGTCACGTTCCCCGCAAGGTCATAGAGGGAATGTACGGCAAAGAGGTATTTTTCGAGGACGCGATGGACATCGTAATTCCCGAAGCATATTCCGAGGCACTCGACAAAGAGCACGACATCGAGGTTGTGGGACAGCCCGAACTGGAATCCTTTGATTTCAAGGACGACGGCGGCGTGACTTTCGTGCTCAAAACCGCGGTCCGTCCCGAGGTGAAGCTCGGCAAGTACAAAGGGCTTTCCGTGGAGCGCAAAGTGGACAAGGTCACCGCAAAACAGGTGGACGAAGAGGTCGAAAACGCACGCGACAAGCAGGCGCGCATCGTCGACACCGACGCCGCGGCGGAAAAGGGCGACATCGTCAACATCGATTTCGTCGGTTCCGTGGACGGAGAGAAGTTCGACGGCGGCAGCGCGGAGGGATACGATCTCACTCTCGGCAGCGGCAGTTTCATCCCCGGTTTCGAGGATCAGCTCATCGGCGTGAAGAAGGGCGACAAGAAGGACGTCAAGGTCACTTTCCCGGAGGATTATCACGCTGCGGAGCTTAAAGGCAAGGAAGCGGTGTTCGAGTGCACCGTCAACGCCGTCAAGAAGAAGGAACTTCCCGCGCTCGACGACGAGTTTGCCAAGGAGATCTCGGAGTTCGACACTCTTGCCGAATATAAGGCGGACGTCAAAAATAAACTTATGAAGGACGCGGAGATGCGCGCCGACAGACAGTACGAGGACGCGCTTGTCCAGGCTGTCGTCGACGGAGCGGAAGTCGAGATACCCCAGGCGATGATCGACGCCGAAGCGGAGGATATGGCCAAGGAGTTCGAGTACCGCCTGTCCTATCAAGGAGTCAAGCTCTCCGACTATCTTGGCTACATCAACATGACGCGCGATCAGCTTCTCGACGAGTACAAGGAGCAGGCGGCGAAATCCGTCAAGGTGCGCCTCGTCATGGAAGAGATCGTAAAGCAGGAGGAGATGAAGTTCGAGCAGGAAGAGCTGGACGCCAAGATCGCGGAGATGGCGGAGCGTTCCGGACAGGACGTCGACACCTTCAAGAAGGGGCTCGGCAAGGAACATTACGATTATCTTGCCAACCAGATCCTCTCCGACAAGCTGCTCGCCATGCTGCGCGAACAGAACGCGCCGGCGAAAAAGGCGGCGGCAAAGAAGAGCGCGGACGCGGCTGACGGAGCCGATGCGGAGAAAAAATCCGCCGAAAAGAAGCCGGCTGCGAAAAAGGCCGCGCCCAAGAAGGCTGCCGCGGCGGACGGCGAAGCTAAACCCGCAAAGAAATCCGCAAAAAAATCCGAAGATTCCGCAGAATAACATCATGCGCCGCAAGAGCGGCGTAACAGGAGATTCACAATGGACATCAGAAATCAGCTGATACCTATGGTCATCGAACAGACGGGACGCGGAGAACGCTCTTACGACATCTATTCCCGTCTGCTTGAGGACAGGGTTGTGTTCCTGACCGGCGAGATCAACGACCAGATCGCGGATCTCATTGTCGCGCAGCTTCTCTTCCTGGAGGGAAGAGATTCCGCCAAGGACATCAGCCTGTATATCAACAGCCCCGGCGGTTCGGTGTCTGCCGGATTCGCCATCTACGACACGATGAATTATATCCGCTGCGACGTGTCCACCATCTGCGTGGGCATGGCGGCAAGCATGGGCGCGTTCCTGCTTTCGTCCGGAGCAAAGGGAAAGAGATTTGCGCTGCCCAATTCCAAGATCATGATCCACCAGCCCCTCGGCGGCGCCCAGGGCCAGGCGAGCGATATTGCCATTCAGGCGGAGGAGATACTCCGCACCAAGAAACGGCTGAACGAGATCCTTGCCGCCAACACCGGGCAGGAGCTTGCCAAGATCGAGTTCGATACCGACCGCGATTTCTACATGACCGCGGAAGAGGCGGAGAAATACGGTCTGGTGGACAAGATCTTCTATTCCAGAAAGTGATCCGGACGATCGAGAGGTAATATGGACGGTTTTCAGAAGGAACTGCATTGCAGTTTCTGCGGAAAAAGCGACAGTGAAGTCGAAAAGATAATCGTCGGTCCCAACCGCATGACGATCTGCAACGAGTGCATTGAACAGTGCGCCCATTTGCTCGCGAAAGAAACGGCGTCGAATGCAGGCACCGGTGTTTCGCTGTACACTCCGCAGCAGATCAAGGCGAAGCTCGACGAGTACATCATCGGTCAGGACAGCGCCAAAAAGGTGCTGAGCGTCGCGGTGTACAACCACTACAAGCGCATCAACAGGCTGGGCGGCGATGACGGCGTGGTGCTTGAGAAAAGCAACGTGCTCCTGCTCGGACCTACGGGGTCGGGCAAGACTCTGCTTGCCAAGACGCTGGCGCAGATCCTCAACGTGCCTTTCGCGGTCGCAGACGCGACGACGCTCACCGAAGCCGGCTATGTCGGCGAGGATGTCGAAAACATACTGCTCAAGCTCATACAGGCGGCAGACGGCGACATCCGCAAGGCGCAGATGGGCATCATCTATATCGACGAGATAGACAAGATCGCGCGCAAGGGCGAGAATGTTTCCATCACGCGCGACGTGAGCGGCGAGGGCGTCCAGCAGGCGCTGCTCAAGATCATCGAAGGCACCGTGGCGAGCGTTCCTCCCCAGGGCGGACGCAAGCATCCCAATCAGGAGTGCTATCAGATAGATACCACCAACATACTGTTCCTGTGCGGCGGCGCGTTCGTGGATCTGGACAAGATAGTGGACAAACGCAAAGACGGCTCCAAGCTCGGCTTCGGCGCGTCAGTCAAAGGCACGAAGAACTACCGCTATGACGAACTCATTGCGGAGCTTCAGCCCGCGGATCTCATCAAGTACGGTCTGATACCGGAGTTTGTGGGACGAGTTCCCATCGTGGTCGGACTTAACGCGCTTGACGAGGAGGCTCTCGTGAAGATCCTTTCCGAGCCGAAGAACGCGCTGGTCAAGCAGTATCAGGTGCAATTCAAGCTGGACGGGGCGGAGCTTGAGTTCGAACCGGCGGCGCTTCGCGCCATTGCCGAGAAAGCGATCAAGCTCAATACGGGCGCGCGCGGACTCCGTGCCATAGTCGAGGACATTTTGCTTGACCTCATGTACGAACTGCCGTCCGATAAAGGGATAGCGAAAGTCGTCGTGACTCCCGAATGCGTGACGGAAAAGGCGCGTCCGCGCATCATACGGAGAGATGCGGAGGCTCTTTCCGACTCCGCCGTGCCTTCCGCAGGTTAAAGACGGGAGCATGTGAAAGTAAAAATGCGGACAATCCGCAGACGGTCCGGAACGCACGGCATCACGCCGTGCGTTCCCGTTTGTCGGCGCCGCCGCGGGCGGAAATGTGCGCCTCGGAGGCGCGGTGCGGCTTACGGCGGCAGTTCGGTTGCTTTCGGTCGGGTTTTGAGTTAGAATAAACGAGGTATGACGAGCGTTGCGGTGATCGCTCCGCCGCGCAGTCCGCCGTCAAGGGAGAAAGAAAAGCCATGGTCATCAAAAATGCGGAATTTATCGTTTCGGTCGCCGACTCCGGCAAGTTGCCGGACTTCGGCGCGCCGGAGATAGCTTTTGCCGGGAAATCGAATGTCGGCAAGTCCTCATTCATCAATTTTCTCACCGGCAACGGCAAACTTGCACGCACTTCGGGAGATCCCGGACGCACGAGACTGGTGAATTACTTCGGCGTGAACGGAAGGTCGCTGATTTTCGTGGATCTTCCCGGATACGGCTTCGCAAAGGTCGCCAAGACGGAAAAGGCGAAATGGGGGAGCATGATAGAAGGCTATCTCACGGGCAGCCGCAATCTCGTCAACGTGTTCGTTTTGCTGGACGTCAGGCATGAGCCTACCGCGGACGATAAAATGCTGCTTAATTTTCTCTACCACTACAACATACCGTTTACGGTGGTGGCCACCAAGTGTGACAAGCTCTCCCGTGCGCAGCTGACGAAGCGCCGCGCCGAGATCGCAAACGCCGTCGGCATAGGAGTCGGCAACATCTATCTCATATCCGCTCTCAAAAAGACGGGCAAGGAGGAGATGCTCGCGAGGATAGACAGTCTTGTCGCCGCGTTCGGCGGAGAAAGCTGTGCCGAAGAAGAGTAACGCACCGCCGGACTTTGCCGCGGCGCGCTTGTTTTGCGGCACAACATACATCGACACGGCTGCCGACAGGCGGCTTTATTTATTGTCGGAAGCGTAGAGGTATTCTCTAAAACGGCAAAAAGTATTATACTTTATGTCGATTATGAGAATACTTTTGCATTTTGCCGTGCTTTGCGGCGGAGCGCTGTTTGCGGCTTATTCGGACTCAAGTGTCCCTGAGAGGCGCGCCGTGCGCCTTGTTCCGAAGTTCCGGTGACGTCGTGCCGCGGCGCTCCGTGCGCCGGTGTGCTTGAAAACAAAAACTCCCCGTCGGCGGGGAGGATTTTTTTCGGTCGCTTGTCCGGAGGGATTCTTTGAGGGTGCGGGCGTATTATACGCGTGTGCGACGCGTGTTTACGTGCGCCTGCGGGAGGTGCGGCTTCGGACGGTCAGAACAGCCGCACAAGTTTGTTGTCGGTGAGGTCGCATGACGTGAGGAAGTATTTTACTCCGTTTTTGACGATCTCCGGAGTCACACGCGCGTTTTTGCCGTGAAGGTGTCCGTACGTTACGGTTTTGACGCCGTACTTTTCTATGAGCGCGGTGACTTCGCTGTCGCCGTATTTCGCGTCGAACGGGGGATAGTGCAGTACGGCGATGACCGTGTCGCCGTCGGAGCGCATTTTCTCCGCGCATGACAGAGAAAGTTCCAGCCTGAGGAGCTCGCGCCTGTATATCTTGCCGTCGTGTTCGTCGGAGCCATCGGAGGGGGGTGTCCAGCCGCGCGTGCCCGCAATAATATAATTGCCGTATTTCAAGCAATTGTTTTGTACGAAGCCGAACCCCGGAAAGGCGGAAGTCATTTTCGCCAGCGAGCTCCAATAGAGGTCGTGGTTGCCTTTGACGACGGCTTTTTTGCCGGGAAGGGCGGCGACGGCGGCGTAATCGGGAGCCGCTTCTTCGATGTTCATGCCCCAGGACATATCGCCGCCGAGCAGCACGAGGTCTTCCTCTCCCACGCGCGCACGCCAGTCCTCGCTTACGCGCGCGAAATGGTTTTGCCAGCCGTCGCCGAAGATATCCATCGGTTTTTCGACGGCGAACGACAGGTGGAGATCGCTTATGGCAAAAACTTTCATACCGGTATTTTAGCATATCTGCGGATTTTGGCAAGGCGGAAAAGGCATTCCCTTTGCGGATTTTACGCGCTCTCGTCGTGCGCGGATCCGTGAGCGCGCCGTCGCGCGGGCGCGCTGTGGCGCGTCCTGCGCGCGTAGAACGCGCGCAGGAGTTTCGGGTGTAAAACAATGCAAAAAAACCGCAAGACCGCTCTCAGGCGCTCTCACGGCGTCAGGGGAGCTGTCGCGGGCGCGCACGCAAGGGATGAAACGGAGGTGAAGCGTAATTCGCTGCACAGGTGTCGGTGGGGAGAACGGCGGGGAGGCCGGTGCGGAGAAAGACAAAACAAGGGAGCGCACATGCGCTCCCTTTCCGCAGACCGGACTGCCGTACGTTCCCGTCAGCGCGGGAAGAGGGGCAGGTCGAAAACTCCCTGGCACACTTCCTGCGAAAATTCCGTACAGGGCGGGATCTTGCAGTAGCCGTACGAGGGGACGAGCAGGTCGACGTCCGCGAGCACCTTCATGACCACCGTTGTGCATGCGGTGATGGAGAATGTCGT
>DVJC01000086.1 GCA_018710835.1 Candidatus Limadaptatus stercoravium | reverse complement strand
CTGCTCCTTTTCGACACGCTGCTCTCCCTCGCCGGAGAGGAAAAGCTGGACGCCGCTCTTGCCGACTATTACGCGGCGAACGCCTTCTCCGTCGCGGAAGAAAGCGATCTCGCCGCCGCGTTTGCGCGCGCAGGTTTCGACGCCGCCCCTATCATCTCCTCTTTCGTCCGCGACACCGCCGTGATGTGAGAAATCAGGAAGTTGGACGGCACACAGTCTGTTCGTGATGATACTTGCGCTATTTATAACAGTGTGGGAGCGCGGGGGTGTAACACCCTCGCAAAGGGGGGGGGGAGATATAATACCCCCCCACCCCACAAAAAAAAGCCCGCGCGGGTATGCGCGGGCTTTTGTCGATAAACGGTTTTTGACTTACTTGATGTAGTTCGCGTCGGGGTGGTTGGCTCTGACGATCTTGTACGCTTCGTCCGCCACTTCCCACGTGTACTGCATATCCTCGTCGCTGAGTGCGGAGTTGATGAAGTGATTGTGGTGCGAGGTGAAGAACACTCCGCGCTTGACGCACTCCGCCACCCATTCCTGATGCAGTATGGTGGAGGGATAGTCGTTGCCGAGGCGCAGATAGAACATCGCCGGCTCGCCCGTCACGCGGAGATCGAAACCGTTGTCCCTGGCGACTTCCTTCAGACCTTCGGTGAGCTTGACGCCCTTCTTGGCGTTCTCGGCGACGGCGCCCGTCGCTTTAGCCTTTCTGAGGGTGGCGATGCCTGCCGCGAAGGGAACCGCGGAGAGCCAGTAGCTGCCGGTGTACGCGATGTCGGCGGTGGCGTTCTTGAGCTTCTCCTTGCCGCAGATGCAGGACATATTGTAGCCGTTGGCGATCGCCTTGCAGAAGCAGGACAGATCCGCTTCGATGCCGTAGTGGTAGTCGCTGCCCTTCTCGTCGATACGGAAGCCGGCGCGGACGTCGTCGAAGATGAGGACGATGCCGTTGTCGTCGCAGAGTTTGCGCATCTTCTGCCAGTAGCCTTCGGGAGGAAGCTGATTGTCGACGAAAGTGGGATGATAGTACGGCGTGGCGATGAGGCCCGCGATCTGACCGGGATACTTCTTGATGAGTTTCTCGAACTGATCGGGAGCGTTCCAATCGATGTAGAGGTTGTTGGCGAGGTCTTCCTCGGTGACGCCGGAGTAGCCGAGCTTCTGCATCCAGGGCGCGACGCCGTGATAGTAACCGCTGACGAGCACGATCTTCTTACGGTTGGTGTAAGCACGCGCGATCATGACTGCGAACGCGGTCATATCGCCGCCGTTCTTACCGAAGAACGCCCAGTCCGCCATGTTGATGGTGTTGACCATCTCTTCCGCCATCTCCACCATGGACTCGGCGATGAGCGTGGTGCAGTTGCCTTTCTTAAGCTGTTCGATCGCCGCCGCGTCGACGTCGGGATCGTTGTAGCCGAGGAAGTTGGGGCCGTAGGCGCACATATAGTCGATGTAACGGTTGCCGTTGAGGTCCCAGATGTAGGTGCCCTGCGCGCGGGACATGAAGAGCGGATACGCGCTGACGGGGATCATGCATCCTTCGGAGGGGCCGAGGTGTCCGTAAATGCCTGCGGGGACGTATTTGAGAGCTTTCTTGAACAGCTCCTGTCCTTTTGAAACGTCATATATCTTTTTGGGTTCGTAGGTGAGATTCATAATTGATTCCTCCTTATCAGATTAGGCGAGATAGTAGCTGACCTGAGTGAGCAGCTTCGCCATCTGCTCGAGCATTTCGACGTAACCGCTGATCTGGAACTGTCCGGTGCCCATGCCCGTGAAGCTGGAGGACTTTCCGTTGAGCAGGTCGTGCGCGAACTGCAGATCGCCGAACGTCATTGTGGCGCGCGGTTCCTTCACCTTGCCCTTGTTGGTGACGAATTTATGGTTCTTGACCGCGATGTTGACCGCAAGATCGGTGCCGCCGACGGAACAGGCGATGACGCCGTCGGGCATGCGGCGCGCGATAGCCTTGCCGACGAAATCGCTGTTGGCGATCTCGCTCATGGCATAGAACGCGGTGTACGCCGTCAGAATGGTGTTGACCTCAAAATAAGCGGGATCCTTGAGCAGCGCGTCTTTCTTGTCGGGAGCGGGCTGGAGATAGTAGCTCAGTCTGTCCGCGAGTTTCGTGAAAGTATTGAGCAGGAAGCCGACCTTGAACACGTTGTAGAAGATGGGGATGACCATCTTGGGCTTGCCGGTCTTGGGATCGACGGGCGGAGCGATAAGATTGTTGAAGTGTTCGGGAGAGGTGAAGTAGAGCTTGAGCGCGGACTTGCCTTTGCCTCTCGTGAAGGTGCATTTCCCGTTCTTGAAGGTCAGCACCGCGGCCCCGACTTCGGGCACATTGAATTCCACTCCGAGATCGACGCCCTCGATGAGTTTCTTCGACTCGGGATCCATAGCGCAAAGATCTTCGATGTTGCGCAGCACGGCGAACAGGTTTATCTTTGCTCTTGTGACATTGTCCATAATTCCTCCTTTACCGCAGCGCGAAGGAAAAAAGCTCGCTCTCCCCCTCCGAAACCGCTTCATAATAGACTTGTTCTGACTAATATAATACTTTACGCCGGGGGAAGTGTCAATACCAAATCCGAAATTAGTTTAATTGTTTATAATTTTAATCACCGCTTCAACCGCGCTTCCGGAGCGTGCGAAAAGGCGCGGCGGCATCGATATGCGGAAAGGCGCGGAGAACCGCGCCTTTTCCGTCATGCCTTGTATGCGCCGCCGTGCGGCGCGTGTTTTCATTTGCGTGCGACCGCTCTCTTCGCCGCCGCGACGATGTCGTTCACCGTGAGGCGGAACTTCTCGCTGAGGTACGCCTGCTTGCCCACTTCGCCGAAACTGTCCACCACGCCGATCATCTCCATGGGCACGGGGCACTTCTCGACCGCCACTTCCGCGACCGCGCTGCCCAGTCCGCCGAAAGTGCTGTGGTTCTCGCACGTCACGATCGCGCCCGTTTCCTTCGCCGCTTCGCATATCGCGTCCGCGTCTACGGGCTTCCATGTGTGCATGTTGACGACCGCGGCGGAGATCCCCTCCTCCGCGAGCGCGTCGGCAGCCTTGACCGCTCTGTCCACCATGATGCCGGAAGCGATGAGCGTCACGTCCTTGCCTGCGCGGATCTTCACCGCTTTGCCGAGCTTGAAGTCAAGGCTGTCGTCGAAGATCTTCTCCGTCTTTTTGCGGAACATGCGGATATAGACCGCGCCGGGATAGTCGATGATCTGCGGCAGCGCCTTCTGCAGCATGGTCGCGTCGGTAGGCTCGAAGCATACCATCTTCGGTATCGCGCGCATGAGAGTCATGTCCTCGAAAGGCATGTGCGTGCCGCCGTTGGCCTCCGCCATGACGCCGGGATCGGAGCCCACTATCTTGACGTTGAGCTTGCTGTACGCGACGGAGATGAAGATCTGATCGTAGCATCTTCTCGTCGCAAACGGGGCGAAACTGAACGCGAACGGGATCTTGCCGAACGCGGACATACCTGCGGCGACGCCGATCATGTTGGCTTCCGCGATGCCGACGTTGATGAACCTTTCGGGATACGCTTCGAGGAAGCATTTCGTGGCGTGACAGCTCATGAGGTCGGCGTCGAGCACGACGATCCTGTCATCCTTCTTCGCCGCTTCGACGAGTCCGGCTGCCATTACTTGCCTGATTTCTTTTTCGTCGGTCATTATTCGTACCTCCCCGTTTCCTTTCTCCATACCTCTTCGGGTACGGACATGCTGTGGCAGTTGGCTACACCCTCGGTGAAGGACGCGCCTTTGCCCTTGACGGTGCGCAGAATGATCATGGAAGGCTTGTCGTGCTGCGCCTTCGCCGCGTCGATCGCGTCGGAGATGGCGGAAAGGTCGTGTCCGTCGATGTCCTGCACGAAGAAGTTGAACGCCTTCCACTTGTCCGCGATCGGTTCGAGCCCGTTGATGCTCTCCACCGGTCCGTCAAGCTGCATTCGGTTGCTGTCGAGCAGCACGATGAGATTGTCGAGCTTCCTGGATCCGGCGAACATGCTCGCCTCCCAGATCTGCCCTTCCTGGCTCTCGCCGTCGCCGATGAAGCAGTATATCGTCGCGGGATTGCGGTCGATCTTGGCCGCGATCGCCATGCCGACCGCAGCGGACAGTCCCTGTCCCAGCGAGCCCGCCGTCATGTCGATGCCGGGGGTCTTGTTCATGTCGCAGTGGGACGGAAGATTGGTGCCGTTCTGATTGAGCGTGGTCATCCATTCCTTGGGGAAATAACCGAGGTCGCACAGCACGGCGTACATCGCGGGGCCCGCATGACCTTTGGACATGATCACGCGGTCGCGGTCCTGCTTTTTGGGGTTCTTGGGATCGACGTTTGCTTTGTCGTAGTAAATGACCGTCAGAGCGTCCATAACGGACATCGTGCCTCCGATGTGTCCGACGCCGAAGTGACCTATGATCTCTATCGCGTCGTCACGGAGTTTGCGCGCTTTGGCAGTCAAAAAATCGAGTTTTTCTTTCTGCATAGGCATTCCTCCTTAACGAGTCGAGTATAACATCAAAAATTCCGCTTTTCAATAGGGCGCGGAAAAAAAGTTCATAAATTAACGATTTCGAGGAAACGGTTTCCGCGTATATTTCCTTTCGGTACGCTCACACTACCCTAAACCGCGCGGAACCGCCAGACGGCACGCGCGGAAAAAATAAAGGAGATAAGTTATGATAAGATCCGCAATACTCTCTGTTGCACTGGCTGCGCTCGTTCTTCCCGCGGCGGGAGGCGCGTTGGTGTCCGACGCTCCGTCCGTCTGCTCCGCGGAGACTCCCGTGGAAAACACCGTGTTTCCCTCTCCCGGCGAGGCGGAGACCGATCCATCCTTCACCCTTCCCGGCGACACGGATCTGCCCGCCCCCGAAGACGGCGCGGACGAAAATCCCGGAAAGCCTCCGCGTCCTCATAGGGGACACGGCGGCAGACACCGCCGCGGAGGCGAAACTCCCTCCGGCGAAAACGGCGGCCTGCGCCCCTGCCCCTACGGCGAAGGAGGTAACCGCGCCCCCGAACCGCGCTTCCGCGGCGGAGCGAACGGCTCCGAAAGAGCTCCCGAAACCGGCTGCGCACCCTCTTCCGACTCCGCAACGTGCGGCATAGCGGAATATGTGCTCGGCAGGATCACGCCCGAATTCATAGAAGTGTACGAACGCCGCGTCGCCGGCTGCGAGCTCGTGTCAGGCATGAGCGGCGCGGAGCTTGCCCTCGCCGCCTCCGAACTGAAAGTGTCCGAACAGAAGTTCAAGGCTCTCGTGCTGCTCGCCGACCTCATGGCGCGCACCTCGAAGCCGGTACCCGTGGCGCAGCTCGCCGCAATGGGCGACGGCGAACTCCTCCGCCTTGCGCGCAGACACGCGAAGATCTACGCGTCCAACCTTTCCGAATCGGAGTACGAGTCGTTGAAAGACGAATTGCAGGCGGCAATGAAAAAGTAACAATCAGGAGCTAAACATGCAAAAACGCGCGGTAAACGCGCGTTTTTTGCAATTTTATCCGTTTTTACCTGCAATTCCGATCTGACGGAAACCGCGAGGCGGTGCCGTTCCCGCCCGGCGGACGGACGGCGCGCCCATGTTCCGCGCGACTTGCTTACAATCCTATACGCGTGCAGGGAACGGAGCCGTCCAGCAGCTGCTGTATGCCGTAGCGGCTGCTTCCTATTATGACGGTAGTGCCGTTCTTCAGCGGCTCTTTGATGTATTCTAGTTTCGCCTTCGCGCCGTGCGCGCCCTTTCTGGACGCGCCCTCGCAGTGGGACTGCAGTTCCTCCACGTTTTCTATGAGTTCGTACACGTCCTTGCCGCTCACGCGCGTGACCAGGGTGCTCTCGTCTTCGGGGTCGGCATATATCCCGGCGGTGGTGGTGAGAATGAGCAGCGTCTTGCACTTGACAAGGCATGCGATCTGGCTCGCCGTTTCGTCGTTGTCCACGCATTCTATGGCGCGGCCGCGCTCGGCGAGGATTCTTCCTATCTCGTGCTTCCTGTTCTCCTCATAGCTTACGGGATCGTTGTAATTGACGATCGGTATGGCGTTCTGCCCCGGACAGCGGCACAGCATGTCGTAGAGGTGCGCGCGCTTTTCCTCGTCGTTGAAGTGCTGGTGCTCGACAAGGATCTGCCTCACGCTGAAACGGCTGTCGATGAACTGCCTGTACGTCTGCATGAGTATGGACTGCCCCTGCGCGGAATAGTCCGTCTTGTTCTCCTCGTCCGTGCCGCGGAGTTCCCTGCCCGTGCGCTTGATGTAGTCCAGCCTGCCTATCTCCGTCGCACCCGAAGTCACCCAGATGTATCCGGGGCGAAGTTCGCGCGAAAGGCGTGCTATGATGTTGTAGTTCATGTCCTGATACTCTCTGTCTATGAGAGCCATGGAGCCTATCTTTCCTACGAGTTCGATGTCGAAATCCGCCATAATTACCTCTTGTGTACGGTGGTTAGACAATTATAATACAATATCCGGCGAAACGCAATCCTTGCGGGAGATTATCCCCCGCACCCCGGACTGTTGCAAGCAAAACGGCGGCAGATGCCGCCGTTTCCGCATTGTTGAACTCTTGTCGCTCGCGACGTTTTCCGCGGATGCGTCACAGGCTCGAAGCGGGAGACGCTTCTGCGGAAGCCGCTTTCTTCGCTCTGTGCTTCTGTATGAGCCGCACGATGAGCTTGTAGATCTCCACACACGGGATCACGGCGAACGCCACGGCGATGGAGATCGCCCATTCCACACCGTTGATCATTACGGTGCCGAACGCCGTATTGACGCCGGGCACAACCACTATGAACACGGTGAGCGCCACGCCGATGAGGAAGCTCAGGTTGATGTACTTGTTGGCGAACAGCTTGCGGTTGAGGATGCTGTGATCCTGCGAGCGCATGGAGAAGGAATGGAACAGCTGTATGAGCGCAAGACTGATGAACGCCATCGTCATCGCCTCGTCGTGCCGCACGTCCATGCCACCCTCAATGGCAAAGCAGCCGATGCAGAATGCCGCCATGACGAGTCCGGTCTGGATGATGCCCTGGATGACGATGTCCACACCCGTCCTGCCCGCGAAGAGGCTCGCGTTGGACTTGCGCGGTTTCTTCTTCATGACGTCGCTTTCCGCCTCTTCCATGCCGAGGGAGAGCGCGGGGAGGCTGTCCGTGACGAGATTGATCCAAAGGATCATGAGCGGAGTGAGGAACGGGATGTTCATCATGGTGGCGATAAACAGGCACAGCACCTCGGCGATGTTTGCCGACAGCAGGAACTGTATCGCCTTCTTGATGTTGGCGAAGATCTTTCTGCCCTCTTCCACCGCTCCTATGATGGTGGCGAAGTTGTCGTCCGCAAGCACGAGGTCCGCCGCGCCCTTGCTGACGTCCGTACCCGTAATGCCCATGCCGATGCCGATGTCCGCGCGCTTGATGGACGGCGCGTCGTTGACGCCGTCGCCCGTCATGGCGACCACCTTGCCCTTGCCCTGATAGGTGGTGACGATGCGCACCTTGTTTTCGGGGCTGACTCGTGCGAACACGGAATACTGCTCTATGGTGTCGCGGAACTCATCGTCCGACATCTTGTCCAGATCCGCGCCGAGTATGACCTTGTCGCCCTCGCGCAGAATACCGATCTCCGCGGCGATGGCGGACGCGGTGTCGATGTGGTCGCCCGTTATCATTATGGGGCGCATGCCGGCTTCCTTGCACACGCGCACCGCCTCCTTCACCTCCGCTCTCGGAGGATCTATCATGCCGACCAGTCCCACGAAAACGAGTTCGCTCTCAAGGCTCCCGCGTTCGAGATCGCCGCTCTTGACTGCGACGCCGAGGACACGGAGCGCTTTCTTCGCCATACGGGAGTTCGCCTTCTTGATCTCCTCGACGTCCTTTTCGGTCATGGGACGGACTTCTTCGCCCGCCATTATCGAAACGCAGCGCGGCAGGAGCATATCAGGCGCGCCCTTGACGTATGCCTCTCTCACGCCATCGTGCTCGTTGACGGTGGTCATGAGCTTGCGCACGCTGTCGAAGGGGACTTCGTCCACTCTGGGATACTCCGCGGTGAGATTGCGGTAGTCGCAGCCGCAGTCCTCGGCATACTGCACGAGCGCGGTCTCGGTGGGATCGCCCGTAAGCCCCTCGGACGTCTTTTCGGTGTCGTTGCAAAGTGCCATCGCGCGCAGGAACGTCCGGAAGTCCTCCCCGTCCGACGCACTCTCTTCGTCGACCGACTTAAATCCGCAATCCGGCAGATAATAGCCTTTTACGGTCATCTGATTGAGGGTTAAAGTGCCCGTTTTGTCGGAACATATCACTTCGCAGCAGCCGAGAGTCTCGACGGAAGGCAGGTTCTTGACTATGGCGTTGCGCTTGGACATGCGCTGCACGCCTATGGCGAGCACGATGGTAACGACGGCGGGCAGTCCCTCCGGGATCGCCGCCACCGCGATGGCGACGGCGGTCATGAACGACTCCATGATGTTGCCGGGTTCGCGCACCGCCTGCACTATGAATATGACCGCCGCCACGGCAAGCACGAGTATGCTGAGCAGTTTCGCGGTCTTGCCGAGCTGTTTCTGCAGCGGCGAAGTCTGCTGCGAGCCGTCCGTGAGCATGGTGGCTATCTTACCCACCTCGGTATTCATGCCCGTATGCGTGACGACGCCCGTGCCTCTGCCGTACGCGACCGTGCCTCCGGAATACGCCATATCCGAGCGGTCGCCGAGAGGCGCGTCGGCGGCGACGGTCTTTTCCGCGTCTTTTTCCGCGGGTACGGACTCGCCGGTGAGCGCCGCCTCCTCTATCTTGAGCGACGCGGAGGTAAGCAGCCTGAGGTCCGCGGGGACGATGTCGCCGGCTTCCAGCTTGACGATGTCGCCGGGGACTATCTCCTCGCTGGCGAGATGTTTCCACTCGCCGTCGCGCAGCACTTTGGAGAAAGCCTTGTTCATGTTTTTCAAGGCTTCCATTGCGTTTTCCGCCTTGTTCTCCTGCACCACGCCTATGACGGCGTTGAGGATGACGATGAGCAGAATGACGCCCGCGTCGATGAGTTCGGAAGGCTCTTCCTGCACGATCGCGATGACCGCCGACACCACGGCAGCCACGATAAGGACGATGATCATGACGTCCTTGAACTGCTCGAGGAATTTGACTGCGAGGCTCTTTTTCTTAGCCTCTTTGAGCGCGTTCTTGCCGTACTCGGCGGCGCGCTTCTCCGCCTCGGCGGAAGAGAGTCCCTCTTCCGTGGCGGACAGTGCCTGAAGAACCTCGTCCGCGGTCTTGTCGTGGTAAACGGGACCGGGTGCGGCTTCCGCCGGCTGCGCCGCCCGTTCGTCCTGCGCGGACTTCTTGTGAAAGATTCCCATACAGTCTCCTTATTTCAGCCGCATGAAGCGGTTTTTGACGGTTTCTTCATCGTGCGGCGGTTTCGCGGTACGCGCCGTCCGATCCGTATTCATTGCGCACGCGCGCACGGTGCGCACGCGCATACTATATATTGTTCAGGACGCATTTGCGCAGCGGGAGCTCCGCGGCGGCCGTTCGCGGAACGTCGTCCGCACAGGCTCGGCGGCGTGCCATCCCCTTCCGCGTTAACAAAAAAGACTTTTGCTGTGCAAAAGTCTTGTAACCCCGGAGGGGCTGCCGTGCCAGGAGCATACGCTCCATGATGTTGACAATGGCATTAAACTACTCCCTTTCGTCGTAGCTGCATTATATGCTGTGCGCGGCAAATGTGTCAAGCGTTTGTATCTCCGTAGGAAGTATTATATCACGCGCGGATACCGTATCACGCGCGCGGCTTCATGGTGGGGAACAGCAGCACTTCGCGTATGGTGTAACTGTCCGTGAGCAGCATGACCAGTCTGTCCACGCCCATGCCCATGCCGCCGGTGGGGGGCATGCCGTACTCCAGTGCGGTGATGAAATCCTCGTCGTAGGGCTGCGCTTCCTCGTCGCCCTTCGCCTTCGCCTCCATCTGCGCCGCGAAACGCTCGCGCTGATCGATGGGATCGTTGAGTTCGCTGAACGCGTTCGCAAGCTCCTTGCACGCGATGAACAGCTCGAACCTCTCCGTCAGACGGTGATCGGTCGGCTTCTTCTTGGCAAGCGGACTCACCTCGACGGGATAGTCGGTGATGAACACCGGCCCCGTGAGCTTGTCCTCGACGAAGTTGTCGAACACCTCGTACAGCGCCTTGCCCCAGGTCGTATCCGCGGGCAGTTCCAGCCCCTTGGCGTTGGCTTCCGCGATGAGTGCGCCGAGCGGCTCGGAGTCGAAATCCATGCCGACGTATCTCTTCACCGCCTCCGTCATGGGGAGTCGCTCCCACGGACCGGCAAACGACAGTTTTTCGCCCTGATAGGTGATGTCGAGCGTACCGCACGCTTTCATCGCGCAATGGCGGATAAGGTTCTCCGTAAGATCCATCATGCCGTTGTAATCGGTGTACGCCTGATAGACCTCCACGGTGGTGAACTCCGGATTATGCTTGGGATCCATACCCTCGTTGCGGAAGATCCTGCCCACCTCGTACACCTTGTCGAAGCCGCCCACTATGCAGCGTTTGAGGTTGAGCTCCGTAGCGATGCGCAGATACATATCCACGTCGAGCGTGTTGTGGTGGGTGATGAAAGGACGCGCGTTCGCGCCGCCCGCGAGCGTGCCGAGCACGGGCGTTTCCACTTCGTAGAAGCCCTGCCCGTCCAGATATTCGCGTATGGCGGACACGATCTTGCTGCGCTTGACGAAGATCTCCTTCACTCCGGGATTGGAGATGAGATCCACATACCTCTGACGGTATCTTAGCTCCGGATCCTTCAGCCCGTGATACTTTTCGGGCAGCGGCAGAAGGGATTTGACCAGCAAAGTGTACTCTTTCACATGCACGGTGATCTCGCCCGTCTTTGTCCTGAACACCTTGCCCTTCACGCCGATGATGTCGCCGACGTCCAGCTTCTTGAACTCCTGATAGTTCTCCGCGCCCATGTCGTCGCGGCTGAAATAGAGCTGCAGCTCGCCGTCGCCGTCCGCGATATGACCGAAACTCGCCTTGCCCATGACGCGTTTGGACATGAGCCTGCCCGCAACGGACACGTCCTTGTCCTCGTACGCGTCGTAATCCGCGCGGATACCGCCCGCAGTCGCGGTGCGGTCGTATGTGGTGATCTCAAACGGATCCCTGCCCTCCGCGGTCAGCGCGGCGAGCTTTGCCAGCCTTACCTTGCGGACTTCGCTTACGTCCTGCTGCGGCGCGGCGTTTTCGGGTGTCATTTCCTTCATTCTTTCGCTCACTTGATCTCTTTGATCCTGTATCTGATGGTGTTTCCGCCCGGCGCGGTCATTTCCACCACATCGCCCTTCTTGCCGCCTATGAGGGCCTTGCCCAGAGGCGACTCGTTGCTGATGCGGTTGTTTGCCGCGTCCGCTTCCGTCGTACCGACGATCTGATATTCCTCGTCCTCGTCCTCTTCGTCGCCGATGAGGAACGCCACGACGACCGTGCTGCCCAGCGACACTTCGTGCTTGCTGAGCCCGTCCTCTTCGATGATGACGGCATTCTGTATCTTCTCTTCGAGGTCCTTGATCTCGGACTCCACGAAACTCTGCTCTTCCTTGGCGGCGTCGTATTCCGCGTTTTCGCTGAGATCTCCGAACTCGCGCGCGATCTTTATCCTCTCCGCAACTTCCTTGCGCTTGTTGACGACCAGGTCCTCATGCCTGCGTTTCAGATCTTCGAGCCCTGCGCGGGTGAGATAAACTTCGTTCATTTCTCGTCTTCGGCTTCGGCGCCCGCCTCTGCCTTCTCCTCCGTTGATTTTTCTTCCTCATCATATTCGTCCGCTTCCGGAGAGATCTCCCCTTCTCCGTCCGCGACTTGTTCGTATTCGTCCTCGACGCTCTCCTCTTCGGCCGCGCCGCCGGAGATTCCGGACAAAGCCGCGCTCTCCGCACCAGCGTCCGCCTCGGCGGCTGTGCTCTCCGCGCCAGCGCTCTCCGCCGCGCCCTCTTCCGTCTCTGTCGAAGTCTGCTCCTCCGCGGCGTCTCCGCCGAAAGAAGTCTGCTCCACCGAATTGGGCACTACGGCGTAATTTGCGGTGTGCTCCGCCACCTTTTCCGCCACTGCCGCGTCCACCTTGTCCTTGTCGGGCTTGAACCGCGCCTGCAGGGACACGATCTTGAACTCTATGGCGTGGAATTTGAACCCCAGCGCGCCCTTGAACACCTCTTCGAGCAGCGTCCTGAGATAAGTTTCCGTCTCGAACACGTCGCGATCGGTGATGCGCACCGCGACCTTCAGCTTGACGCCGTATTCGTTGACGATGAGCGTGACTTTGCCGGTCTTGACGCCTTCAAGCCCGTAGAATGTTTCCTTCACGAGCCTGCGGATGACGCCGAGAGTCGCCTTGCAGCTGCCGCCCTGCTCGCTGCGCAGGGTTATCTCGCGCACCGCGTCGCTGCCCAGGAACAGCATCGTGAGCGAGCTGACCGCGAGAACGAGATAAAGCACACTGAGCGTGATGACCAGTCCGCGCACGAGCTGATTGTCAAACTCGGACTGCTCGATGCCGCCGAATGCGGTGACGATGAGGATGACGATCAGCACGAGGGCAATGATCAGACCTGCGGACGCAAGTATCTTTTCTATGTTTTTTTTCATATTCCGCCTCCCGCCGGCTGTACTCCGCAGCCGCTGCGCTTATTCCGCGCAAACAGCGTCCCCGTCTGTTCCCGAAGCCGCTGTTCCCGCATTCCTATATTATTTTTCATATAATATAAACGATACTTCCCGATTAGTCAAGCGCCTTTAACTTTTACTTTCATCATTCTTTACCGCCGCGGCCGCACGGTATGTGGGGCGGTAAAAAGCCTTTCGGGCGGCTTCCGCCCGCTCCCGGCACGACCTCCGGAGAGAAGCGTGCAGTCGGAACGGTATCCCCTGCGGAAGTGCGCAACGACCGTTCGCAAGGTCAAACGCCGAGCGACTGATCGCCGAACTTTATCCAGCCGAGTCTGCGCATTATCTCGGACAAGGCGAGGCACACCGCAGCCGGAATGACGAAACAGCACATGACTATGCCGAGCGCGAGCATTCCCTCGTCCGGCATGCCGACCTCGGCGTATGCGTCTATCGCGCCGAAAATGCCGACCAGTCCCGAAGTGCCCATGCCGCCGCCGACGGCGTTGCACCTCAAGCCGAACACGCATGTGGAGAGAGGGCCCACTATCGCGCTGGCGACGATGGGCGGCACCATGATCTGGGGACGGCGCATGAGGTTGGGGATCTGGAGCATGCTGGTGCCTATCCCCTGTGCGATGAGTCCGCCCCACTTGTTCTCGCGGAAAGACTGCACCGCGAAGCCCACCATGTGCGCGGCGCAGCCAACCATGGACGCTCCGCCCGCAAGGAGTATGGCGTCGTATGTCGCGAAACTTACTTCCCCGGCGGCATACGCCGCGACCACGGGGGACGCCACCGCGAGCCATATCGCCGCCGACGACGTCGGAAGCGTGAGCAGTATGCCCATGACCACCGCTATGACTATGCCCATGACGGCGGGAGTCGCCGCCGTAGCGAGTGCGACGCCTTCGCCGATGAGATTGACGAGTTCGATGAACGGCCACGCCGCCCACACGGCGAAAAGGCACACGACGAACATGACCAGAGGCACCACCACGATGTCAACTTTCGTCCTGCCGGCGACCAGTCTGCCGAGTTCTACCGCAAGCACGGACACGACGTACGCGCCGATGGGGTTGCCGGGCGCGGCAGGCGCGATGCCGCCGAGCACCTCCGTCACCGACGACGTGAGGAACGCCCCCGAAAAGCCGTCCGTTATCGCGTCCGCGAACGCGCCGACAAGCCCCGCCACCGCGGCGGTGAACATGACGAGTTTGGGCGCTTTGAGCGCGTGCGCGATACCTATGCCTATGCCTGCGCCCATGAGCATTTTGGCTATATTCGCCACTGCCGTCACCGCGCTCCCTATCACTACGCCCGCATCCGTGCCGGCGGACGAGATCCATGTGCCTATCTGACCGAGTATCGTACCGGCGATGAGAGTGCAGAACAGCCCCTGCGACATGCCGGTAAACGCGTCTATAAAGTAGCGCACAAAACCCTTCTTCAGAATATAAAAAACGAATTTCCACGAAAATTCAGGTTTTATCGCGCCTTTTTCGCCGTTCAAGTCCCTGTTGTGTTCATTTACGGCAACTTCCGCACCGTTCTCCGCCGCGGCTGACTCCGCCGCTTTTCTCTCTTCTTCGCGGTCGGCAGCCGTCATTCGGCGGTACTCCGTACCGTCGCGGAACAGGTCAATCATCGTTCTTCTCCTCCCGTTTCCATGCCATTTTCACTATCGTACCGAGCGCAAGCTCGAAAAGTCCCGAAGCGTCCTTGCTCCTGAAGTCCTCCCCCTTGCCGCCGTAGTCCTTGGCGACGAACACGGCGCACTCGCAGCCCGTGCCCGCCAGCGCGTCGGCGGAATATCCGTGGAGCGCGTTGAGTTTGCTCTTCAGTCCGTCGCAGGGAGGGAGCAGGCACGGCACGCCCGTGTCCTCCACCGCGCCGAAAAGCGCCTCCTGCGCGGAGTGCGAGAACTCTATCCCCCTGAGAGCGTCCTTTTTGACGAGCGCGGTCGCGGAGCTTTGTATATCTCCTATGACGAGCGCGAGCGCGCCCTTCGTTTCGGGGTGCGCCGCCGCAAACGCGCGGGAGCCGGCGTGGGCGGAATTCTCGCCGCCGAAGGACACGAAACACACTCTCGTTCCCTCCGGCAGCAGCTCCGGCGACGCAAGAAGCCTGCGGTAGACCGCGGCGGAAACGGATGTCGCAACGCCGTTGTTCTCGCGCGCGTGACGCTGGAAGGGCGAGAAATGCAGCACGAGCGCGGAGATGCCCGCAAGCGCGTTGATGAACGGGATCACGCTGAGGGAGGTGATCTTCGCCACCGTGTCCGAACCGACGAATATCTTGACCAGACAGAACATCACAAACAATACCGCCGATACGGGAACGACCGTAAAAACGACCTTACGCACCAGCGAAAAATTGACGAAATACGAGCCCGGCGACGCGTCGTGGTTGGACGCGATGACGACGAGCTTGTTCCCCTGCTGTTTTTTGAGAGGCATGTTTTCGCTGAATACATTGTAGGAAACCTTCTTGGGATACAGGCATTTCACCGCCTTTTCCGCTCCGAGGAAAGCCGCTCCCGCGGCGACGCCGCCGCATACGAATATGCCCAGCGCCACCAGCACGAGGATCACCCCGTCCGCGCGGCTGCCGCCGAAGGATACGAAATAAAAGACCGCGGCAAGAGCGTAGACCGCGCCGAGCAGTCCGCAGCAGTTCCTGCCGGCGTACGGCGATGTGCGGAAGGCCTCAAGGCGCGTCACGGCGTAGGGAGAAAGTTCGTCGCGGAGTTTTCTCGCGCAAGCCGTTTCTTCTACGGTCGAGGTGAGTCCGTCCGCGTAGTCGGACAGAGATGCGGAAAGCTCCTCGCAGAACCTGTTCACTCTCTCCTTCTCCGCGGCGCGTGCGTCCTCCGCGCCGTCCGCGGCGGCACCGGGACGTTCGTCCTGCGCGTCCTCTCTTTCCGCGCGCGCGACAATATAATCGTTATCGCCGCCCATACACCCTCCTCACGCTGTGAACCCGCCGTCCACCGTCAGCACCTGACCGGTGACGTAACCGTGCTCCAGCAAAAACACGACCGCGGAAGCTATCTCGTCGGGACGCGCCATTCTGCCGAGAGGGATGCCGGCGCAGATCTCTTCGAGTTCCGCCGCGGAGTAACACTTCATCATATCGGTGTCCACGGCTCCGGGAGCCACGGCGTTGACGGTGACGCCGCTCGGAGCAACCTCCTTGGCAAGCGCGAGCGTCATGCCGACGAGCGCCGCCTTGGAAGCGGAGTACGCCGTCTCGCACGCGCCGCCCACGACTCCCCACACCGAGGACACGTTGACTATGCTTCCGCGTTTTTTCTCTATCATATAAGGCAAAAACGCGCGCGTGACGTAGAACGCCCCGTCGCAGTTGACGTCAAACGTCCGCCGCCACTCCGCGTCGGCGATGTCCTGAAAGAGTCCGCGCGAGGACACCCCGGCGCAGTTGACCAGCATGTCCGCTCCGCCGAACCTCTCTCTCACTGCACGCTCCGCCGCCCTCACGGACTCCGCGTCCGACACGTCGCAGAAGAACGCTTTCACTCCGCCGTATGCCGCCAGCTCCTCTTCGAGGGCGCGCGCCTCACGCTCGGAGGAACGGTAAGAAAACGCCACGTTGCAGCGCGGCGCGAGCGCGCGCACTACCTCCGCGCCTATCCCTCTGCTTCCACCCGTTACGAATGCAGTTGCCACTTTCCTCCTCCTGCGGCTCTTGCCTGCCGGATGAAGCCGCGCACATCCTGTCCGGCATAAACGAAAAAGGCGGTCTTTGCCGCCTTTTTCCACGATCCGGCGTTATGCTGCGGTTTCTTCCTCTTTTTCCGCTTCCGCCTTTGCTTCCGCGTCCTCCGCGGTCATTTTACCCATCATTTTGCTCTCGAAAGAACCGCTTCCGAGATCGACATAATGAAGGTAATTATAGTCGTCGGTGTTGATGAACACCAGCCTGTCGCCCGCGAAATCGAGCGCGAGCCAGTCGCTCTTGACTCCGGAGGCGATGACCGTCTTTACGTTGACGCTGTCGCCCTCAGCGGGATCGAGATTGATGCGGTAAAGCGCGGTGCCGGCCTTGTCGAGGTAGTAGACGTAACCGCCTATGACAGCCTGTACGGTGACCGCCTCGCCCGCGTTGATGACCAGGTTGGCGTTATCGCCGTCGTCGATATAACCGTCGGTGGTGTCATTGACGAGATAGACCTTGTCGTTGACTGTGGCGAGAATGCCTCCGTCCATGCCGAGGGGGAAGAACGCGCTAGGCGCGGACTCCGCGAGCTTGACTTCATTCTCCACCGAGAAGCCCTCGGTAAGGTCGAAAGTGTTGGCGTAAAGCCCCGTGGACGTGGAGCTGCCGTTCTCGTAAATGGATTTGGTGTAGTAGAGCGTCACGGTGCTGTCGGACTCGTAGTAGATGTCGGACAGCGCGTAGGTGAACACTTTGTCGTAATTCGCGGCGCCGTCACCCTCTCCGAGCGAAGTGTCGTAGGTGGCGAGCACGCGTCTGTCCGTCCCGTCGTATCTCACGGCGCAGAGGTTGTTGTAGTGCCGGTAGCTGTCGTCGCCGGTGGGCGTTTCGGTATAGAAGATATAGTCGCTCACCTGCGCGCCCGCGTCTGCGGCGCGGTCGGCGTCATAGCCCCACTGGATGCTGGTGGCGTTCTCGATGAGAGTACCCTGCGTCGCGCCCTTGCCGTCGTCCACGCTGTCGCTCGTGCTCATGCCGGAGAAGTCGAAGTAATACACGGTGGCACTGTCGGTGGTGTAGAGAATGCGCGTGGGGGTGAACAGATACTGACTGCTGCGGCTGTTGACCGTACCTATACGCTGAGTCACCGCGCCGTCCGTGCGCGTGCGCATGAAGTCGGTGTGGGTGGTGGACGCCGTGCCGGACGTATCTTCGCCGGTGTTGGGCGTGGCGTAATAGATCCAGTCGCCGTACACCGCAAAACCGCCGGAAGCATAGGTGTTGTATATGCTGAGGGGCACGACCACCTGAGCGGTGTCGTTGTTGACCGTACCGTCCTCGTTGAGCTCGGCGCGCATGATGCTCTGCTTGTAAGCGGCGCCCCATTCGTTGGAGGTCACGCTGCCCACATAACCGTTGATGAAGTAGACGTACTTGCCCTGTTCGACATAGTAACCGCCGTTGGACACGACGGAAGCGGATGAGTCGCCCATGCCGATGCTGTTCCATTCATAGCTGTTGCACGCGGCGAGCACGCCTGCTGCGAGAGCCAGAACCAGCGCGAGAGCGACGATTGCGATCACTTTCTTTCTTTTCATAAAACTCTCCTGAGAGATTTTGTGCTTGTTTTGTTGCCGTGCGCCGAAGCGCACTCCCTGCCGCCGTCACGCACGGCGATGTCCCCCCTGCCGCCTGAACGCGACGTCACGCAGCAGTCGTCCGTCCGACAGGACTGTCCCGGAACAGGAACGCCACGCAACAGCCGTCCGTCCGACAGGACCGGCAGGATTTGCAGGACATATTATAGCCGATTGCGCGGCAATTTACAACCGCGGCGCGCAGGCGCGCGGTTTTTCACGTTTCATTCCTTGTCGGCGTCCTTCACGTCGCCGAGGTCGAGCCTGATGTACACGTCTTTGAGCTGCTTCTCCGTCACTTCGGACGGCGCGCCCATCAGTATGTCGCGCGCGTTGCGGTCCATGGGGAAGGTGATGATCTCGCGGATGTTAGGCTCTTCGGCGAGCAGCATGACGATCCTGTCCACGCCGGGAGCTATACCCGCGTGCGGCGGCGCGCCGAACTTGAACGCATTGTAGAGCGCGGAGAACTTCTGCTCTATCACCTCTTTGCCGTAGCCCGCGATCTCGAACGCACGCTCCATGATGGCGGGCTCATGGTTCCTCACCGCGCCGGAACTCAACTCCACGCCGTTGACGACGCTGTCGTACTGATAGGCGAGGATGTCGAGAGGATCCATGGTGTTGAGCGCTTCCAGCCCGCCCTGCGGCATGCTGAAAGGATTGTGGCAGAAGGTGAGGTTGCCTTCGTCGTCGTACTCGTACATCGGGAAGTCCACAATCCAGCAGAAGCGGAACGCGTCCTTTTCGATGAGATCCAGTCCGACGCCCAGCTCCGTACGCAGGAATCCCGCCTGCTTTGCCGCGTCCTTTTCCTCCGCAATGAGGGCGACGAACGCGCCGGGCGCGAGCGCGAGCCGCTCGGCGAGCGCGTCCCCGCATTCCGCCGCGAACTTGGCTATGCCGCCCGAAAGACCGCCGTTGTCGTCAGTCTTGAACCAGTACATGTTCTCCGCGCCGTTCGATCTACACTTCTCGGCGACGCCGTCTATGAACTTGCGCGTGGGGGACGCGCCGTTGACGGCGACCGCTTTGATCGTCTTGCCTGCGGTGAAGAAAGGCGCTTTGCCGGTCAGAATGTCCGTGACGTCCTTTATGATGAGAGGATTGCGCAGATCCGGCTTGTCCGTGCCGTAGTCGCGCATCGCGTCGGCGTACTTTATCCTGCGGTAAGGACCTTTGTCCACCTTGCGGCTGCTGAACTCGGTGAATACGCCGGTCAGCACCTCTTCCATGACGGCGAATACGTCCTCCTGGGTGGCGAAACACATCTCGGTGTCCAGCTGATAGAACTCGCCGGGACTGCGGTCGGCGCGCGCGTCCTCGTCGCGGAAACACGGCGCTATCTGGAAATATCTGTCGAAACCGCTCGCCATGAGCAGCTGCTTGTACTGCTGGGGCGCCTGCGGCAGCGCGTAGAACTTGCCGGGGTGCAGACGTGAGGGTACGATAAAGTCCCTCGCTCCTTCCGGGGAGGAACTCGTGAGTATGGGCGTGGTGATCTCCAGGAATCCCATGTCCGTCATCTTGCGTCTGAGCCAGCTGACCACTTTGGCGCGGAACACTATCTTGTCCTTCACCGCGGGATTGCGCAGATCGAGGAAACGGTACTTCAGCCTCGTATCCTCGCGCGACTGCGTGGACGCCGCTATCTCGAAAGGCAGCTGCTCGTAACATCTGCCGAGCACTTCCACCTTTTCGGGCTCTATCTCTATCATACCCGTAGGCATGTCGGGATTGGGGGAGCTGCGCCTGATGACCTTGCCCTCCACCGACACCGTGGATTCGCGCGGTATGGACCGCACGAGTGCTTTCATCTCCTCCGTCGACGCGACCGCCTGCGTGCTGCCGTAAAAGTCTCGCAGCACGAAGAATATCACCGCACCGAGGTCGCGCGTGCCGGCAAGCCAGCCCGACAGTCTGACGGTTTCGCCTATATTGTTCTCGCGGAGCTCTCCGCAAGTATGAGTCCTGTAAGTCATATCCTCTCCCTCAAAGCAGGCGTATGCCCGCCTTTTCGCATCTTTCTTTCATCTCGTCCGGCCACAGACTCGCCTGCACCTCGCCGATGTGCGCCTTCTGCAACAGCAGCATGCACAGTCTGGACTGCCCTATGCCTCCGCCTATGGTGAGCGGAAGCTCGCCGGACATCACCTCTTTGTGGTAATCGTAGGCAAGCCGCTCCTCCGCGCCCGCGGCTTTCAGCTGCGCCGCAAGGCTGTCCGCGTCCACTCTTATGCCCATGGACGAGATCTCCAGACTCTCGCCGAGAATATCGTCATGGAACAGAATGTCGCCGTTCAAAGACCAGTCGTCGTAATCGGGCGCTCTGCCGTCATGCGGTTTTCCGTTCGACAGCTTGCCGCCTATACCGGTGAGGAACACCGTGCCGTACTCCTTCGTCGCGGCGGTCTCCCTCTCGTGGGCGGTGAGTCCGGGATAGCGGTCCAGCAGCTCCTGCGCGGACACGAAAGTGACTTCGCGCCTGAGCTTGAGGTCGATGACGGGGAAATGCTTCTTCGTTTCCTCCAGAGTGTCGACTATCGCGCCGACTATACGCGAAACCGCCATCTTAAGAAACTCCGGGGTGCGCTGTTCCTTGGAGATGACCATCTCCCAATCCCATTGATCGACGTAGATGGAGTGCACGTTGTCGCACTTGTCGTCGCGGCGTATGGCGTTCATGTCCGTGTAAAGCCCTTCGCCGCCCTTGAAACCGTAGCGTTTCAGCGCCATGCGCTTCCATTTTGCGAGAGAATGGACGATCTCCGCCGTCCTGCCGTCCTGCTCCAGCACGTCGAAGCTGACCGCGCGCTCCACGCCGTTGAGGTCGTCGTTGACGCCCGTGCGCGCCGCGACGAAAAGGGGCGCGGACACGCGTTCGAAACCGAAGTTGCGCACAAAATTGCGCTGGAACGCGTCCTTGACGAACTTGATCGCCTTCTCCGTCTCGCGGACGCTCATGCGCGGCTTGTAGTTTTCGGGTATCTTCAGGTCGTACATATTCTCTCCTTTATGCCATAAGGTCGCCCGCCGTACGGCTGTAAAGCTGTACGTCGCGTATGTTGCCTATGCCCGTGACATACATGAGTATGCGCTCCAGTCCCAGCCCGAATCCGCTGTGCGGCACGGTGCCGTACTTGCGCAGCTCCATATAGCCTTTGTAATCTTCGAGGTTCATTCCTCTCTCGGTCATGGCTTCGAGCAGCTTGTCGTAGTCCGCCTCGCGCTCGCTGCAGCCTATGATCTCGCCCACTCCGGGCACGAGCAGATCCGTCGCCGCAACGGTCTTGCCGTCGGGGTTCTGCTTCATGTAGAAGCTCTTGATCTTCTTGGGATAATTGGTGACGAATACGGGCTTGCCCAGCACTTTCTCGGTGAGATACCTCTCGTGTTCGGTCTGAAGATCCAGCCCCCATTCCACGGGATAGGCGAACTTCTCGTCCGCCTTTTTCAGCAGCTCTATCGCGTCAGTGTAGTCCAGCACCGCGAAGTCGCTCGACACCACGGCTTCCAGCTTGGCGCGCAGTCCCTTCTCGAACGCCTTCTCGAAGAAGTCTATCTCGTCCGGGCACTCGTCAAGCACCGCGCCTATGACGTACTTGATCATGCTCTCCGCAATCTTTATGATGTCGGGAAGCTTCGCGAACGCCACCTCCGGCTCTATCTGCCAGAACTCCGCGGCGTGACGCGGCGTATTGCTGTTCTCCGCGCGGAATGTCGGTCCGAAAGTGTATATCTTGCCCATAGCCATCGCCGCCACTTCGCCTTCGAGCTGTCCGGACACCGTCAGCCCCGCTTTGCGGCGGAAAAAGTCGCGCGCGATGTATTCCGCCTCGTCCACAGCGGTCTTTGCTTCCTCGTAGCCGTTGGTCGTCACGCGGAATATCTCCCCCGCGCCTTCGCAGTCGCTGCCCGTGATAATCGGAGTGTGGATGTAGGTGTATCCTCTCTCCTGGAAAAAGCGGTGCAGCGCGAAACTCACCTTGCTCCTCACGCGGAGCATGGCGTTGAACGTGTTGGTGCGCACTCTGAGATGCGGCACGGTGCGCAGAAATTCCATGCTGTGGTACTTCTTCTGCAAAGGGTAATCCGAAGGACAGTCCCCGATGAGGGAAAGAGCCTCGGCGTTGATCTCGAATCCGCTGCCGGCGGCAACCGCCGCGACGACTTCTCCCTCCGCTTCGACGGACACCCCGTTTTTCAGACACGGAGCAAGCTCATCGGAAGAAAACTTCGACTTGTCGATGACGATCTGCAGGTGCTTGAGCGACGTGCCGTCGTTCAGCGCGAGGAACGCCATCGTCTTGCTGTCGCGCGCGGTACGCACCCAGCCCGCGACTCTGACCTTCGTGCCGGCGTACTTCTCGCCGTGCAGCACGATCTCGGAAATATCGGTATAACTCATTCTTTCCTTTCGGCACGGACACGCGCCCGTGCACCCGTATATAAACTCTTATGAGTAACCATTATAAGTGACTTCGCCGTTTTTGTAAAGGATTTTGCGCCCGCGCACACGAAAATCGGCTCCGTCCCGCCGTTCGCGCGGCCGCGCGCGGCGTTCCGGACGCGTTCCGTCGCGGAGCGCAATGCGGAATAAGTTGACTTATCCGTACGTTTCGGGATATACTGATTACGATTTATTTTCCCTTTCGAGAGGTAAACGGTATGTACGATCTCATCATTCTCGGCGCGGGCCCCGCGGGGCTCACCGCAGGAATATACGCCGCGCGCGGCGGCCTTAACGCCGTCATCGTGGAGTCCAAAGCCGTCGGCGGTCAGGCGGCGCTCACCGCGGAAATCGAAAATTATCCCGGCTTCGCCTCCGTCAGCGGCTACGAGCTGGTGTCCCTCATGCAGGCGCAGTGCGAGGCGCTGGGCGTAAGTTTCGTATTCGACGCTCCCGTCGCGCTCGCGCTGGAGGGCGACGTCAAGCGCGTAGACACGGCGTATTCCGGTACCCTCGAAGCGCGCGCGGTCATTCTCGCCACGGGCGCGCTGCCCCGCACTCTCGGCATAGAACGCGAGAGCGAACTCTTGGGCGGCGGAGTGTCCTACTGCGCCACATGCGACGGCGCCTTCTTCCGCGGCAAACCCGTTGCGGTCGTGGGCGGCGGCAATACGGCGGTGGAGGACGCGCTTTATCTTGAGAAATTCGCCTCCGAGGTCTATCTCATACACCGTCGCGACGCTCTCAGAGCGGACGCCATACTCGCGGACAGGGTGAAAAACAGCGGCGTGCACATCGTATGGGACTCCGTCGTGACCGCCCTCGACGGGGACAAAAAGCTGCAGTCCGTGACGCTGAAGAACGTGAAATCAGGCGACACTTCCTCCCTCGCGGTCAACGGGCTGTTCGTCGCCGTGGGACAGAAGCCCGCCACCGAAGGTCTGACAGGGGTGGAACTGGACGGCGGCTACATCGTCACCGACAGCGAAATGCGCACTTCCCTGCCCGGAGTTTTCGCCGCGGGCGACGTGCGCAAAAAGACTCTGCGGCAGGTGGTCACCGCCGCCGCCGACGGCGCGGTCGCCGCGGAGAGCGCGATCAAGTTCCTCAACGGCGCGGCGTGAGCGCGCAAAGCCCGATTCCCTCACAAAAACAACGCAAACGGCGTCCCTTCGTTCAAGGACGCCGTTTTTGTTTCAATCCGCATTATCGGCACTTTATTCAGACGAATATTGCGTTTTAACGCCGCATTGAGCCGTCTTGTCCGCAGCGGAATTCACATGAAAAACACGAAGCACGCGATACATATCTGCGCCGCGTAATACAGCGTGTGGTTGACTGTGCACAGCACCTTGTCATGCGGTTTGCCTCCGAAATACATCTGCGTGAGCACGATATCCGAGAGCAGGAAGAGCACCATGCCCACCGCGAAGAGCACCATGTCGGCACTGTTCATCGTAATGCACACACCCACGGAGAGCGCGCTCATGAACATGAGTATGAACGCATACAGCAGGGAGTGGATCCTGAATTTGCCGAAATCGAGCTTCATCAGCTTCGCGCCGCCGAACACCGTTGCGCACGCGAGCACCGCCGCCACCGCCACGCAGCCGCCTATGAGCGCGCCCGTCACGAATTCTCCGACAAAAAGACACACTGCGGTGAGATACATGATGTGCCCGACGCCGAAGGAAACCATGCCGCCCGTAAGGTAGACGCCCTCTTCGGGTTTTTCGAGATACACGACCTTGAGGTCGAGCACCATGTCGCCGATGAGCCCGAACACCAGCCCGGCAAGCACGAACAGCGCGGCGCGGAAATCCTCCGCCCCTTCGTACAGCCCGGCGATCGCTATGGCGATGAATCCGAGACTCGCCGCCGTCTTTGCGAACATTGCCGCCACTCCGCCCGACGCGCTCTTGGTCGCAACCGTCAGGCGCAGAACCATAAATACGACGAACAGCACGCACGCTATCGTCACCGTTGCAATAAATCCCGTGCTCATATCTTCCTCCTGTGTCCGTGCGCCGAGCGCGGACTGCGCGTCCGTCGGCACCCGTATTCACCGTAATTATACCACCCCGCCCCGGCAAGTCAATGCCGAAGGGAAATTATCCCCCGCTCTTCCACCGCGCCGCGATACCGTGACGCGCTTCCGCCCGTCCCCCGCCGCACCGTACGGGAGTAAAACGGGCTTTGCCGCCCTCGCGCGCAAGCAAGCGCGGTCCGCCGCAGTCGCTCCGCGTTTAATGTCCGTTTAACCTCCGTACGGCAATTATGTATTGCCGGACGCGGCGGAATGTCGGCGGCGTATCTTCGGACGCCGCTCCCGCGCCATGCCGCACCGCCCGCGCGGAAACGACAAAATCCGACTTTTTTCAAAAGTCCGCACCGTCCGGAAACGACCGCGTCAGAACGGAGAAATCCTGCCCCGCAGTCCGCGGATATGCCTTTTCGGAGCGCGGATTTTAAGCATTTTTTAACAAAACAGCCTAACTGCGATTATTTTGATTTGCGCTTTTGTAAGGTTTTTGAGAGCTTTTCAAAAAAATTTTTGTTTTTTCTACAAAAAACGCTTGACATACTATAAGAGCGGTGATATTATGCAACTGTAATCAAGAGCAAACGAGCTCCGGTTACAACAAAACAGCTCATAATTTTCCCCCTTATCATAGCAAGATGCGCAGAGTTCCTCTGCGCGTTTTGCTTTATGTGCGCCCTACTTTCGGAGTGTGTGCAAAACTCGAACTTTAACCTACTTTACGCCTCACGGGGAATGTTGCCCCCCTCCCCCGCTTCGGGCTTTTGTATGCGACCAAATAATAAAAAATATTGTTTCCCCCCTTCCTGCGGGTTTCCCCCGAAATCGTTCCCCCTTGAAAGGGAACCCACCATTTCGGGGGACACCTTCGGCGCTCGGGCACGAGCGACATCGTTGCGACACCTCTGCGGTGCCGCAAATTATGCCACTTGCAATGCGCCCGCTTCGCGAAGAGATGGCGCATTGCCGGCGTACGCTACGTCCAGCCCTCGGCACTCACTTCGTCGCCGCCGAACTTGCAAGAGGGGCATTCGCCCCTGTGCAAGTTTTGGCTGGGCGGCTCCAGCCCCGGAAAAGCGCACGTCGTGTATAAGAACGCTCCGAACAAGTGAACGTCGTATTCAAGCACACCCCAAATAAAGTTACGTTGATTAAACCGCGATATTTGGATGAAGTGCGCGAAAAGCGCCTGCGGATGGACAGGAGCGTACTATATCGTACGTGACTGTTCAGACCGCAGGCGCTTGACAAAGCAATTCGCCAATCTGCCCCATCACGAAATCAGAGATTTTGTGATGGGGACCCCCGATGATTTATGTTCACGTTGATTAAACCGCGATATTTGGATGAAGTGCAAGGAAAAGGCATCCTTTCAAGGGGCGCGTACTTAATCGTACGTAACCCGCAGAAAGGATGCCTTTGACACAGCAATTCGCCAAATAGCGCGGTTTAATCCGGGTCGCCGAGGGACTCCAACCGTATCTGCCTCTTCTCCTCTTTGGTGAGTTTCTTGCCTTTGCCGACGGGCTTGCTGTCGCCGTGTCTGACAAACGCCATGAGGATGATGGAGAGCGCCACGAAAATGGCGCTGTATATGAAGAGCCCTTTATCCTCGAAAGCGTCCATGACCATGCCAGCAAACATGGGCGTCACCGCCTGCGCGGACATTGTCGCCACATAGTAATAGCCGGTGTACTGCCCTACCGTCGCGTCTGTAGACAGCTCGACGACCATGGGCAGGGTGTTGACGTTGATGATTATGAGTCCGAAGCCGGAGATCAGGTAGAACAGCGCGAAGAGCGCGGCAGGGACGAGCGCGTTGGAATCCGGCTTGACGAAAGCGAAGATGAGCAGGAAGCTGATGATCGCCAGTGCGAGCCCTATCATGATCGTCTTGCGTCTGCCGAGTTTCGCCGCCATATAGCCCACGGGAATGAACGCGATCGCGCTTATGCCCATCGATATTCCGGAAATGATGGACGCCACGCCCGCGTCGAGGTTGAGCGCCTTGGTGGTGTAGACGGAGAGGTTGCTGGACACGGCGTTATAGCCCATGAACCACATGAATATGGACGCGAGAATGAGCAGGAAGCTGACAAATCTCGAACGCTCCGCCCCGGACTTCGCCTCCCACCACTCTCGGGGAGTGCGGATCCTGCGCGTCTTTGCCTTGACGGCCTCGCGCATTTCGCCGACAAGTTCTCCGCTTGCCCCGTCGGCAGGCGAGGAGTCCGTTGCCGGAGAGGATTCCTCCTCCTCGTCCGTGATGCCGTATTCCTCGCAGATCTCGTGGCAACGCTGCACCATTTTCTTCTCGCGTACGAACGCAAGGAAGCCGGCAAGCAGCAACAGCATGCCGCCCGCGACGGAAGCGAAGATAATGACGTAGTTCTCCAGCCGTTCGCCGAAGAGCACGACGGTGTATATAAGGAAGGCTATCGCTCCGCCTATGCCGCCGCACAGATTGATGACGGCGTTACCCTGCGACCTGAGGGGCTTGGGCGTGACGTCGGGCATGAGCGCGACCGCCGGCGAACGGAACGTTGCCATCGCGATGAGCACAAGCAGCAGAATGACCATATATACCGCCAGGCTCTTGTGCCCCGCGGGAGTGTTGGTCGCCTGATCGTAGATCTGGTCGCTGATCCACGTATTCATGCCCGTAGCGGCGTATTTCTCGTAATTTTCGTTGCCGATCCTGATGTCGTCGTAAGTGAGAGTGCCGTCGCCGTTCCAGTCGTTGAGGGTGTAGCCGAGCTCCGGCACGGGATCGCCGAGAGCCACTTCAGTCCCGTTGTACCTGTAGGTCGTGGCGCCGAGCATGCCGAGGAACGCCTTCGTCGCGGTGAAATTGTCGTCATAGCGGATCATCATGAAATCGTCCGCAGTGAACTCGTTCATCGCCATGTAATTCATGTCGGCGTAGCTCCCCTCCCAATCGAGGAATTCGGAAAGCCGCTCCTCCATGAACGCGTCCTCGTCGAGCCTTGCGAGATAGCCGTTCTCGATGTTCGTGGCGGTCTTTTGCTGATTGAGCGTGGAGATCGGGACAAAAACCATCAGCACCACGGACGCGAGCGTGCCTATCACGATGAAGGGCGTGCGCCTGCCGAACTTCTTCACCAGCTTGCCGTGCGCGTTGTCGGACAGCTTGCCGAACAGCGGCAGCATGAAGAGGGACAGCAGATTGTCAAGCCCCATGATAAGACCGCGGATGGTGTTGGAAAGTCCGTATGCGTGTTCGAGGAGCAGCGGCACGACGAAATCGTATGCCGTCCAGAAAATCATGATGATCGCGAATGCGAAACCGACCTTGAATGTCTGTGCGTAATCGAGCTTCAGCGGTTTTTTCGGCTCGCCGCCGTCGTCTGCGGCAGGCTGTTCCGTCATGGCTGCGGTGTCTTCCGCCGCGACGGCGGCTTCGGCGCCGTTGATGTTGTCGCTCATAAGATCCTCCTTACCCGAATGGACGCGCCGCCCGACCCCGAGATCCACGGAAAACGCCGCGGGCAAAAAAACGCGTAAACCAAGTAAGAACATTATACATTACCGCCGCGCCCCGTGTAAAGAGCCAATTTGCCCCGCGATGTAATTTTCATGTAATAAAAGGAAAGAGCGCGGAACACTCCGCGCCCTTCCCCACTGCCAGAACATGCCGGGAAATTTCCGACAAAGGTTAATGCTTGCTCATCCCGCACCGCTCACACTTGCACCGTCCCGTCCGAACACACCACTTCCGTGAACGGGCAATTGTAATTCCAATCATTCCCTTTACTTATTGCGTTCCATTCGGCAACCGTTCCCTCAAACGTCACGGACGTCAAGCCGGTGCAATTACCGAAGGCGGCATACCCTATACTCGTCACACCGTTCCCTATGGTCACGGACGTCAAGCCGGTGCAAAAAAGGAAGGCACCTTTGTTTAACCCTGTTAGAACACCATATAAGATTGCCGCCTAAATAAATAGCGAATCAAACCTTATTTTTTAATGCCTTTCGTGGTGTCGTTGTACCACGGAATTAAGCGGCAAGTCAACGGAAAAAATTATTGCAGAAGCCATAAAAAAAGAACAGTCATACTCGATCAAGAGTGTGGCTGTTCTTTTATTATCCCGTGATTGCAATCAATCGCGACAAACCGACGCAATAATTTAGATCACTGTGTGGGACGGATGAACTATGACCAACGTTTTATCCGCGAGGAATCGCTCATCTTCTTTATCCGCAAAAAGGAGCAACCCGATACACCGCTCGTTACGCTCGAATACTCTCTCCGCAACCATAAAGTCCTGCAATGCTACGATGAGCACGACCACAAACCGAGCGAAGACATTCTGCACTATGTCAACAAAGTATGGCTTCCCTACGCCAACAGAACCATAAAACAGATAGCGGCATAAACCGCAAAGGAGAAAACACTATGTCTAACCATTTCAGGATCACCGCCTACCACCCTGCCGAAAATCTTTCGGCCATCTTCGACAGCAACGGCTACTTTGAAAAGCTGTGGCAGTTCTCTGCCTACCTTATCCAAAAAGGTTTCAAGATAATAGAAG
>DVJC01000085.1 GCA_018710835.1 Candidatus Limadaptatus stercoravium | reverse complement strand
ATGTACGTCACGCTGGGCACGGTATGCCTGCTCGGCATAGCGCAGCAGATCTTCATGTCCTACCTCATCAACTTCATCCAGAATACGCTGGGCATAAACGACTACATCATTCCTCTCGCCGTCATCATCGTGGTGGGCGCGATAATCACCGGGGTGCTTGGCGCGCTCTTTGACAAATTCGGCAGGAAAAATTTCTACTTCCCCCTGCTTGCGATACTCGTCGCGGGAGCTATCGTCGTCTATTGCATGGAGTTCATGGACAGCTCGGCATACCGCCCCATCCTCATAGTGGGCGGCTCCATACTTCTCGGCGCGATACTCGCGCTTGGCGGCGCGCTGACCGCGTCCTTCCAGGACTATATCCCGAAGGGAGCGGAGGGAAGGTTCCAGGGCGTGCGCATGTGCTTCACGGTGCTCATCCCCATGGCGCTCGGCATAGGCATAGCGCAGGCGGTGGGCGTCAACTCTCTCGACGCGCACAGCAAAGGGCAGATGCATCCGCCTTTCGAGCTTTTCCTTGCCGCAGGCATAGTCGCCGCGATCGCCGCCATCCCCCTCATCTGGGTGGTGAAAGACTCCGACAGGCTGCGCGCCGAACTGATGCGCAGAAAAGACGCGGAGACCGCCGCGGCGGAAGACGGAGAAGCCGTCCTGCCGGAGCAAACGGAGGATACGGCGGAGCAATGAGCGCGGCGCAACGCCCGCGTCCGTGCGGCAGACAGAAAAAGACGTCCCCGTAAGAGGACGTCTTTTGTTTCCGCGCCGCGGTTTATCGCCGCAGGACGGTCATTTCAGCCTGCCGAGCCCCACCGAATAGGGCTGCGAACGCCCGATCTCCTTCTTCGTGAGCCCGTCGATCAGTTCTACACACCGCACGAAGGTATGCAGCTGTTCGTACATGAGGTCGAGATCGAATTTGTCCATATGGCTGTTGCCGGTGTGATCGACCGAACACAGGTAGTCCGGAGCGGTGACAAGCGCGATCTCCGGGATATGCTTCCTGGACAGCGGCTGTCCTTCTCCGAAGTGCATGGTGTTGTGTCCGCGCAGCGTTATCGTGCGCAGACGGTCCCTGTCCTTTGCCGCTTCGTAATAGAGCGCGTCCATGCGCTTGTTGCCGGTATAAACGAGTTCCGCGTCGATGTCGTCGGTTTTGCGGTAGACGCCGTTCACGTCCTTCCATTCCGTACAACCAAGATGCTCCACCGAACACCCTGCGACGGCTTTGTACTTCTTCCCGTTCCAGAGCTCCGGATTGTCGGCAAGCCACCTCCCCGTCGCCTGATTGGACGTCATGACTCCCACGCGGAATACAGGCAGACGGAAATGTCCCGTGACGAAAGCGAAGATCAGAGTGCGCTTTGCCGGATGCGCCTTGAACCAGCGCATCATCTCCAGCATTCCCACGCCGCCGTTCTCCTCGCAGAAGTTGCACCCGTCCGTGTGTGTGTTGATCACAATCGCCTCGTTGCCGCCGCCCGTCCCCGGAATGAGTGCATGGAAGGACTCCGTATGCGCTTCCTTTTCGATGCTCCCGACCAGACGGAGCGTCGCCGTCTTTTTCGCTTTCGCCGCGGCGAGGACTTTACCGCCCTCCGTTTCGTTCACCCACAGAACGGGCACGCCGAGATATCCGAGAATGAAGTTGAGACACTGCCCTTCCACCATTGCGTCGGACATATCTTCCCACACGCACACCATGCCTTTCACGCCGGCAGACTTCAGCGCCCAGAAAGTGGGAAGCGTCTTGACGAAAGCGGTGCTCACCGGCCCGCGGTAGCTCTTTTCTATCTCCATGTCCGCAGGGACGGAGGCGCGCTTGTTGAACGCCACACGGCTGCTTATCGCAGAAAGATTCTTTATGCGGCAGACGGCTATCTTCCCTCTTGCGCGCTGAAAATCCAACGGATTGTCCGACACCGCGCAAAGCGGTGCCGTCACGCCCTCCTCCGGCGTAAGACCGCTGTAATGGAAAGGCGACGATACCCCGATTTCTTCGCCGTCCACCGTCAGCGAGCAGGCCTTCGCCTCCCATCTTTCAAAGACGTAATCCTTAGACACAACGTCTATACCCATCGCCCTGATCTCGTCCTTGAGCCATGCGCAGAACTGCCGTTGTCCGACCGTTCCCGTCAGGCGGTCGCCGCCGCCGAACGAGTTCATTTTGAGCATGTTTTCGAGCACCCTTTCCTTTGACGTGACTTCGTCGAGAAAAAACCGCATGATACAAGTCCCCCCTTGATGACTTTGCAGATACAGTATAAACGAAAACGGACGCAAGTCAACGGCAAAATGTCTGCAGCCGCGCGCGCCGCTCCGGCGGACGTACATGCTTTTCCCGCTCAAACGACGCAACGGCGCGTTTACATATGCTGTTTCGGCATTTAATCGCACGCTTTTTGCACTTCTGTGACCACACGACGGTCATGCGGCAGTAAAAAACGCCCCTTCGCAAAGGGGCGTTTTCCGTAGATTTTCTTTTGCCGTTTTGCTGCGGCGCGGATGCGGCGGCTCAGGCGCGGCTCTCTGCCGCGCTCTCGCCCACTTCGCTTATCGCGTACGGGGTGACCTGGTAGACGTAGTAATTGAGCCAGTTGTAGAACAGCAGGTTCGCGGTCGAACGCCACTTCATATCCACGATGCCCAGCTCCTCGTTGACGAAATAATTCTTCGGCGGCTCGATGGGCAGCCCTTTCTCGCGGTCACGGTCGTACTCCTTCTTGAGTGTGAAACGGTCGTACTCCGCGTGTCCCGTAAAGAAGAACATCCTGTTGTCGTGCGTCTTGGCGATGGATATGCCCGCCTCCGGCGAAAACGCCAGCACTTTGATGTCCGGGCACGCTCTCACCGCGTCCTCGTCCACCCGCGTGTGCCGGGAGTGCGGGATGTAGAAGGTGTCGTCCATGCCTTTCAGCAGCATATCGTTTTCCTGCATGGCGTGCGTCGCGAACACTCCGAACAGCTTCTTGTCGAGCAGCTGTTTGCCTATGCCCCAGAAGTGGTACATCGCCGCCTGCGCCCCCCAGCAGATGTATATCGTGCTGGTAACGTTTTCGCGCGCGAAGTCCATAATCTCTACAAGCTCCTTCCAATACTTCACGTCCTCGAAAGGAATGGTTTCGACGGGAGCGCCCGTGACGATCATGCCGTCGAACTTCATCTTCTTCACTTCCGAGAGCGTACGGTAGAACTTCTGCATATGCGCCTCGGACACGTGCGTGCTCTTGTAGCTCGCCGTGCCGATGAGGTGTATGTTCACCTGCAGCGGCGTATTGCCGAGCAGACGCATGAGCTGCGTCTCCGTCACCTCTTTGGTGGGCATGAGATTGACTATCGCCACTTCCAGCGGACGAATGTCCTGAGTCCCCGCGCGCAGGGAATCCATCACGAATATCTTTTCGCTGCGCAGATTGGCGTAAGCCGGTATGTCTTTCGGGATAATGATCGGCATGTGTTACTCCCCCGTCCTGCGGGACGGATGTATATCAGTTGTGCGCGGCATCGAGAGCCTGTTTCACATCGGCTATGAGGTCGTCCGCGTTCTCTATGCCCACGGACAGCCTGACAAGGTCGGGCGATACGCCTGCGGCGTGCAGTTCGGCGTCCGTCATCTGGCGGTGCGTGGAACTCGCCGGGTGCAGACAGCAGGATCTCGCGTCCGCAACGTGCGTTTCTATGGCTATGAGTCTGAGATGCTTCATGAAGTTCTCCGCCGCATTCCTTCCGCCCTTGACGGTGAAACTCACGACGCCGCAGGAGCCGCTCGGCAGATACTTCTTCGCAAGTTCGTGATACTTGTCGCCGGGCAGATCGCAGTAGGTGACGTGCGCGACGTGCTCGCTGCTCTCCAGGAACCGCGCCATTTTGAGCGCGTTCTCGCAATGCCTTTGCATACGGACGTGCAGGCTCTCAAGACCGAGATTGAGCAGGAAGGCGTTCTGCGGCGACTGTATCGCGCCGAAATCTCTCATCAGCTGCACCGTCGCTTTGGTGATGAACGCGCCGCCCAGCCCGAAACGCTCGGTGTACGTCACGCCGTGGTAGCTCTCGTCGGGCGTGCAAAGTCCGGGGAATTTGTCGGGGTAAGCCGTCCAGTCGAACTTGCCGCCGTCCACGATCGCGCCGCCGACTGCCGCGCCGTGGCCGTCCATGTATTTGGTGGTGGAATGCGTGACGATGTCCGCGCCCCACTCGATGGGACGGCAGTTGACGGGAGTTGCGAAAGTGTTGTCCACTATGAGCGGCACTCCGTGCGAATGCGCCGCCGCAGCGAATTTCTCAATATCCAGCACGGTGAGCGCCGGATTTGCTATCGTTTCGCCGAACACCGCCTTGGTGTTGGGACGGAACGCCGCGTCCAGCTCCTCCGCCGTCGCGTCGGGCGATACGAAAGTGAAATCGATCCCCATGCGCTTCATGGTGACGGAGAACAGATTGAAAGTGCCCCCGTAGATGGTGGAACTCGCAACGACGTGATCCCCTGCTCCGGCGATATTGAATACGGCGAAGAAATTCGCCGCCTGTCCCGACGACGTGAGCATTGCGGCGGTGCCGCCTTCCATCTGGCATATCTTGGCGGCAACGTAGTCGTTGGTGGGATTCTGCAGTCTGGTGTAAAAATATCCCGACGCTTCGAGGTCGAAAAGTTTCGCCATATCCTCGCTCGTTTCGTAACGGAATGTCGTTGACTGGACGATCGGGATCTGCCGCGGCTCGCCGTTACCGGGCGTATAGCCGCCTTGTACGCATAAAGTTTCGATCTTGCTCATATAAAACTCCTTTTCCGCCGGCACGGCGTGCCCGGCGGTCATCTGGTGTTGAATTCTTTCTTGATCCTGTCGAGCTTGCGCTCCTCTTCGCGGCGTTTCAGCGTTTCGCGTTTGTCGTAGAGGTCCTTGCCGCGGCAAAGCCCTATCTCCACTTTGACAAGGCTGTCCTTGAAATAGATTTTCAGCGGCACTACGGTGAACCCTTTCTGCTCCGTGCGCGCTTTAAGACGGCGTATCTCCGTTTTGTGCAGCAGCAGCTTCCGTATCCTCAGAGGATCGACATTGAAGTAGCTCCCCTTCTCGTAGGGGGAAATGTGCGCGCCGACCAGCAGAGCCTCGCCGCTTTTCAGCGTGACGTAACTGTCGCGGAGATTGACCTTGCCGAGGCGCACGGACTTGACTTCGGTGCCCGACAGCGCGATACCCGCCTCGTATGTCTCCTCGACGAAATAGTCGTGATAGGCTTTTTTGTTGGTCGCAACGATCTTCATCTTTTCCTCTGCGCCGCCCGCGGCGTGCGCCGATATATATAATATAACTATTTTGTTTTTATTTCAACCACTTAGCTGCGG
>DVJC01000084.1 GCA_018710835.1 Candidatus Limadaptatus stercoravium | reverse complement strand
CAGTTCGAGTCGGCAAAGAGCATTGCGGAAAAGATGAAGGACGGCGCGCCGCTGCAGTACGCGCTCGGCAACGCGGATTTCTACGGCATACGGCTCGCGGTGAATCCGTCGGTGCTCATCCCCCGTCCCGAAACGGAGGAACTTGCCGAGAAAGTCATAGAAGAAGTGAAAGCGAGAGGGGGCGCGAAAGTGCTCGACCTGTGCACGGGGAGCGGAGCGGTCGCCGTCGCGGCGGCGAAAAACTCTCCCTCGGAAGTGACTGCGACGGATGTTTCCGCCGCGGCGGTGGAAGTCGCGCGCGCCAACGCGCTTAATGCGGGAGTGAGCGTGCGCGTGCTGACGGGCGACATGTTCGAGCCCGTAAAAGGAGAGCGTTTTGACATTATAGTGTGCAATCCGCCTTACATTCCGCATGCGGACATCGCGGAGCTTGAGGAGAAAGTCAGGAAGTTCGAGCCGCTCTCCGCGCTTGACGGCGGAGCGGACGGGCTGGACTTCTACCGCGTCATCGCACGCGGGGCCGACGCGCATCTGAACGACGGCGGCGTGCTGCTGCTCGAATTCGGCGCAGGTCAGGCGGACGCGCTGAAGGAAATGTTCGGCGCGTATGCGGTGACGGTGTACAAGGACATGCAGGGGGCGGAGAGGATACTCCGCGCCGAAAGAAAGGAGAAACACGGACAATGAAGATGAGCGACGGGCTTCTCGCGCGGCTTGACAAGCTGAAGGAGAGATACGCCGAACTCGGCGTGCTTCTCGCGCGCCCCGAAGTCGTGTCGGATCAGAATTTGTTCAAAAATTATTCCAAGGAACATTCCGACCTTCAGCCCGCCGCCGACAAATACGAAGAATATCTCGCGCATAAGCGCGATTTTAACGAGTGCGAAAACATGCTCGCCGCCGAGACCGATCCCGACATGCGCGGCATGCTGAAAGAGGAGCTGGAAACTCTGCGCGTAAAAATGGATTCTGACGCGGACGAACTGCGCATTGCGCTGCTTCCCAAAGATCCCGACGAGGACAACAACGTGATCATGGAGATACGCGCAGGCGCGGGCGGCGACGAGGCGGCGCTCTTCGGCACGGAACTCATGAAGATGTACCGGCATTACGCGGACAGGATGCGCTGGAAGGTGGAAGAGATCAACATGAATTACACCGAACTCGGCGGTGCGAAGGAACTCACTTTCATGATCGCGGGGAAAGGTGCATGGGGAAATCTGAAATTCGAAAGCGGCGTACACCGCGTGCAGCGCGTGCCGGAGACGGAGGCGCAGGGGAGGATACACACCTCCACGGTGACTGTGGCGGTGCTGCCCGAGGCGAAGGACGTCGAAGTGAACGTCAACGAGAACGACCTCAAGATCGACACCTACCGCAGCGGCGGCGCGGGCGGACAGCACGTCAACAAGACGGAGTCCGCCATACGCATCACGCATCTGCCCACGGGGATAGTGGTGGAGTGCCAGGACGAGCGCAGCCAGATCAAGAACCGCGAAAAGGCGATGAAAGTGCTGCGGTCGAGGCTTTACGATTTTTACCGCTCGCAGGCGGACAGGGAATACAGCGCGGCGCGTCGCGCGCAGATAGGGACGGGCGACAGGAGCGAGCGCATCCGCACTTACAACTTCCCGCAGGGCAGGGTTACGGACCACCGCATAGGGCTGACGCTTTATACGCTCGACCGTTTCATGCTCGGCGAGATGGACGAGATGATCTCCGCGCTGAAGATCGCATTGCAGAATAAATTGCTCGAAAACATCGAGTAAGGGGAGGGGTACATATGATAGTGCGCTACAACAAAAACCATCACGTCATCGAAGAACACGCCTACAAGCCCAATCTTCAGGACGTGCCGCATCCCAATCTCCACCGCAAGATATTCACTTACGGCGAGATCCCCAAGACGGCGTTCAACATGCGCCACGTTCCCATGGAGTGCCCCAAGGACATCTTCATCACGGACACTACTTTCCGCGACGGGCAGCAGGCGACCAAGCCTTTCGCCGTGAAGGACATCGTGGAACTGTACAAGATGCTGCACCGCCTCGGAGGCCCCAACGGGCTTGTCAGACAGAGCGAGTTCTTCCTGTACAGCGAGAAAGACCGCGAAGCGGTGGAGAAGTGTCTGGAGCTCGGCTACGACTTTCCGCAGGTCACGTCATGGATCCGCGCCAGCGAGAAGGACTTCGAGCTGGTGAAGCAGTTCGGCATCAAGGAGACGGGCATACTCGTCAGCTGTTCGGACTACCACATTTTCAAGAAGATGAACCTCACGCGCGGTCAGGCTATGGAAAAATATCTCACCATAGTCAAAAAAGCGCTGGAACGCGGCATCGTGCCTAGGTGCCACTTCGAGGACATCACGCGCGCGGACTATTTCGGATTCGTCGTGCCGTTCGCCATCGAGCTCATGAAGCTGTCCCGCGAGAGCGGCATCCCGATCAAGATCCGCGCCTGCGATACCATGGGCTACGGCGTGACGTACCCCGGCACCGCGCTGCCGAGAAGCGTGCAGGGCATAGTGTACGGCTTCCGCTATTATGCGGAGATACCCTCCGAGCAGCTGGAATGGCACGGACACAACGACTTTTACAAGGCGGTCGTCAACTCCGCCACCGCGTGGCTGTACGGATGTTCGGCGGTCAATACGACGCTGCTCGGCATAGGCGAGCGCACGGGCAACACGCCTCTCGAGGCGATGGCGGTGGAGTATGCGTCCCTGCGCGGCGGCACCGGCGGGATGGACCTCTCCGTCATCACGGAGATCGCCGATTATTTCGAGCACCAGATGGGCTTCGAGATCCCGGAGCGCACCCCGTTCGTGGGCAAGAACTTCAACGTCACCAAGGCAGGCATACATGCGGACGGCATGCTGAAAGATCAGGAGATATACAACATTTTCGACACGGAGAAGATCCTCGGACGCCCGGCGCGCGTGGTAGTGGATTCCTTCAGCGGCATCGCCGGCATAGCGTTCTGGATCAATTCGTTCTACTCCGTGCCCGAAGACATGCGCATGGACAAGCGCGATCCCGTCATCATGAAGATGAAGGAAAGAGTGGACGCGCAGTATGCGGAGGGCAGGACCACTGTCATCAGCGACGGCGAACTCGACGCGATGTTCGCGGAGTTCGATCCCGACCGCCACGCCGCCTTCGCCGTATATGCGTGAGCGGGCGCCCCGGACGAAAATTCCGCCGCGGTGCGGAAATCCGCTCTTGTAATTGCGCGCGTTATCCTATAAAATATAATCGGAGGTGAATATGATAAAACTCATCACCGGAGCGAAAGGCACGGGCAAAACCAAGATCATCATCAACATGGCGAACGACAACGTCGACACCGCCAAAGGCGACATCGTGTTCCTCACCGATACGGACAGATACATGTACTCCCTGCGCTATCAGGTAAGAGTCATCAACACCGAATGCCTCAAAAGAGCGGGGCAGTCCGCGGTGGACGAGAGGGAGCTTGTCGGTTTCATCCGCGGGATCCTTGCCGGGAACCACGATATAGAGAGTTTCTACATCGACGGCGCGCACAGGATGCTCGCGCGCACGGTGGCAGAGATGGAAGATTTCTTCACCGACATCTACGCCATCGCCAAGACTACGGATACGAAGTTTATCCTCACCGTCAGCGAGAACGAGGAGAATTTCCCGGAGTTCCTCAAAAAGTATCAGGAAGAAAAATGAAGTATGTCAGCACACGCGACCGCATGAGGACCTATTCCGGTGCGGAAGCAATAGTCAAAGGTATATCGGACGACGGCGGACTCATTGTTCCGTCGTCTTTCCCCGTTCTGGACGACGCTAAAATGGACGCGCTCCTCGGCATGGATTATCCCGAACGCGCGGCGAGCGTGCTTGCGGATTATCTGGACGAGTTTTCGTACGACGAACTGCTCGGCTACACCCGCAAGGCGTATTCGCGTTTCGACGGCGACGATCCGTGCCCCCTCGTCAAGGTGGACGACGGGCTTTATATGCTGGAGCTGTGGCACGGTCCGACCTATGCGTTCAAGGATATGGCGCTCACGCTGCTGCCTTATCTCATGGTCGCCTCCAAGAAGAAGCTCGGCGACGGCAGCCGCACGCTCATCCTCGTCGCAACCAGCGGCGATACGGGCAAGGCGGCGCTGGAAGGCTTCCGCGACGTGGAGGGGACGGAGATAATCGTGTTCTATCCCGCCGACGGCGTCAGCGTCATGCAGAAGAGGCAGATGCTCACCCAGCAAGGGGAGAACGTGCACGTCGCGGGCATTAAAGGCAACTTCGACGACGCGCAGACGGCGGTCAAAAAGGTGTTCACCGATCCGGAAGTCATCGAAAAGCTGAAAGCGCACGGCATAGAGATGTCCTCCGCCAATTCCATCAACTGGGGCAGGCTCGCGCCGCAGATAGCCTACTACATCTCCGCTTACTGCGACCTCGTCACGAGCGGAGAGATAGAGCGCGGCGACAAGGTGAACTTCGTCGTGCCGACGGGCAATTTCGGCAACATTCTCGCCGGATATTACGCGTACAGAATGGGACTTCCCGTGCATAAGCTCATCGTGGCGAGCAACGCCAACAATATTCTCACCGACTTTTTCAACACGGGCAGTTACGACGTGAAACGCAAGTTCTACAAGACGATGTCGCCTTCGATGGACATTCTCGTGTCCTCCAATCTGGAAAGATTGCTTTTCGAGGTGACGGGCAGGGACAGCGCGAAGATAAGGAAGATATACGACGATCTCAAGGAGTACGGCAGGTTCGAGCTGGACCTTTCCGAGCTGGACCTCGACGTGTTCGAGGCGGGCTGGGCGGACGAGGACGAAACGGCGGAGACCATCAACTCCTTCTTCGACCTTGAGGAAGGGTATGTGCTTGATCCCCACACCGCGGTCGCGGTCAGCGTCTACAACGAGTACGCGGACGAAACGGAGGACGGCACTCCCGCAGTAATCGTGTCCACGGCGAGCCCGTACAAGTTCGCGTGCGACGTATACAACGCCGTCGCCGGCGCGCATGAGAAGAACCCGGACAAAGCGGTGATGAAACTGCATATGTTCACGGCGGCGGAGTGCCCGGACGGCATACTTGCGCTGAACTCGCTGCCCGTGCGGCATCCCGACGTCATACCGCGCGACGGGGTGAAACAGGCGGTGTACGATTTCGTCCTCGGAGAGGCGGGGAAGTGATCGCGCCGCGGGCGCGTACAGCGCCGCCGCACCTCCGGCAAGCCGTGGACGCGACATTTCTCAAGACGGCAAGCGCGTCGGAAGGAGTTTTCAGCCGCGTACGGCAAAAAGTGTAATAAAGACAAAAACAGGTGTTTATATGACGGAACAGAACGATAAAATGCAGGTTCAGCGCAAAAAGGTGGTGCTCTCAGGCATTCAGCCCACAGGGACGATCACGCTGGGCAACTATGTCGGCGCGGTGCGCAACTGGGGGAAGATGCAGGACGATTTCAACTCCGTATTCTTCATCGCCGACCTTCACGCGCTAACGGTGCGGCGTGATCCGGCGGAGTTCAGACAGGGGTGCATGAGCTTTTTCGCGCAGCTGCTCGCATGCGGCATAGATCCGGAGAAGTCGGTGCTGTACTTCCAGTCCCACGTCCCGGCGCATACCGAGCTGCAATGGATCCTCAACTGCAACACCTACGTCGGCGAAGCGTCAAGAATGACGCAGTTCAAGGATAAGAGTGCGAAACACGCCGACAATATAAACATGGGGCTTATGGACTATCCCGTGCTCATGGCGGCGGACATACTGCTGTTCCGCTCCGACCTCGTGCCGGTGGGCATAGACCAGAAGCAGCACCTCGAACTCACGCGCGACATAGCCATCCGTTTCAACAACCGCTACGGCGACACTTTCGTCGTGCCGGACGGATATATTCTAGAAACGGGCGCAAAGATCTGCTCTCTGCAGGATCCGACCGCGAAGATGTCCAAGTCCGACCCCGATCCCAACGGCTGGGTGTCCGTCATAGAGGACGAGAACTCGATCATGAAGAAGTTCAAACGCGCGGTCACGGACAGCGGCAGCGAGATCGTCGCCCGCGAGGACAAGCCCGGGATAAGCAACCTGCTCGCCATCTATTCCGTCATGACGGACAAGACCGTCGCGGAAGCGGAGAAGGAGTTCGCCGGGTGCGGATACGGCACGTTCAAGACCGCCGTCGGAGAGGCGGTGGCGGCGAAGTTCAAGCCGATAAGAGAAGAGTACGCGCGCTATCTGGCGGACAAGGCGTACATTGCGCAGGTCGCAAAAGAGGGCGCGGAAAAGGCGGCGGCACTCGCCGCGCGCACGCTTGCGAAGGTCAAACGCAAGGTCGGACTCGTGTCTTTCGACAAATGATCCCGGCCGCGCCGTTTTAAGCAAACTTCAACGGTGCGCCGCAAGAATGGGTAAGAGCAGGGTATGTTCGGTTACGTTATCCCCGACAAGAACAATATGTACGTCAAGGACTTCAACGTCTTTCAGGCGTACTATTGCGGACTGTGTAAGGCGCTGTCCCGGTCGGGCAGTCAGCCGACTAGGCTTTGCACCAACTACGACACCACCTTCTACAACGCGCTGCTTCACTCGCTCACGGACACGGAGCCGGTGTTTGAGAGGAAGATTTGTCTTTACAACGGGAAAAAGAAACCGATGATAAAGACGGACGCGCTGACCGCCAAGGTGGCGGATCTTTCTGTGCTGCTGGTGTACTACAACGCGCTCGACGACGTGCACGACGGCAGGAAGTCGCGCGCGGCGGTAGTCGGAGCGCTCGCGGCAAGAAAGCGCGCCGCGGCAAGGCGCATGCCGGAGGTGGACGCGATGATGAAGGAGAGTTTCAGGAAGCTCTCCGTGCTTGAGAAGCGCGGCTGCGCCGACATCGACCTCGTTGCGGATTGCTTCGCCTCGCTCATGCGCGACGTCACGCGCCGGCTCATCCCGGCGGACGGGCACACGGACACCTTCATGTACAACCTCGGCAGGCTCGTCTATCTCTTCGACGCGGTGGACGACGTCGAAAAGGACGGGAAGAAGGGGAGATACAATCCGCTCATTGCCGCATACGGCAAGTGCGGTACGAAAGCGGAATTTTTGGAGAACAACGCGCAGGAACTCGACTTTTTGCTGCGTTCGACTTATAATAGACTTGTAGGAGCATATAATTCCATGCATATAGTTGTGAGCGAAGGGGTGCTTTCCAACACCGTTTATCTCGGACTGAGAATGCAGATGGAGCGTCTGCTCAAAGGAGATGACAAATGCCAAGTGACCCGTTTGTGATCCTCGGCTTGCAGAAGGGCGCGTCCCAGAGCGAGATACTGGAGGCGTACAAGACCAAGCGCGCGTACTACCAGCAGCACGTTTTCGACGAAGGCGAGGCGGGCGCGGACGCCGCGCGTATGCTGGAGCTTCTCGACACTGCCTACCAGGACGCGATGAGCTACACGCACGAAGCCGCCAAGATAGACGGCGGCGAAGAGGGCGAAGCCTCGGCGTATCAGGAAGTCAAGGCGGCGATCTCCGCAAAGGATTTCGCAAAGGCGCAGTCCCTGCTGGACGACATGTACTACCGCGGCGGCGAGTGGCATTACTACCAGGCGATTATCTTTTACGAGAAAAATTGGCTGAACGAGAGCAAAAAGCAGCTCGAACTCGCCGTCGACCTCGAGCCTGAGAACGAGAAATACAAGCGTTCGCTCGAAAATATGAAGAAGAAGATAGACGGCACCAACGCGTTCAAGCAGAATAGCTCCGGTCAGAACGCACAGGACGGGCGGAACGTGAATGCCGGCGGACAGCAGGATTACGCCACCCAGCGCACCTATCAGCAGGATCAGACCGCCGCTGCGGCGGACGGCTGCTGCACGGCGTGCCAGTGCGCCATCTGCGCGGACTGCTGCTGTGAATGTCTGGGCGGAGATCTCATCCGCTGCTGCTGATGAAAAGGCGGCGTATATCCGCAAAAAAGACTGCATATGCGCTTGCGCTCGCGGGCATCTCCGCGGCGCTGGCGCTTTTGTTTGTCTGGCTGGGAGTGGTGGTGCGCTACGTCACCGTCGCCATGTTCGCGGCGGCGGGAGTCGCAGTCATGGCTCCCGTCACCAAACGCTACTACGCCTCCGCCGCATTCGCCTACGTCGTGTCGGCAGGGCTGGGCTTCCTCGTCGGCGACGTCACCACCGTGGTCGGCTACGCGCTCTATTTCGGACCCATGGCTCTCATCTCCGCCGTCATGTGGGAGAAAAATGTCAAGTGGTACATTTCCTATCCCGTCAAGATAGTGTTCATCAACGGCGCGCTCGCCGCGCTCTATTTCGGTCTGCAGGCCATCGAAGTCCTCGCTCCCGACGTCGCGGCGTACTTCGACTACTGGGCAATCGCGCTCCTCGGGACGATCGCGCTGCTTCTCATCGACCTGCTCATGAACTACGTCTACCGCACAATGCGAAAAGTGCTCGCCAAGGTCATCCGCGACAAGGACTCCGCGCAAGTGACGGAGGAGGAGATAAGAGCGGAGGACGAGAGAGAAGGGGACGACGCGCCGCCTTTCGACGAACTTGACTAAAACGCCGTTGTCCGGGGTCCCCGCCGAAAGCATTTTCGGTGGGGTTAAACTGCGACCTCGCAAGCTAGACGAAAACTTAACTAGACACGGGCGTAGTGCGCGTCGAGTCGCCTTCCTCCGCCCGTGCAGGGTTTTCGGCGAGTACCGCTCTCCGCTTAGTTATGCGAGTGCGATATTAAAAACTTTTATAGAGGGAAAACGTTGGTCCCGCATTTTGGGAGTACGGCAGTACATCCCGGGGCCCCCGCCGAAAGCGCTTTCGGTGGGGTGGGCTCACGGGGGAGGAAAGCCCGAATGGGGCTCCCCGCAAAATGTACATTTTGCGGGGTCCCCGGTAGGAGGGGGTACAACATTCCCCATAAGACGTAAAGCTTATCTGGGTTGATTTCCGCTCTCACTTGGGGAGTGAGCGCATCGCTATATCACAAGCCGAGGAATTTCACGCCGGCGAACATCACGTCCTCGATCTTGCGGTTTTTGAGAGAATAGTAGACGATCTTGCCGTCGCGGCGCTGGCTGACGATCTCCGCCGCGCGCAGCAGCCGCAGCTGGTGGGAACACGTCGTCTGATTCAGTCCCAGCACCCGTGCGAGATCCCCCACGCACATTTCGGATATGGAAAGCGCGCATATGATCTTTGCGCGCGTCGCGTCCGCACACGCGCCGAAAAATTCGGACAGCATGTGCAGAGTGGCGTTGCGCGGCACGAAGTCACGGATGAGTTCCACGGTCTTTTCGTCCAGGAGGGTTTCCATACCCGAATTATAATTCTCTTGCGCGCGCGCATTTTGACAGCCTTTGCCCGAAAATCTCACGCCGCCGCGTTTTTTGCCGAAAAGACCTGTGCGGGAAAACGCCCGGGGTTTATGGTCATATCTTTGCCGGGCTAAATTAAACTTCGCTTATGCGCATACGCTTTACGGCGGATATACACGCCCATGCACATTTAGGGGGAGCGGCGCATAAGTTGGTGTGCAAGCGGGGGTGCGATATGGGATCCAACGAAAACTGGTTTTTGTTTCTGCTGATAGTCATGCTGGCGTTCGCCTCGGACGGGACGGTGTCCTCCACCGAGACCGCCGTCATGCTCGCCATACTCTTTGCCCTCACCGTCGCAGGCCCCACGCTCACGTCGTCCGATGATACCGCCGCCAATCCCGACACCACGACCGACACTTCCTGCTTCTGCAACAGATAAGAGTTTCCGCGTGCCGTTTCCGATTTTTGAGTTTTGTGCCGGGGCGGGGCAGGGGCGAGGAGCATTCCGAGTCCCTGCTTTACTAATCCGCGGGGATAGGATATAATAGGGACGTGGACTTTAAGGCGAAACTCAAGGACGTGCCGGAGAACCCCGGCGTGTATATGATGCTGGACGAGGCGGGCGGGATCATCTACGTCGGCAAGGCGAAGAGGCTGAAAGCGCGCCTGAAGCAGTATTTTTATCAGTCCGGCAACAAGACCGCGAAGGTCATGGCGATGTTGGAGCACGTCGCCGATTTCCGCTACATCATATGTCCGAGCGAGGTGGACGCTCTCGTCACCGAGAACAATCTCATCAAGAAGTACAC
>DVJC01000083.1 GCA_018710835.1 Candidatus Limadaptatus stercoravium | reverse complement strand
AAGTGCGGATTATGCCCGGTTTTGCGGATACGGCAGAGGGCGTCCGTTCCGCAGTCACATGGGAGGGAGGACGGTGTATTACGCGCCTTCGAGAAGCATTTTGTCCGCGACCAGCGCGATGAATTCGCCGTTGGTCGGTTTCTCGTTGGCGGAGTATATCTTCATGCCGAAAATGTTGTTGATGTTCTCTATCTTTCCTCTGTTCCACGCCACTTCTATCGCGTGGCGTATCGCGCGTTCCACTTTGGACGGAGTGGTGTTGAACACGGCGGCGATGGAGGGGTAGAGCCGTTTGGTGATGGAGTTGATGATCTCCGGATCGTCCACGGTGATCTTGATCGCTTCGCGCAGGAACTGGTATCCTTTGATGTGCGCGGGAATGCCCACGGAGATGAACAGGTTTGCGATCTTTTCGTCGAGGGAGCGGTTGCGCCGCTGCGCCGGACGCATGGGCTGGACTGCGGCGGGAGGAGCGTCGCTTTCCGCGGAGAATTCGTCCAGCGTGCCGAGGAGCACGTCGAAGTTGAAAGGTTTCGCCAGGAAGTACTTCGCTCCGTATCGCAGCGCTTTCTGCACGAAGCCGTCGGTGTTGAGCTGGCTCATCATAATTACGACAGGGCGCGGCGTTTTGAGGGCGGAGAGCACTCCGAAGCCGTCGAGTTCCGGCATAACTATATCCAGGAGCAGGAAGTCGGGGTCGTGCTTTTCCACCGCGGCGAGCGCTTCCGCGCCGTTTTCGGCGGTAGCGACGACTTCGTAGCCGTCTTTGCCGTCGAAGAAATCTTTAAGACTTGCGACAAGTCCCGCATTGTCATCGGCAATAATAATCGATTTTTTCATTTTTTCCTCCAAAATGTCGTAATTTTATTCTAGCACGGACAAAATTCGTACGTTAAAACCGAAAAGCGCGGCTTTCCTTGAATTTTGTCGAGTTTTGCGAGTTGATGTCATAACGGCGGACGGCGTCCGCCGCAAGGGAAAAGTCCCCCTTGCAGTCACAAATATTACAAAAGCTCCGCATAAATTTCAACAATATTTTTCACCAATTTTTTACAGGCGGAAGATATAGTTTGCCATTGCGTTCACCCCCACTAAATATTGAAAACGCATCTTAAAAAGCGTGGAGAAAAATGTTGAAAACGTCGGAGCCGCACGTTTGGAAAGAGACGGAGGACGCGGCAGTCAACGCGCCCGAAGGCGACGCGCTGCCGCATTGAGAGTATTGATTTTCGGGTACGGCTGTGTGATAATGGGCGTATGGATTATATCGTTTCGGACATACACGGAGAGTACGGGCTGTTCTGCCGGCTGATGGACAAGGTAGGGTTCTCGGGCGGCGACAGACTTTTCGTGCTCGGCGACATCCTGGGCAAGGGGGCGGACGAGCTGCGGCTCGCGCGGCTCATATTCTCCATGCCCGAAGCGACAGTCATCGCGGGCAACCACGAGTACGACTTCGTCAAGCATTACCGCGCGCTCGTGAGCAGGTACGGCGAGGAAGCCGCGGTGGAAAGAGCGAGGGATTATTTCGCGGACGGGAAGCTGTTTTCTCCCGAACTCGCCGCCGCTTTCGATTCGCTGCCGTTTTATATCGAAACGGAAGATTTCGTCGGCGTACACGCGGGGCTTCCCCTTTCTGCCGGCGGCGGAGTCGTGCCGCCGGGGGACGCCCGGCGCGAACAGCTCGTCTACGACAGGCGGTTCAAGGACCCCGACGTACTGCCGCGCGGGAACAAGTGCGTCGTGTTCGGGCATACGCCGACGCGGTATGTGTCCGACAGGGACGATATACTGTTCTACGGAGCGGAAGGAGAGGGGACGGGAGGGGGAGAGCTGTCCGATTACGTCAAGATACACATCGACACGGGCGTTTATCTCAGCGGAGTGCTGGGGTGTCTGTGCACGGACGGGTGCCGCGCGTTTTACGAGGGGATGCGCTGACGTCCGGCGGGAAAGGGGCTTTCTGCGGCGCGGAACGCCGCATGTCGCGGCGGCGGAAACGGGCGCGGACGGGGGCGCGCGAAAAAAAGAATGTCGTTTTATCAAAAAATTTCTCCCGAACGGTTTACATATGCGCGTTGTATAAATATAATAAATGAAAATTCCGAAACGCGAGGAAGTAAATGGCCAAATATAAAAAATGCCCGCGCTGCGAGCTGAACTGGATTCCCGTCGAAGAGGAACTGTGCGAAGTGTGCAAAGCGGAACTGGGCAAAGCCAGCTCCATTAGGCTGTTGGAAGACGACGAGGACGGAGCGTACGACGAGGAGAGGATCTGCCCCGTGTGCAAGGTGAACTATCTTGCCGACGACGAGGACGTCTGTGCCGAATGCAGGCTCAAGCAGAAGACCGAAAAGGCGGACAAGTCCGACGACGACGATGACGGGTGGAAGGAATTCGTCGAGGACGACGCGGAGACTCCGCTCGGCGACGAAGAGGAAGAGATCTCCCTTTCTCTGCTTCAGGAGGAAGAGGAGCAGGATGGCGACGAGGAAGAGGAAGAGAACTATTCCGACGAGCCGGACGATTTCGACGAGTCCATCACCGATTTCGACGAGGACGATTACGACGAGGAAGAAGAGGACGAGGACGACGAGGATCTTTGAGCTCTTCGGAGGATTATTATGAACAAAGACAGCAAATTCGTGAAAGAGATCGCGGATATGAACGCGGATTTTCCGCAGTGGTACACGGACGTCATTCTCAAGACGGAGCTGGTGGATTACGGCCCCGTCAAGGGCACAATGGTGATACGTCCGTACGGCTACGAGATCTGGGAGCATATCCAGGAAGAGCTGAACCGCCGCTTCAAGGCGACGGGACACAAGAACGCCTATTTCCCACTCTTCATACCGCTCAGCTACCTCATGAAAGAGGCAGAGCACGTCGAAGGATTCGCTCCCGAAGTCGCGCTCGTCACGCATGTGGGCAACACCGAACTGGAAGAGAAACTCGTCGTGCGTCCTACTTCCGAAACGATCATCTGCGACATGTACGCCAAATGGGTGCAGAGCTACCGGGATCTGCCTTTGCTCATCAACCAGTGGGCGAACGTCGTGCGCTGGGAAAAGACGACGCGTCCGTTCCTGCGTACGAGCGAGTTCCTCTGGCAGGAGGGGCATACTCTGCATGCCACGGAGGAAGAGGCAAGGGAAGAAACTCTCCGCATGCTCGAAGTCTACCGCGAATTTATGCAGAACGTGCTTGCGATAGACGTTCTGACGGGGATCAAAACCGAGAAGGAAAAATTCGCCGGAGCGGTCGAAACCTACACCATGGAAGCCATGATGCTTGACGGCAAGTCGCTGCAGTCCGGCACGTCGCATTATCTGGGCAAAAATTTCGCTTCCGCATTCGAGATCAAATATCTCGACCGCGACGGCAAACTCAAGAATCCTTATCAGACCAGCTGGGGCGTTTCCACCCGTCTTATCGGCGCGCTCATCATGGCGCACGGCGATCAGCGCGGGCTCAAACTTCCCCCCAGAGTCGCTCCCGTGCAGGCGGTGGTCATTCCCGTCGCGCAGCACAAGGAAGGCGTCGTCGAAATGGCGCGCGGGATCGCGGACGCACTCAAAAAGGCGGGCGTGAGAGCGGAAACGG
>DVJC01000082.1 GCA_018710835.1 Candidatus Limadaptatus stercoravium | reverse complement strand
AGACGTGTTAAGAATGACGTTTTCAATGTTTTATCTGCCGTTTTTGTGTTTACGTTGTTTCTCCGCTCTCCGCACTCTCTTCGGCGGAAGGCTCTCCGTCCTCTTGATCGAGCACCGTCGCACTCCCGTCCGCGGCGCGAAGCTCCGTGCTGACGAGCACAAGCGCGGACACGTCCGCAAGCGCCGCAAGCGCGGCGGCGGCAACGAACACTATGAAGCCCGTCACGGACGGCACGTTGTCTTTCTCTTTTGCAGGCATCTCCCTCTCTCCGGCATCCATTTTAGCCGCACGGAGCGCGGGCTGTCAACAGGGAGAGGACGCGCCGCCTTTCACTCGAAATCCGCGAGATAACCGCCGAGGTCGTTCTCCAGACGGTCGCACACGCGGCGCATGAGAGCCGGATCGGCGCCTGAATACGGATCCGTCACTCCGGCAGAGAAAAATCCCGCCTTTTTAGCCGTTTCCGCGCCCACCGCGCCGTCCTCGACTACGGCGCACTCCGACGGGAGCAGCCCCAACCGCGCCGCCGCGGTAAGATATACGTCGGGGGCGCTCTTGTCCTTTCCCACGTCGCCCACGGACACGAACACCGGGAAAAGCTCCCACACCCCGTGTCTTGTAAGGCACGCGCGCGCGAGGTCCTCGTCCAAAGCAGTGGCGATGCCCAACTTTTTGCCGCGTGCGGCGAGTGCGGAGATCAATTCCTTCGCGTGCGGAGTCATCTCGATCGCTGAGGCGTACGCGTCGCCCGCATACTCTCTCCACACCTTCGCCACTCCTTCCGCGCCGCATGCCAGCCCGAAGCGTTCCGCAGTGTAAGCTGTGCCCTGCGCTATATTGAGATGATTGACGTGCGCGACGTAATCGTCCGGCATTTCTATGCCGAAACGGGCGAGCGCCTTGCGGTAGATGCCGTACCACAGCCCCGTGGACGCAAGCAGGGTGCCGTCAAGGTCGAATATGTAGCCTTTGAGATCTGCAAACTTCATCAATACCATATCTCCGGTGCGAATTTTCGACGGTACTTGCGCGGAAGCACATGCACGTCTTTCACGGTCACGCTCTCAGCGCTCCTGTCCCCGAAAGGACCGATCGCGGTGACCGTGACGTCCCCTCTCTCCTCCGCTCTGCCGTACACGGTGAGCACTTGCTCTGCGTCCGCCTCCGCGCCGCCGAGGTAGAAGTCCGAAAAATACGTCTGCGTGCTCCCGTCCGGGAAGCGCAGCTCGTAAGAGTGCGCTCCCTTCGCGCGGGGAAAATGCAGCTCCGTACCCTGCTCCGCCGTCACGGAATATGCCCTGCCCTCCGCAAAGACGGGCGGCGCGAAACTACGCGCGGCAGGACTCAGCGCGGGCGCGCTCTCCGCCGGGATCACAATGCGCTCCCCGGGCAGAAGTTCCTCTCCCGTGAGCATATTATAGCGCATGACGGCGATCGCGTCATCCGCGAAATCCAGAATATATCCCATGGGCGCGGTGTGGGCGAGCGGCGGTACGCTGCCGTTCGCCTTGCCCTTCTCCATCTCGGTATACGAAAGGGACTGCGTGCCGAACGCGGTGAAACTCCCCTGCCAGAAACTCCTGGGGTCCAGCAGCGAATAGTGCGTATGCCCGGAGAAGTTGACCACGCGCGGATGTCCGTCGAACACGCCGACAAGGCTGTCGTCACCCCAGCGTCCGCTGCCGTAGACGGTGCCGCGCGGCGCGTTGTGGGTGGTGACGAATACGGGACGGTCCGTGCCGTCCGCCTCTGCCTCCTCAATCTCCCGCTTCAGCCATTCCCTGACGCGCGCATATCCGCGGCTCATGCTGCACGAGTCGGGCGACGCGCCGATGAAATGCCACCCGTTCACGACGTAATGCGTGAACGGGCTCTGCCCCAGCTCACGCTCGAAAAGCCGACGCGGACATGGGTGCGCATAATAGTCATGGTTGCCCATTATCGACTGAACAACGGGTTTATCGCCACCGAAAACGGTGTTAAAACACCGTTTATACGTTTCGTACCCCGTTTTCGAAGCGCGGTTGCAGATGTCGCCGGCAAACACGACGAAGTTGCAGCCGCACTCTTTCATGGTGCGGCACGCGGCGAGGAGATTGCTCTCGAACGTGGTCGGCTCCGCGTGGCGGAAAGGGGTCAGCTGCGAGTCGGATACTACCCCGACCCGCAGCCGACTAGGGACAACGATCTTACGGATGTTGGATATGAGCTTCATAATTTCAGGCAAACGCCGTTATTCGTCTTTGTGCTCCGCGGCGTCCGCGGCGATGGCGGCATCGTTCTCGGTGGTGAACACCGTTTCGGTGAAAGAGGGCTCCGCTGCCTCTTCCGTGACCTGCGCTCCGCCCGCGGCGGCAAGCGCCGCGGCGGCTTTCGCCGCACGTTTCTCTTCGAGTTCGGCGAGGATCTGCTCCTTCTTCCTGCCGGTATAATCGTAGAACAGCATGGGAAGGAGCGAGAGCGCGAATCCTATCGCGGGCACGAGAGTCGCAATGGCGAACATGCCGTTCCTCGTGGCGTCGGACTGCACGAGGAACTCGCCGGACACGAGAGGCTGTTCGTAACCCACCGCCATGAGTCCCACGATGACGCCGAGCACGCCGACCGCGTTGTTGAATTTGGTGACAAAGGAGTTGAGGCTGAAGCATATGCCTTCCATTCTCTCCCCCGTCTTCCATTCCAGATAGTCCAGGCTGTCGCCGACCATCGGGTAAGGCAGAGTGTTGTAAGCGCCGAGCCCCAGTCCGCCTATCGTCATGAACGGAAGCGCGGCATAAATGTTGATGGTGCCCACTCCGAAGCCGCAGCCGAGGAATACAGCCCCGATCGCGCCGTACATGAGCGACGCCTTCTTGTAGCCCAGCCGTTTGTAGGTGGGCGGCGTGAGCAGTATGCCCGCGAACATGCCCGCGCCGACGACTATGTACAGGAGCAGCAGCACCGTACCCGGTTCCAGCCCCGGAATGACGACGACGTATGTGGCTATGTAGACCGCCACCGACATTATCATGTAACGCGGCGACGCCAGCATGGACATGAGCAGCGCGAGCGCCATGGGCTTGTTTTTCGCCACGGCCTTGATCATGTCCTTCACCTTGACCTGCTCCGTGCTGGTGGCGAACCTCTCCTTGCTGTGGAAGTAGAGGTACAGATACGCCGCGAACGCTATGACGCCCACGAGTACCGCGAGTACGAAATACACCCACTGCGGCGGCACGAAGAAGTCCAGCACCATGTAAATGACCGTGGGCATGAGTCCGCCGATGGAACCGACCGTCACATAGAACGACAGCAGAGAAGCGCGCTCGTCCTTGTCCGGCGTGGCGACGCTCATCATGCCCATCGCCGGGACGTCGACGAGAGTGTACGCAAGCCCGAAGCCGACGTACATGATCATCGCCCACGCCATTTTCGCGGGCTGCTCGCCGGCGAGAGGGAAATACATGAGAATGGACACGATGCCGATCATGAACGCGCCGATCTTCACATACGGGCGCATTTTGCCCGCTTTGGTGCGCGTCTTGTCGACGATTATGCCCATGAGAGGGTCCGTGATCATGTCGCTGATCCTGCCCACCAGTATCAGCGCGATGATGAACCACCACGAGTTGACTATCAGTATGTCTGTGACGTAACTGAGAAAATACGAAGATACGATGCCCGACACCATGTAGCTTCCCACGGCGGCGAACCCGTAGGCAAATTTCTCTTTGCCCCGTACAACATAATTGGGATTGCTCATTCCTGACTGCCGCGGAAAATTACTTTGCGGCTCTCCTCCTCTCCTTTACTGCGCGCACGAGCGCTGCGATACCGCATGCCGCCATGACGGCGCCAGCCGCCGCCGCAAACGCGATAAGCACGTCGATGAAAACCAGATCTTTCTGCCGTTCGGCAAGCAGCCAGAACGCGAATCCGAGCGATCCGGCGCCCGCGGCGGCAAGAAGGGAGGATAATGTGCAGCGCAGTGCGTACGCACGGTTACCGCGCGCCGCTTTCGCCGCAGATCTTTTCCCGGCGTGCTCCGAAGAGGAGTAGATTGCAGAGATATTGTTCATAGTCAATTCTTCGGTACTCATCGTTGCCTCCCGATGCATGTCTCTTTGTACCGAGTCTAAAAAAGCGGTGTCACAAACATTCGGAAACAATGTAAAAATTTTGTCAAAACGCGCCGACGCCTTCCCCGCCCCCCTTTTCAGCCGTACGCATCCGTGCGCTCTCCCCGCGCACATCGCACGCGTATCGCGCCCGCGCTCCCGCGCAACAATAAAAGATACGGCGGTTTTCCGGCGGCGCGCACCGCTTTGTAAGCATGGTTTTATACAGATTTAATCCCGGCGGACAAATCCTTTCATAATGGAGTTCCGCGGCGTTTTTCCGCGATATTGCGCTCCGCGCCTTCGCCGCGGACAAGATATGTCCCTGATTTAAGCCTCCGAGGTTTTGCTTGACACTTTGCCTTATATGTTCCATACTTTTAGTGTGTGGGTTTATATTATCCGCCACTCAAGGAGCCGGATATGAAAAAGAAGCTTTTGGCGTTTGTATTGATCTTGATGCTCGCGCTGCCCCTCGCGCTTGCGGGGTGCGACAGCAGCGGAGAAGGATCGGGGGGCACTTCTTCCTCCCCCGTCCCCGTGATCCCGGGCGATTCGAATTCCGCCGCCGACACCGGAGATGCCGGCACAGACAACTCCGGCAGCGCCGACAATGCAGATACCGCTCCCGCGGCGTATCCCATTGTCGATCTCTCCTACAAGCCGGCGGGTGTTTCTTCGGAATACGACTACCTCTACAACCAGGTCGTGGTCGGCGACGAGGAGATCACCGGCAGAAGTTACCTCGCCCACCCCGACAGTGTCCTGCTCGACAACGGCGACATCATCACGGTGTTCTCGCTCGGACACGGCACCGGCGGCACTTTCATGCGCATCAGCCACGATAAGGGGCTGACATACGAAACCGTTTCCATCCCGGCTTCCTTTGCCGAAACCGAGGAAACTCCCACCATCTACAAACTCAACTTCAACGACGGCACCCAGAAGCTCGTCATCATAGCGGGCCGTCCCAGTTGGCCCGCGGAAGGCAACCTCGGCGAAGGATGGGACGCGGCGATCTCCACTTCGCTCGATCCCGACGGCGGCTGCAACGGGCTTGAATGGACGGATATGGAAAATTTCTACGGCCCCAACGCCTCCCGTTCCGAGTATTACCGTCTTGCCGGCGCGGATAAGTTCGACGCCGTCGTCGCGATGAGCAGTCTTACGCAGATGCGCGACGAAAACGGCAACTACATCGACAAGTGGATGGGGCTCTATCACGACGACAGGAATTTCACCGTCTACAAGACCTACCTCACCTTCAACGAAGAAGGACAGATGGAATGGTCCGAGCCCGTGCGTCTGCTCGGACAAAACGGCGAATGGCGTGAATACGAACAGAACTATATCCCCATTCTCGACATCGGCGGCTACGCATTCTGCGAAACCGAAGTGCTCCGCGCGCCCGACGACAGCGAGTACGCCGGCGAACTCGCCGCGATCTTCCGCGTGAATTCCAAGAACTCCTTCTCCTTCGTGTCCTTCTCCACCGACGAGGGCGAAACGTGGAGCGAGCCTCAGACCCTCTCCGCCGAACTCACCGGCGAAAGACACAAGGCGGAATACGATCCCGCGACGGGTAAGCTGGTCATCACCATGCGCAACATATTCTACCGCTTCAACGATCCCAAGCCCTATTACTGGAAGTCCCGCGGCTGGGTGACCTGGATCGGCGACTACGAGGATCTGCACATGGGCGCTGACGGCCGCGGCGATATGCTCGTCAAGATGGCCCACACCTACGGCGTGGACGGCACCGCCATTACCGAATTCGCCAACGCCGACACCGGCTATGCCGGACTTGTGGTGTACGACGACGGGCTCTTCGTCACGGCGGCATACGGCACCTTCTCTTCCGCTGCCGATCCTACGCGCGGCGGCGACACTTATATCATGTCCAAACAGTTCAGAGTGACGGATCTCTTCGCCCTTGCGGGAATATCCCTCGATTGATCCCCTCCCCTGCCACGCAAAACAAAATGACAGAAACGGCGACGCATTACGCGCCGCCGTTTTGATTCGAGGGACATTCTCCGTCCTCACTCCACCTCCGCTTCGTTTCCCTCGTTTTCCCCCGAACAGGCCGCGGCTGCCTCTCCCTGCCGGCGCATGTTGTTTCACCATTCCCCAAAATGTTTGACATCGCAGACATACTGTGCTATGATATGCAGGCAAAAACGATCGGCACGGAGAAGTACCCAAGAGGCCGAAGGGGCTCCCCTGCTAAGGGAGTAGTACGAGTGAATCGTAGCCAGGGTTCAAATCCCTGCTTCTCCGCCAGAAAATCCCGCCTTTCCGGCGGGATTTTCCATAGCATGTCCGCAGGGCTTTTCACCGCTCGCTGACGCGGTTTGCGCGGAGAAGCCGCCACTCCACGCACTCCGAACCGTTAATTTACGGCATATCGCCGAGAATCCCGCCCGCCGCTCAAAACTCCGCTCTATCCCGCTATTCCGTCGCGCTCTACGCGCTCCTTACAAATCCCTGCTTCTCCGCCAGCAAAATCCCGCCTTTACGGCGGGATTTTCCATAGCCGTTCCCTTATGAGTTTTGGTATGGTATTTTTGAGGCATTATCAATATCCGGCACACATCGCAAAAATGTCAATACCGAATATTAACAATATTTATTACTTGTGATGCGGCATGGACCGCGGCGGTGCCCTGTTGACAGACGGGGACAAGGTGTGGTAGACTGCAGGCAGTGAGGGAGTAGCCGGCGCGTGCGTTATAAGTCAACACGCTTGCCTGACGGCATGGCTTATTGTAAACGGCAAGACTCACACATGGTTTTCGTGTGTGGGTTTTTCTTTTGCGCGGACGCCCGGCTGCGGGACGTCAAGCCCTGCGCCGCACATATCGTACGTGCCGGCACATACGGTGCGCGGCACGAGCGCAGCTAATCTCCCGTATTCGGCGCGGCGGCGGTCTTGCCGCGTACCGGACGGGAACGACGCGAACGATGTCCGCCATAGACTAACAATGGCAAAAACTGCCGCAACATGCGGTTAAACTAACGGTTTGTAAGGAAAAAGCCGGCATACGGACAAAAACGGCATGACATGCCGCTTGCACTCAGCCGGGATAAGGAGAGAAAATGCGGATCTGGGAGATTTTCCTGACAGGGCTCAGCCTGTCTGCCGACGCATGCGCCGTCGCCATGTGCAAAGGCGTGGAAATGAAGAAATTCGTATGGAAGTACGCGTTGCCCATCGCGCTGTGTTTCGGGTTGTTTCAGGCGCTGATGCCGCTCATCGGATGGGCGGTGGCGTCGTCGTTTGCCGAATACATCACGGAAGCGGACCATTGGATAGCATTCGCGCTGCTCGCATTCCTCGGCGTGAAAATGTTCGCTGACGGCATAGCAAGCGAAAAAGAGCACCGCGCGTCAAAACGGGCTCCTGCCGCCAGGTCGCCGCTCGTCGAGCTGTCCTCCCCCTCCGTCGTCCTCGTGCCGCAGCGCGCCGAAACGCTCAGGCTAGGCGTCAGGACGCTCCTTGTGATGTCCGTCGCCACCAGCATAGACGCACTCGCGGTCGGAGTGTCTTTCGCATTCCTGTCCGTCAACATCTGGACGGCGATCGCGCTCATCGGCTGCACAACTTTCGTCATATCCTTCGCGGGCGTGTTTGTCGGCACAAAAGCCGGCGGAAAATTCCGCGGCAAGGCGGAACTCGCAGGCGGTATCCTGCTCTGCCTCATCGGGCTGAAGATCCTGCTCGAACACCTCGGCGTGATCGCGTTCTGACACATGTTCGGGGCTCTGCCCCGCGCCCCGCAAGGGGGATCATCCCCCTTGACCCCTTATTGTAAATTGCCGTCGTTCCCGCGCTCTTCGGCGCGGAAACGGCGGCTTTCAATGATTGTTATGGTCGGTAAATAACCATTCGTCCGCCTGTTCTGCGGTTAAGATTTTTTGCACATTGCCGGAAATTTTATTACATTCTCCTTTATTACCGATCCGCGCAAAAAACCCGCACGCCTCCTTATTGTATTGCGACGATTTATGAACTTGTAGTCAAAACGACCATAACTCTCGTATAAAAACCGTTTCGTCACACCGTAAAGCTCGCTTCTATGCCGCGCAAACGCAAAAAAGCGTGGATTTTATGTGCTGTTGCAGCCTCTGTTTCCCCTGTGAACGGAAGAGATTTCGCGGCGCAGGAGATTCAAGCGTCGAGCGCGGCTTATGGAAGAGGGGTGACGGCAAGCGTCAGCATTTTCGCGTTTTGCGTGGTTTGGACACGGAATAACTTTCCTGCCCTGGCGCATAATAATCCCGGAGGCGACTATGAAAAAGGCTATGAAAAAGAAAGGCATGAAGAAAGAAAAACAGCCGAAACGACCTCTGCTCGCGGAAGGCGGTCAGAGCGAAAAAGAAGTGTGGGACGCGCTCAAAGACCCGAACGGTTCATGGACGGGCGTGCCCGACAATCCGCTCGACCTTCCCGAACAGGACGTCGACGACCTGTAAGCAGGAGAACATCCGCCATCCGGACGCAAAAACTTGTAGTCACTTTGACTACAAGTTTTTCATTCGCCGAGCTGCTAAGCGCAGGGCTGACTGCTAAGCGCAGGGCTAACTGTTGCTGCACATCTCGTATATGCCGTTATTCAAACAAAAGTTGTATGAGGTGTGACGCAGCGTAAAAATTCGGGGGTGTGGGGGTATAATACCCCCCACAAAGCGCAGGGCTGACTGCTAAGCGCAGGGGTGCTAGCGCACGGCTGACTGCTAAGCGCAGGGCTGACTAATAAAGCAGAACGTCACGCAAAAGTTGTCGCTAATGGCAATAGCTGTACGTGATGTCTTACAGTAATATGGGAGCGCGAGGGGATAATCCCCTCGCAAGCGCGCCGAAAGCATTTTCGGTGGGGCAAAAGGGAAGCCCGACCAAAATGGCTGAGAAACAGTCATTTTGCGTTTGGTCGGAAAAAACGCCCCCTCTATGCGCAGTACTCGCTGAGGGTGGTTTCGGCGAGGATGCTGAGCTGCTGTTTGATGTCGTCCTGGGTGTAGTTGGGCTCTTCGAGCAGCCACCATTTGATGAGAGAGATTATGCCGCCGGCGAAAAACTCGGCAAGGATATCCGCCGGGATCTTGCCCGCGCCGGCCCTGGGCTTCGCCTTGCTGAGGCGTCCCACGATGTTGTGGGTGAGGATCTCGTGCACTTTATCGAACACAAGCGCGCTGTCCGCCTTGAGTATGATGGTGCGCAGGCGTTTTCTGTGCTGCGCGAGGAAAGATATGCCGAGGGACATGACCTCGTTGTAGTAGGTGATGAGATCGTTCTCGCCGTGCGCCTGTTTGACCTGCTCGTGCAACCCGTACATGACGTCGCTGATGCACTTGTCGAGCAGCTGGTACTTGTCCTCGAAATGGGTGTAAAAAGTGCCGCGGTTGATGAGCGCGCGGTTGCAGATGTCGATGACCGTGATGGATCCGAACGACTTCTCGTCGAGCAGTTCGTAAAAAGCGTCGACGATCGCTTTCTGCGTGCGCTGGATGCGCAAATCGGTTTTATTCGAATTTTTAGCCATAAAGCCCTCCGTCAGCTTATGTGTTTTATTTTCCGCAAAAGCGCCGCGTTGTCCGTCGCGGCAAAAGGCGACGCCGCTCTGCGCGACACGGCGCGGGCGGCTATCGCCGCGAGAAGGACGGACAGCACGTCTTTGGCGATGTACGGCACGGACACCGCGAGTGCGGACGCGCCGAGAGGATTACCCGTCACGAGCGCGTACTGCCCTATCCCGATCATGTGGCACACCGCAAGCCCGGCAAGCGCGGGCACCGCGGAAGAGGGACGGCGAAGGTCCGCACCGCCTGTTCCGACAAGCGCGACAAGGGGGAAGAACCCCCATATGAATCCGCCGGTGACGCCAATCAGCTTGTACGCGCCGCCCGTGAATCCGGCAAACACCGGCGCGCCGCACACGCCGAGCGCAACGTACACGCCTATAGCGGCAAGCCCGTACTTCCAACCGAGGAAGAACCCCGCGAACGCGACGGCGAAGGTCTGGAGCGTGAGAGGAACTCCGGACGGAAGAGGGATGCTGATCTGCGACAAAACCGCCGTTAAAGCCGCAAAAAGCGCAACGTAAACCAGCTTTCTGGTCCTTTCCCTGACGTCGAACGCGCTTTTCCTCTTCACGCAGAGCTCCTCCTCCGGCCCGCCGCGCACCGCTCTCCGCCCCGTCCGAACGTGCCGGACATCCGTCGGCGAAACGTCGCGGCGCGACGCAAAACAGTACATTTGTCAACTACATCATAGGATATAATCGTACAAACGTCAATCGGTGCTCGGTTTTTCATACGGTTTTTAACAAAACTTTGCATTTGCCGATTTTTACGAATTTTTTCATACAACATTGCCCATAACCCCTTTTTCGCCTTGATTATGACTAAAAAAAGTTGTATAATTCTTTTCAATAATTAAAAAGGATCACCTGATATGCCGGATAAAGCGAAAGACAAAGTCGTAGTCGTTACGGGGGCTACCGCCGGTATCGGCAGAGCCGCCGCGGCAATGTTCAAGGAGCGCGGCGCGAAGGTCGTGTGTCTTGCACGCAGACTGTCGCCGGAGTTCGACAGCATTCAGACAGACGTCACCGACCGCGAAGCGGTAAAACGCGCGGTCGACGAGGTCGTGCGGAAATACGGCAGGATAGACGTGCTGGTCAACAACGCCGGCATGGGCATATCGGGCGCGGTGGAGAATACGGACGAAGCCGCGGCGAGAAAGATCTTCGACCTCAACTTTTTCGGCGTGCTGAACGTGACGCAGGCGGTGCTGCCCGTAATGCGTGCGCAAGGCGGCGGAACGATCGTCAACGTGAGCTCCGTCGCGGCGGAACTCGCCATCCCCTTTCAGGCTTTCTACTCCGCAACGAAATCGGCGGTTTCTTCTCTCTCGGCTGCTCTCAGAAACGAAGTCGCACCCTTCGGCATAAAGGTCACGGCTGTACTGCCCGGCGACGTAAAGACTGACTTCACCGCGTCGCGCGAAAAAAACGCTTTCGACGATCCCGCCTACGGCGACAGGATAGCCCGCTCGGTCGCCGTGATGGAACGCGACGAGAAGAACGGGATGTCTCCGGATGTCATCGCAAAGGCGATAGTGCGCGCCTCGCTTGCCGGCAATCCTCCCGTGAGCCGCGTCGGGGGATGGAAATACGTGCTGCTCGTCCGGCTTGCGCACGTTCTTCCGAAAAGGCTCGTTTCGTACATTCTGGGCAAAATGTACGCTTAACTTCCGTCCGGCCGCAAAGGCGCGGAAATGCCGCTTAAAGGCATTTAATGCTTCTTTAAGCTAATAATATAATAATCTGACGGTAATCTGATATCAGAACTGTTGTTTGGAGAGAAACTTATGAGAATTTTGCTTGTCGAAGACGAAAAGGATCTTTCCCGCGCCATTGCCAGGATGCTGACGAAGGACGGCTACGATGTGGACTGCGTGTACGACGGAGTGGACGGGCTCAGTTTTTCGCTTTCCGGGCTTTACGATCTCATCATGCTGGACGTGATCATGCCCAAGATGAACGGCTTCGAAGTGCTGTCCGAACTGCGCCGCAAAAAAGTGGAAACGCCCATACTCATGCTCACGGCGCTGGGCGACGAACAGGACAAGATCGCAGGGCTTGACCGGGGAGCGGACGACTATGTGTCCAAGCCCTTCTCTTTCGACGAACTGGCGGCGCGCATACGCGCCCTGCTGCGCAGACGCGGCAAACTCGTGACGGACAACAAGCTCGAATACGCCGAGGCCACCCTCGACCTCACCACATATACCCTCTCCACCCCGAAAGGCGAGATCGGGCTTACCGCAAAGGAATTCGAGCTGCTGCGCTATATGTTCGAGTATCCGAATTTCGTGGCGGGCAAAGAGGATCTCATCCTCAAAGCGTGGGGGCTTGACAGCGATTTCGAGTCCAACAACCTCGAAGTGTACATCTCTTTCATACGCAAGAAGCTGAACCACCTGGACGCTTCGTTCACGATCGAAGCGGTGCGCGGAGTGGGATACCGCTTCGTGCCGCGCCGCAAGAACTGACTTCCGCGCCGTGCCCACGCACGGCGTTTTCAGCTGCGGGAAAATTGCCGCGCCCGACGGGCGCGACGCGCGCAAAACCGCGAAACTCGATGTTTATACGGCAGAAATGACGGTTTAACATCGCATCGGGACAAAAATGGAAGCATCACTCAAAAAACTGCGAATACGTTTCACTCTGTCCATGGGACTCCTGTCGGGGATCCTGCTTTTTGTGCTGTGCGGAGTGCTGTGCGTGTCCATATTCGCTTCGTCCGAACTCACCTCCAGAGCCGTTCTCGACGCCATGATCGAGCACCCGACCGACGAAGTGGTGGACGAAATGGGCAGACCGTGTTTCGTGTTCGTCGCCTCCCCCAGCGGATTTACCGTGCCGGCGGCGTATACCGACAGGATCAACATCTACGGCGACAGTGCCGAGGACATCCTCCGCGCGGCCGTCGGAACGGGCAACGGCAAGTTCGCGGAGGGCGGATTCTATTTCCGCGTGGTGTCCGCGGACATAACGGACAACTCCACGATGTACGCGGTCATCGACAGGACTTCGGACAGGCAGAACCTGCTCACCGTCGCAACTCTCGTGGTGCTCATCTACGTCACCGCGCTCATAGTTGCGGTGCTGTTCTTCTACCTCTACTCTTCGTACGCGCTTGCCCCCGTGGGCGATTCCATGAAAAAGCAACGCGACCTCATCGCCAACGCTTCGCACGAACTGAAAACTCCGCTCACCGTCATCGCCACAAACCTCGCGGTCATGAAATCCGAGCCGAAATCCACCATAGAAGAAAACGCAAAGTGGATGGAAGCCATAGAGGCGCAGATCAAGCGCATGAACGGACTCATTGTCAACATGCTGCAGCTCTCCAAAATGGAGAACGCCCCCCTCGACCTCAAAGACGTGGATCTGAGCGAGATCGCCGAAGGCGCATGCCTGGGCTTTGACGCGCTGTGCTTCGAAAAAGGGCTGCGGCTGGTGACGAAGATAGCCCCCGGCATACGCGTCATGGGGGACAAGGACGCCCTGGAAAGGCTGGTCGCCAGTCTGCTGGACAATGCGACGAAATATTGCGGCGCGGACGGCAAAATAGGACTGAGACTGACCGCCGACGGCAAAAAGGCGCACCTTTGCGTCATCAATACGGGAGAGGCCGTGTCGGAAGAGGACGCGAAACACGTTTTCGACCGTTTCTACCGCTCCGACGGAGCGCGCAGCAATCCCGACGGCAACAGCTTCGGACTGGGACTTGCCATCGCGCGTGCGACGGTGCTCGCCCACGGCGGAACGATAGCATGCCGCGGCATACAGGGCAAGGGCACGGTATTCGAGGTGCAGCTCCCCCTCGCAAAGACTTCCGCACGCAAGACAGAACAGCGCAGCGACACTCCCGTATCGGATTCAGTCAGGGATCTGCCGGGAGAATGCGACAGCTACGAAGCGGACAATCCTTCGGACATGCTGCCTCCTGCGGAATGACCCCTTGCGGTGGCCGCGGCTTCAGCCGACGCGTTTAATGTTAATGAAATGTTTGATGTCCCGATACAGGCACGCTATCCCAACTAAACAGTGGGGATTTTCAATCAAACATTACATAAACTTGAAATTTTGGCGATAAAAATTTTAATTTAATTTTTATTTTATAGCGCTCGCGTAGAGTATAGGCAAAGAGAGTCATCTCTTCCCCACATACTTGCACTTCCTCTGCTGCCCGTGCAAGCCCAAAAGCGAACTTCCCCATTCTATGCTGATTTCTTAAGCCCTTATAATACTCCGGCAGAGGACCAAAGACACTCGCAAAGTTGCCCTACCGAAATGCTTCGGCGGCAACCCGGAAACGCGGGTGTTTTTGATTTATACCCCACCGAAAATGCTTTCGGCGGGGGCCCCGGAGAATACCCCACAAAATTTCCTGCGGAAATTGTTGCGGGGCCCCCGGATTTTACCCCACGAAAAATCCTGCGGATTTTACGCGGGGGCCCCGAGATATACCCCACATAAAATCCTTACGGATTTTCTGCGGGGGCCCCGAGATATACCCTATCTCAAAATTATAGATTTTGCGACGGGGCCCGGACTTTTACCCCACAAAACATAGGTTTCAGATTCGCTTCACGCGCGCCGTAAACGCAAAGCCGCCGCACTCATGCGCAAGCGCGGCGGAGATCTGCGAAATTTTCGATATATTTCACACGCATTCGTTTGACACGGGAGTTTCGTTTGCTGTAATATTTGGTAAATCCGATTGAACAGAATGCGGAAAACCGCAAAAAGGGCTTGTTATGAAAGAAGGAAATTACACCGAGGAACTGCAAGGCAGACTTGACGTGGACAAATGGCTGGAATCCGAACGCGAGAAGCGCGATCTGTGCGGAAGCTACGGTTATTGCGCCTACTGCGACAAAACGGAGGAATTCCCCTGCGCGAACGCATACGTCCGCATGACGGAGCGCGAACGCGACGCGGAACAGCAGGAAGCCCTCGCAGCCGCCGACGTCGCCGGAGAAGAGGCGGCGACCGTCACCGCGCTCGGAAAGACGGTAGACATCGAGGACGTGAAGCGCAGAAAGGCGGCGCGTAAAAGCCTGAGTTTCGCGGAAAAATACGCGCTCTCGGACGACATCGTCAAGGAGCGTTACGCCGTGATGAAGGCGGCGCTCACCTCCACACCGAAAGGCACGCCGAAGATCAAGAGCCGCATAAGCCGCCAATGCGACACCTACCGCAGGGGCGGCGACATCGTGGCGAAGATCACCATCATAGGCGGATCGCTGCGCATAAATCTCCCCCTCGACCCCGACGCGCCGGAATTCAACGACGGCAAAATGCCCCACACCGCGACGGGACACAAGAAGGTGTACGCCGAAGTCCCCTTCCAGTTCAAGGTGAACAGCAAACTCGCCTTAAAGCGCGCGCTCAGACTCATTGAGCTTGTGAAGTAAAGCCAACAAAAACCGCACATGCACCGCATGTGCGGTTTTTAATATACACTCATTCGAGAACGTAATCCCGCGCCGCTCACCCAAACTTGCACGGGCGGTAAAAACCGCCTCTTGCAAGTCGCGGCGCGCAAAGTGAGTGCCGAGCACTAGACGTAACCTTAAGCAGACACGGGCGTAAGTGTGCGAGCGCCGAATTCCTCCGCCCGTGCAGGGATTTCAGTGGGTACCGTTTTCCGCTTGGTTATGTCAGTGCGATATTAAAAACTCTTGTAGAGGTAAAGCGTTAGTCCCGCATTTTGGGAGTACGCCACTCCATCCTGCACGGGGGAGGAAAGCCCGAATGGGGCTCCCCGCAAAATGTACATTTTGTGGGGTCCCCGGGAAGGAGGGGGAGCAATACTCCCAAGTTACGGGACGGCTTTCATTTTATACCGTTTTTGAGATTGCGAATGTGATAATAGAAATTGCCCTTTTTCATGTCCGTCCGCTCCAGGGCTTCGCGGAGAGTTATCTTTTTTGCGATGTAATCCTCTGCTGCGGCGACGATCTCGGCGGAATACACCCTGCGCGGTCTGCCGAAGCGCACTCCTCTCGCCTTTGCGCAGCGTATGCCCTCCGCCTGCCGTGCGCGCATGTTTTCTCTCTCGTTCTCCGCCACGAACGACAACACCTGCAGCACCACGTCTGATATGTACCTGCCGACAAGACCGCCGTCCTTCGAGCGCGTGTCCAGGACGGGCATGTCCAGCACGAGGATATCCGCGCCCTTTTTCTCGGTGATCGCCCTCCACTCTTCGATGATCATTTCATAGTTTCTGCCCAGTCTGTCGATGGACTTGATGACGAGAAGATCGCCGCGGCGGAGCCGCGCGAACATCCTTTTGTAGCCGCTGCGGTCAAAATCCCTGCCGCTCTTTTTGTCGCAGAAGATACGGGACTTCTCCACCCCGAACGCGGTGAATGCCTCGATTTGCCTGTCAAGATTCTGGTCGCGCGCGGAAACCCGCGCATAAGCGTAAACGTTCATTGCCCTTCTCCTTGCGCCCGGACAAGACGGTACAGAGCGGTCCGCGCCGTTTTGTCACGGCATTGTTTTGCAATCTCGGACGGGAAAGACAATGTCCGCGTTCCGCATTTTACAAAAATTGCAGGAAAAGCAGGCTTTTCCCCACCGCCTTTTTATTGCGTTTTCTGTATACGCGTGTTATATTAAAAGCGGCAAAAAAATCCGGATCACGATGAAAAAATCGTTGCAGGAAAAGTCTGCCTAAACTGACCTTGAGGAGGGTATATCAATGAAAAGGGCAACACTCACCGTTTTCGTGCTGCTGCTTGCGCTGACGGGCATATTCTGCCTTGCCGCATGCAACGACGGCGCGGAGACTCACACTCACACGCTCGTACACCGCGACGCAGTCGCCGCGACGTGCACGTCACCGGGCAACGAACAATACTGGGAATGCACGGAGTGCGGAAAACTGTTCTCGGACGAAGCGGGGACGACGGAGATCGCGTCCGCGGCGACCGCACCGCTCGGACACGATTTCGCGGACGGCGTATGCACACGCTGCGGAGAAAAGGACTACGACACGCAAATCGGACCGCTCACCCGCGCGGAATTCGAAAAGGCGCTGGACATCGCCGCTCTGCCGAACTTCACAGTAACGGACAAGGACCCGGACGGGACGGTCAACTACCTCTACAAATTCGTCACCACTGAGGAATACGACGTTGCCTACTACTCCGAACCTGGCGCAGGCGAGGACTACTTCTTCCTGCAAGACAAGAGCACGGGCGTGACCACGCAATACGCCTACGACCGCGACGAGAGCAAATGGACTTCGGAGCCTACTAAGAAGACAGTGGCTTCCATCAAGACGGGGTTTGTTTACGCGGACAATTCAAGCCTGTCGATGGACGTTGCGGGAGCGTATCCGACGGCGACGTTCGACGGGACCAAATACATCCTCCCCGACTGCTACCGCTATCACACCATGGGCTGGGAACGCGATGTGGAAGTGACCTTCGACAGCGACAAGCGCCTCGCCTCGCTGCGCACCGTCATCGGCGACTTCTCCACACCCTACTGCTTCTCGGACTACGGCACGACGGAAGTCACCCTCCCCGACTTCGAGGCGCAGGCGACATGGGGATTCGTATTCTCGGAGGACGATCTCGGCCTCGTTACGGCGTACTTCAACCCGGATGACCCGATCTGCGGGGCTTACGCTCCCGACAGGATCTACGTCCCGGCGGAATGGAACGGCAAGCCCGTGTCGGTCGTCAACATAAGCAGCGTGTACGACTCGACTTATATATCTCTCAAAGGTCTGGACGCGCTGGAGCAACTGGCCATAAACTATGCGTCCTCTCTCGATACGCTGGAACTGCCCCTCATCACCGAAGAGATATTCCTTTATCTGGACGGCGTCGACGCGCTCAGGACGGTGACGTATCCCGGCACCAAGGCGCAATGGACGGCGGCGGGGCTGGACGACGAATTCGACGGCTACCGCGGTCTCACCGTCGAGTTCGGCACGCATACATTCGGAGAGTGGCAGTCCGAGAGCGAAGCGGACTGCGAAAACGCGGGGCTCATGACGCGCCAATGCTCCGACTGCGGCAAGGTCGAGGAACAGATCATTCCCGCAAAAGGACACTCTTTCGGCGACTGGCAGACCGTCACTCCCGTCACATGCACCGCGGACGGGCTGGACGAGCGCGTCTGTCAGGCGTGTGGCTACAAAGAGGAAAGGACGGTCACGGCAAGCGGACACGCCTTCGGCGAGTGGACGGTCCTGTCCGCCGCGACATGCGTGGACGACGGAGAAGAGAGCCGCACCTGCTCCGTCTGCGGCACGGAAGAAAAGCGCGTTATCCCCGCAACAGGCATACACTCCTACTCCGAGGAATGGATCACCTCTCCCGAAACGCACTGGCATGAGTGTACCGTGTGCGGCGCGACTGCAGACAAGAGCGCGCACGAGCTTGCGGACGGGAATGAATGCTCTGTGTGCGGTTACATGCGCATGGAATTCACCCTTAACGGCAACGGGACATTATACATGCTGACAAAGGTCAACTTCACCGCGGAAAGGATCGAAATTCCCGCAACATACAAAGGACTTCCCGTGACGTCAATAGGCGACTCGGTGTTCGAGGGTCACGCCGAGCTCGTCACCATCGTCATTCCGGAGGGAATCGTCAAAATCGGCAAGAGAGCGTTCGCCGACTGCACCGGGCTGACGGGACTTGCTCTGCCCGACTCGGTGAGAACCATCGGCGACCGCGCTTTTATTAACTGCTCCTCCATTACCGAACTCGATCTGGTCGGCATAAACAGCTTAGGTGAATACGTGTTCGCAGGATGCAAATCGCTGCACACCGTGCACATCGACATCTACGGCTGGCTGAGAGGGACTTTCCGCGGATGCAGCGCGCTGAAAAACGTGACGATAGAACAGGGTAATCTGAGCGGTATCCATGAAGCCACGTTTACGGGCTGCGACCAGCTTGAGGAGATAACCTTCAACGGCACGAAAGCGGAGTGGCTGAAGATCGAGGTCAGAGAATATTGGACGACCAATCGTATGCCCGTCAAATGCACAGACGCAACAGTCGACGAGAGCTTCCTCGGACACAAGCCGTCATGACGCATTTGCACAATAAAAGCCGTTTATGAGAGCAAAACGCGGTGCTAAACACCGCGTTTTGTGTTCTCACATGAGAAAGACGGAGCGGAACGCTGTCAAAATCGCGCCCGGAGCGGACAGCCCCGTCAGATCTCCACAAGCTCTTCCTTGTGGTCGGTAAAGACGGAGAAATGCGTGAAGCCTATGCCGCGCAGCATGGCGCAGGTCCTCTCGTAGTCCTTGCACAGTTCCGCATGGTGGGAGTCCGAGCCGAAGGAAAGTTTCCTGCCGCCGTACTCGTAGTATTTGCGCAGGATCTCCTCCGTGGGAAAGAGTGTGGTGTGGGTGTTGACTTCGAGCGCCTTGCCGCGTTCGATTATGCCGTGCAGTATGGCGTCGAATTTGTCCGGGAAGTCCGCATACTCCAACACCTTTTTCTTGTAGGGCGCGTTGCGCGTGACGTAGCCGATGTGCGCGACGATGTCGTATTCGTACGGCGCGTCCAGGCTCGCAAGGACGAGGTCGAGATAGTCGCCGTACATCCGCCGCCGCGATTTGAAGAAGAAAGCGTTGGGGAAATAGACGTCCCAGCCGTTCACGAAATGCACGGAGTTGACGACGACGTCGAAGCGCATTCTGTCAAACAGTTCGACGTACTTTTCCTGCACCTGCGGTTCGGGCGAAAACCCCGCCTCTATGCCGAAACGGAATTTGAGAGTCCCGCCCCTCTTCACGAGAGCTTCCGCATTCTCCTCCCACTCCGCCTTGTACGCGTCGAGGTTGATGTGCTTCCACGGTATGGGCGAGCGGTTGTGACCGAATTTCAGGTCGTAATCGAGGTGGTCGGTGGTGGCGAGGTAGTAAAGCCCCTTCTCTTCCGCTTCCGCGACGATGTCGCGGACGGGATCCTTGCCGTCCGAGGAATGACGGGTGTGAACGTGCGAATCGACGTAAATCATTCCAGCACCGCCTTTATCCTTCTGACGCCTGCGGAGGAGCTTTGCTCCTTGACTATGCGGAACCTGCCCAGCTCGGCGGTGTTGGCCGCATGCGGTCCGCCGCATATCTCCTTGCTGTGTCCTATCGTATAGACTTTGACCACTTCGCCGTAACGGTCGCCGAACACGCCCACCGCGCCCTGCGCCTTTGCCTCTTCCACGCTCATCTCCTCGCACTTCACGGGAGAGGCGGAGGATATCTCCTCATTGACGGCGTCCTCCACCGCCTTTATCTCGTCGGGGGTAAGCGGACGGGGGAAGTTGAAGTCGAAGCGCAGTCTTTCCGGCGTGATGTTGCTGCCGCGCTGGGAGATGCTCTCGTCGCCGAGCACCTTTTTCAGCGCGTAGTTGAGCAGGTGCGTGGCGGAGTGCAGCCTCGCGGTCTGTTCGCCGCCGTCGGCAAGCCCGCCCTTGAACTTCTGCTCCGCGCCCGCCTTGGACTTCTCCTGATGTTCGCGGAACGCCTTCTCGTAGCCCGCGCGGTCGAGGACGTAGCCTCTCTCCTTTGCAAGCTCCTCCGTCATCTCGATGGGGAAACCGAAAGTGTCGTAAAGCCTGAACGCGGTCTTGCCGGGGAAGGTGCCCGCGGGGATATGCGTCAGGATCTTGTCGAACTCCTTCAGCCCCTGCTCTATCGTCTTTGCGAACTTGTTTTTCTCCGTTTCGAGCTCCTCGGCGATACGCGCTCTCGCCGCTCCGAGATTCGGATAGACGGACTCGTACTTGTCCACGAACATCATCGCAAGCTCGCCCAGCGCCTCGAACTCTATCCCCAGCACGCGGCAGTAACGCATGGCGCGACGTATCAGACGGCGCAGAACGTAACCTTGATCGACATTGGAGGGGGAAATCGGCTTCACGTCGCCGAGCAGGAACGTTGCCGTGCGCGTATGGTCGGCGATGATCCTCATCGCCGCCGTGCTCTCCTCTTCCTCCCCGTGCTTTTTGCCGGACAGCTCCTCAAGACGCTTTATCGCGAAATCGAACACGTCCGTTTCGTACACGGAAGAATAGCCGTTGAGCGTGACCAGGGTGCGTTCCAGTCCCATGCCCGTGTCCACATTCTTGTGTTCCATGGGCGTGAGTTTCCCCTCCGCGTCCTTATAGTACTGCATAAAGACGTTGTTCCATATCTCCAGATACTTGCCGCAATCGCACGCGGGAGAGCATTCGTCGGAACACTTCGGTCTGCCCGTGTCGAGGAATATCTCCGTATCGGGACCGCACGGCCCCGTCTGCCCCGCCGGACCCCACCAGTTGTTCTTCCTCGGCAGGAAGAAGATGTTGTCCTCCGGAAGCCCCGCGCTCTTCCATATCTCCGCGCTCTCCTCGTCGCGGGGGCAGTCCTCGTCGCCGCCGAACACGCTGACGGCGATCCGTTCCTTGGGAATGCCCAGCACATCGGTGAGAAACTCGAAGCTCCATGATATGGACTCCTTCTTGAAATAGTCGCCGAGCGACCAGTTGCCCAGCATCTCGAAGAAGGTGCAGTGCGACGCGTCGCCCACTTCGTCTATATCGCCGGTGCGGACGCAGATCTGCACGTCCGTAAGCCGCTTGCCCGCAGGGTGTTTTTCGCCCAGCAGATACGGCACCAGCGGGTGCATTCCCGCCGTTGTAAACAGCACCGTGGGATCGTTTTCGGGCACGAGAGACGCCGCGGGAATGACGGCGTGTCCTCTCGCCTTAAAAAAGTCGAGGTAGGCTTTGCGAAGTTGAGTTGAATCGAGTTTTTTCATAAATCCTCTGTTTATCCGTTTGTTTTGCTTGATAAAGCGTCGTATATGTCAGCACACATCCACGGGACGGGCTTCTATGCCCAGCTGCGTCAGCGTGCGGAAGAACTCCGTTTCGAGTTCCGTTTCGTTGATCGACCGCGTGAACGATACCGTCGTTTCGCCGTCCAGCGTGACCGCGCCGACGTTGACCTTCGAGGTCTTGGACACGTTGAGATTGAAAAGTATCCTCTTCAGTCCGCAGCCTTTCGGCATAACCACTCTGCCCACGTTGCTGAATATCATCGTCTGACGGGATTTCAGGAAGAAGCGTCCTATCCTTGCCATCAGGATCTTGAACCACAACGGCGATATGCGCATGGGCAGCGACTTCTCGGTGCGTACTGTGGTGGCGAAGAACTTCTCCATTTCCTCTTTCGTCGCCTTTTCCCTGAGCTGTACCGCCGCCGAGCCGACATAGTCCGCAAGAGTGCGGCACTCGCGCGGCTTGAATGTCAGGCGCACGAAGTTGACGAAATTGCGCAGCGTCTTTGACGGGAACATCGAACGCAGATTGACCGGCACCATGATGATGACCGCGCGCTTGCCGCCAGAGAGCTTCTCGATGGTGTATGCCAGCGCGCCGCAGATAAGAGAAGTGAACGACGCGCCCATTTCCTTTGCCTTCGCCGCGACCGCCTGCGCGGAAACGGAGCAGTAGGTGCCGCCGTATCCGTCCTCCGCTATGGTGCCGGGGAGCAGGAGCGGTATCTCCCCCATCAGCCCCTTGAGATCGATGTCGCCGAAGCGTATGGGGCGGTAGTAGCGGTAGAACGCGTCCTCCGCCTCTTCGTCGGACGGTTCGGCATTCAGATCCGCAACGCCTTCTCTCCCCTCGACGGGCGCGCCGGACAGCACCGCATAGCGCCATACGAGCGCTTTCAGAAATTCCAGCGCCGCCATACCGTCGCATACGGCGTGGAACACTTCGAACTCTATCTTCTCCCCCTCGTAGGCTATGCGGAAGAGATAGCCGTCGGTTTCGCGCGTATCAATGGGCCTCAGCAGCCTGCCCGTGGACGGAAACACCTTCACCGCGGCGGTGTTCTCCTCGAAATAGTACCACGCGTACCCTTTCCTGAGCCGCACCTTGAACGTCGGGAAACGCTTCAGCACGTCCTCCGCGGCGGCGCGGAGAATCTCCGGGTCCACCGCGCTCTCCATCACCGCGGAAAGGCGGAACAGACTCTGCGCTCTCCTTGTGGAAATGATCGGATAAAACTGGGCAGATACATCGAGGCGGTAGGTCTTAAGCCGTGGGTTCTTCTTTTTCACATCCTCTCCTGGCGCGCGTCCGCACGCATACGCCGCGCACGCGCACAATATTACTCCGCGCCGCGGCCTTTATTCGGTTTTTTCATTGTATTCTTTTTCACCTGCGATGTCAAACGAATGCCGGGGTGCGCGGACGTCCGCCGGAAGCTCCGCCCCGCGTCTGACGGGGCATATACGCCGACGGGGAAGCATAATTATTACAGTAACGCTCCGAAACGGCAGGGAGAAATATCATGCAGGAAACCAGATCCGAACAAAAAACCGAAAAAACGAAAGGCCCCCACTCCTTAAGACTGGACGAACACCGTCTGCTTACGGTCACGGGAGTGAAAGCCGTGCCCACTTTTACGGACAAGCTCATCGAGATAGAACTCGAAGGGGAATCCCTCACCGTCACGGGACACGACCTCACGGTGAAAGGGCTTGACCTCGACACGGGCAGACTCGGCGCGTCGGGCTACGTCACGTCCATGCGTTACTCCACCGCGCCCGCGCCTTCGTCGATCATAAAGCGCATATTCAAATGACGGGGGTGTCGTGGGACGTCCAGCTTGCCGCCGCCCTTACCGCGGCGGCTTTCGGCGCGGCGGCGTCGCCGCTGACGCTGCTGTACGGCGGCTCTTTTACTCCCATAGTCCGCTTTGCCGCCGACTTTCTGGCAACGGCGGGTATAGGCGCGCTCTTCCTCGTCTCCGCCGAAGTCGGCGCGGAGGGACAGCTCACCGTGTACTGCGCCGTATGCTATTTCGCCGCTCTCTGCGCGGCGCGGAAGACTCTCCTTGCCGCGGCGGCGGCTCTGAAAAAAGCGTTCCCCTCTCTCTTCCGGCGCAAAACGCCTGAAAGGGAACGCCCGGCGACTATTTCGCCGCAAGACGGCAATCCAGCTCCCGTTTCATCGCGGTATAGTCCGCCGCAAGCTGAAAAACGTATCTCTGCCTTTCGTCGTGGGGAAGCCGGGCGAGCAGCTCCGCGTCGGCAAGCTGACGGATGGGATTGACCACCTCTTCGCCCTTGTCCAACAGCTCCTTGAGCCGTATGTAGATCCTCTTCTGCGCAGGACTCGCCCCTTGCGGGAGCGACTGCCCGAGTTCTCTGTCGTACGCGCCTTCGCGCAGTCTGCGCTTCGCCTCGTGCGCAAGACTTCTTATCGCGCAATCGGGATGTCTGACGTTTGCCATAAACTGCCTCCGCGCATAATGTTAGCACCTCGGCACACGATTTTCAACGGCGCGACAAAAACAGTTCGAAAAATCCAAAAATCGCAAAGAAACGACTTTTTCCGCACGCACCTGAGAGGAATAAACGCAAAATGCGCCGTGACGGCGCGGCTTTTCCTAAGAACGGGACGTGCCGCGCTTTATCCTGTCCCCGGCGGCGCACAGCGGCACAAAAAGCACCGCGACCACGATGAAGTTGGACACAACGTGCACTAGGTCGAAGTACAGCCCCCTGACGTAATAGGCAGTCCAGTACGCCGCAAGATCCAGCCCCGAAAACCCCGCCGCGACGAACAGAGTGTCACAGCACGCGGAGAGCACCCCGAACAGCACGGACATCACCGCCGCAGTAAACACGGCGGCGATGACGCTGCGCCTGCGCGCAAAAATCAGACAGGACACGACGGCGAGCAGGGGCCAGTAGAGGAAGTAAAGCACCACCCAGCTCCCCGCGCCGTAAATGGCGACCTCCACCGCACAGAACACCAGCACCGCAGGCAGCGCATACGCCGCGCCGAACACCGCCGCGTACACCATGATGAGCAGGGTGACCACTTCCACGTTCGGGATGAACGAAAGCGCGAATTTGAGCGCGGTGAGCAGCGCGGACATGACCGCGACCTTCACGACGTACTCTGCGGCGAGCCGCCCCTTTTTTCCGCGCGCGGAACGAGGCGCGGAGAAAGACTCCTCCGCGCACTCCGCCGCGGACGCGGCTTCCGCACGCTCTCCGCACAAGACGTCGGAAGAACGCGATTTTTGTGCCAACGCGTGTTTACACATATCAAACAGCTTGATAAAATGCCGATTCAGGCGTTAGCCAGAATTATGAGATAAGACGCGCCGTCGCGCAGCGGCAGCGACGATACTCCGACGGACGAGGAATGATAGGTCTTGCCGTCGCGCTCGGTGTCGTAGCCCGGAGTGTACAGCGTCAGATCGTCCATGTCGTGATAGATCATGATATAGCCGCCCTGCCCGTTCACAAGATCGCCTATGCGCGTGATATAGAAGCCGTACACCCCTTCCTCTCCTTCGAGGACGATGCCTGACTCCGCGCAATAATCTTCGAGCGCGTCGTAGAGATAGCGCGCGTCGGTGGTGAGCGTCACTCCGTCCGCGTCCCCGACGGTGAGCGTGACCGTGACTTCCGCCGCAGTGTCGCCGTCCCCGCCGCCCTGTCCGCCGTCGTTGCACGCGGCGAATGCGACTGCGACTACGCCCGCCAGCACGATGCAGACGAGGACGAGGCAAAGCCTCTTTTTCAGTGTTTGTTTCATGAAAAAACCTCCCGTTCTTTCCGCGGAAGGCAGTGGAAAAACCGCCGCCGTTTCCCGCCGAAACAACTGCTCATTTACTCCCGGGCCGGTCTCCTGACTTCGGTCGGCTTGCGCCGCGGCGCCTTCTCCCGTCCGTGCGGACGGAATGGCGTGATCCGTTTCACCTTACAGTAGCGGGGGCTGTGCGGGACTTTCACCCGGCTTCCCGATTCTCGGCTTGCGCCGCACCCGAGGCGGATATATTGTATCACCGCCCGCGTTCTGAGGCAACCGCGGAGGTAATAAAAAAATAAATTTCGATAGCATTTGACTTTATGGGCATATCCATTTATAATATGCGTGTATAATATCCTATAAGGAGAACGCTATGTACACCAGATGCCCAAGCTGCAGAGCCGAAATATGTTTTCAGCCCCCTGCAAATGCTGCAAATCTGCCTGACGGCTACAAGCACAGGATCAAATGCCCCAACTGCGGCGTGACCATAGGTGTGAAACTGCCCGGGCGCGACGCCATCGCGCAGGTGCAGCCCACCTTTGCTCCGCAGAATCAGGGCGCATACTCTCCTGAGCCCGTCTACAACGCCGGTATCGCGGAGACGGTCCCCGCGGACGCGGCAGCGGCGAAGAGTTCGAGCCGCGCCGCAGCCAAAGCGCAGAAAAAGACCGGCAGAAGCAGAAACGTGATGATCTTCATCTTCGCCGCTCTGCTCGTCGTGTGCTCGGTGCTGGGCTATTTCTTCGCGCCCACCGGAGGCGGCGTCGGCGTGGAAGACATTTTCGGCGAAGACGGTTCGGTAAACATCTCGGCGGAGACTTTGCTCGAAGCGCTCTACCATTATGACGGCATTTCTGTGCTCGAAGCGCTTGCCGCGGGTGATGCTGAGGCGGAACTTATCAAACTGACGTTTGAAGAAAGCGTTGCGGACGGATTCATACTTGTGCTTCCCGTGATCTTCTTCCTCGGCGCACTGCTGACAGCGGCGCTTGCGCTGATCGGCTTCATTGTCAAGAAGTATTCGCGTCTGCTCAATCTTGTTCTCGCGCTCGGACTGCTCGCAACGGCGGCATGTATCGTATTCCAGTCCTTCCTTTTTGCGGACGGTGCATTCGCCCCTGAGAGCATGACTGTATTCTTCCAGCAGATCATCGAAGGCTTTGATTTCTTCCTCTTCGTCCCTGCAGCGATCGGCGTGCTGCACGTGCTGTT
>DVJC01000081.1 GCA_018710835.1 Candidatus Limadaptatus stercoravium | reverse complement strand
TTTTTCCGCTTCCCGGAGGGGCTATGAGAATTGCCGAATTGTTCAGACGCAAAAACGCGGTGTGGTCTTTCGAGGTGTTTCCTCCCAAGGCGCAGAGCGGCATGGACGGGATCAACGCGACTCTTGCCGAGCTTGCGGATCTTGCGCCGGATTACGTATCCGTCACATACAGCGCGGGCGGCAGCCGCAATGCGCACACCGCAGAAGTCGCGCGCAAAGTGCGCGCACTTGGCATGGAGCCGCTTGCGCACATCACCTGCGTGAACTCTACGCGGCAGGAAGTGCTGTCCGCTCTGGAAAACCTGAAGGCATCGGGAGTCGAAAATGTGCTTGCGCTCCGCGGCGACAGGGTGGAGGGGGCGACGTCGACGGATTTTCGCTACGCTTCCGACCTCATTTCTTTCATAAACTCAAACGGCTTCGATTTCGACGTGTCCGCCGCGTGTTATCCGGAGGGGCACCCGGAGAGCGAAAGCATGCTCGCTGACGTCCGCCACCTCAAGGAGAAGGTGGATCTCGGCGTCACGCACCTCAACTCGCAGCTGTTTTTCGACAACGACGACTTCTTCCGCTTTATGGACATGGTGCGTCTTGCCGGTATAGACGTGCCCGTACAGGCAGGGGTAATGCCGCTTGTCAAAGCGTCGCAGTTCGGCGGTATAGTCAAGATGACGGCGGCGAAGATCCCGTCCAAGATTTCGCGCATGTACGCGCGTTTTGCCGACGACCCGGAGTCGCTGTGCGAGGCGGGGATAGCGTATGCCACCGACCAGATCATCGATCTTCTCAGCGGCGGCGTGGACGGCGTGCACCTTTATATCATGAACAACGCCTACGTTGCGCGCCGCATTACGGAGAATGCGCGCCCCTTCCTCGAAAAATTGTGCTCGGAGAAAAGGTCATGAAGATAGATCGTGCGGAGACGCTCCGCTATCTCGGCTTCCGCGGACAGGAGCTTTCCGCCGCGGACGAGCGCAATCTCGCTCGCGCGGAAGAGCTGTGCCTTTCCGCGGCGACGCCCCGTACGGTGTGGATACGGTACGATTTCGACTGCGAAAATATGTCTCCCGTCGGCAGCGGAGTGGTGTTTCGCGGCAACGCGATCAGGCGCCACCTTGCAGGGTGCAGGGCTGTATATCTTATTGCGGCGACTTTGGGACTGGGGCTTGACAAAACGATAGCCGGGCTGATGCGCACCGAACCCGCCGTCGGAGTCATGACGGATTCCGCCGCGGTTTCGCTCATCGAAAGCGTGCTGGACGACCTGTGCGCCGACCTCGCAAAGAGGGAGAACGGCGGACTTACAAGGCGGTTTTCGTGCGGATATGCGGATTTTCCGCTCGAACAGCAGACGGATTTCATGCGTTTGCTCGATATGGGCAGAAAGCTCGGAGTGTTCATAGGGGCGGACTACCTGATGACTCCGCAAAAGACGGTGACCGCCGTCATAGGGGTGAGAGAAGGAGAAGAAAAGAAATCATGAAAAAGGATTTTCTCGAATTTGCGAAGAGCGGATTTGTGCTCCTCGACGGAGGTTTCGGTACGGAATTGCAAAAAGCCGGGCTTCCCGGCGGAGTCGCGCCCGAAACGCTCAATACGACCGCGCCCGAAAAGGTGCTGGCGGTACACCGCGCGTATGCCGCTGCCGGAGCGGACGTCATCTCTTCCAATACGTTCGGCGCGAACAGGCGCAAACATACCTCTCCGGGAGAAGCCGCGGCGCTCACCGCCGCAGGCGTGCGCCTTGCGCGCGAAGCGGCAGGGGAGCAGGGCTATGTCGCGCTGGATATAGGGCCTACCGGCGCGCTCACCGAGCCGCTGGGGGATATGTCCTTCGAGGAAGCATACGACGTATTCCGCGAACAGATAGAAGCGGGAAAGAACGCGGATGTCATTCTGATAGAAACGATGTCCGACCTCACTGAGGCGAAAGCCGCGGCTCTCGCGGCACGCGAGCACAGCTCTCTTCCCGTCATGTGTTCCATGACTTTCGACGAGAGCGGCAGGACGTTCACGGGGTGCAGCGTGGAGTGCTTCGGCATTACCATGTCGGCTTACGCCGATTTTCTCGGTATAAACTGTTCTCTGGGGCCGGACAAGATCTTTCCTCTCATGCGGCGGCTCATCGCGGTGAGCCGCGTGCCGGTATTCGTAAAGGCGAACGCAGGGCTTCCTGACAGCGAAATGAACTATCCCGTAGGCGCGGAGGAATTCGCGGCGATGTATGCCGAATACGTTCACGAAGGAGTGTCCGTACTCGGCGGCTGCTGCGGCACCACGCCTGCCCATATCGCCGCGCTTAAAAAGCTGACAGCGCACAAAAAGCCGGTTAAGCGTGACATAAACTATGTTTCAGCCGTCTGTTCTGCAACTGCGGCGGTTTTCATCGACGGAGTGCGCGTCATCGGCGAACGCATAAATCCGACCGGGAAAAAGGCGATGAAGGAAGCTCTGATGAAGGGCGATATGGATTACGTCGCCGCTCAGGCGCTGGAGCAGACGGAAGCCGGCGCGGACATCCTCGACGTCAACTGCGGTCTGCCCGGTATCGACGAGAGCGAGATGCTGCCGCGGCTGGTGAAGTTCGTGGGTTCGGTCACGGACGCGCCGCTGCAGATAGACTGCGGCAAGGCGGACGCGGTGGAAAAGGCGCTTCGCGCATATACGGGCAAGGCGATAGTCAATTCCGTGAATGCGGAGGATTCTTCTCTCGCCTCACTGCTGCCGCTCGTGAAGAAGTACGGTGCGGCGGTGGTCGCGCTTACCGTCGGCGAAGACGGGGTGCCGCAGACGGTGGAGGACAGGCTCGTGCTCGCACGCAAGATAATCGAGGCGGCGAAGTCGTACGGCATTCCCGAACAGGACGTGTTCGTCGACTGTCTTACGCTCACCGCGGGGGCGCAGCAGGAGCAGGCTCTCAACACCCTTTCCGCGCTCACGCAGATAAAGAGGGAGTATGCGGTAAAGACCACGCTCGGCGTGTCCAACGTGTCTTTCGGACTGCCGGCACGGAAGATCGTCAACACCGCGTTCCTCACCATGGCGATGTATGCCGGACTGGATCTTCCGATACTCAATCCCAACATAGCCGAGAACATGCAGGCGGTGGACGCGTTCAATGTGATCTCGGGACGCGACCGCGGCTGCGCGGAGTATGCGGCGAAGTATGCAGGGTACAAGGACGCGCCGGCAGTGCCGGCGGGAGTCTCCGCGTCTTCCGCGGATGCGGCGGTCTGCACACCGGCGAAAGATGCGGGGGAGGAACTTTTCTACTGCATATCCAAAGGGCTCGCCCGTGCGGAAACGCTCACCCGCGAGCTGCTCGGCACGCACGACGGGCTTGCCGTCATAGACGACTACCTCATCCCGGCACTTGGCAGAGTGGGGGACGATTACGCGGCGGGCAGGATATTCCTGCCGCAGCTCATTTCGTCCGCGGAGACCGCAAAGGCGTGTTTCGACGCGGTGCGGGCATCGCTCCCCGACGCGTCCGGCGCGGAGAAGGGGGTGATCGTGCTTGCGACCGTCAAGGGCGACGTGCACGACATAGGCAAGAACATCGTCAAGACCGTGCTTGAAAATTACGGCTACAGGGTGGTGGACCTCGGCAAGAACGTGCCACCCGAAGACGTGGCGGAGGCGTGCGCGAAGCACGGAGTCAGGCTGTGCGGACTCAGCGCGCTGATGACCACAACTGTGGACAATATGCGCGTTACCGTGGAGCGCGTACACGCACGCTGTCCCGGCTGCAAAGTAATGGTGGGCGGCGCGGTGCTCACTGCGGATTACGCAGCCGAGATAGGTGCGGACCGCTACTGCCGCGACGCGACGGAGAGCGCGCGCTATGCCGCGGAGGTGTTCGCGGCGGACTGAGCCGTCCTGTGCTCCGCCTCGGCCGCGGCCTGTCGTATGTGCCGGTTTGCCGAAAACGCAGATAAAAGTTGAAAAACGCGCGTTAAACCGCTTATTCCGTCGGTTTTCGGGAGAGCGGTTTTCTTTTGCTTTTTTCATGTGCGCGCCGGACGCGTACGGAAAATAAGGTCTTGAAATCCTTCTGCCGGCGTGTCATAATATATGTGACGAAACGTCAGGAGGGGGAAATATGGAATATAAAATGAAACTCACCGACGAACAGCTCGGGATACTGAACGGGGAGCGCGGCGCGACAATGGCGAAAGTCATGAAGACGCTCGTGCTTTTCGGCGACGTATTCGGAGCGGAAAAACTCGTGCCCGTCACCCACAAGCAGGGACATCTGGTCACGAGCTTCGGGATAGGGTTGCTCAAACCGCTATTCCGCACTATGGACGAACTCATTTCGGCGGGACTGAAAGCCGAAGGCGGATTCACCGTCGATCCGCGTCCGATCGACTACGAGAATGTGAAGTGCGGGCTTCTCGACAAGCTGGTGTTCAGCAAGATCATGTACTCCCAGCAGCAGCGTTACGAGCAGCAGCTCGCGGCGGTGGGGCTGCGGAGCGCGGACGCTTTCAGCTGCACGTGTTATCTGCCCGAAACAGGTAATATCCCAAAAAAAGGCGACGTGCTGTCGTGGGCGGAGTCTTCGGCGGTGGTATACGCCAACTCGGTGCTCGGCGCGAGGTGCAACCGCAACAGCGGCATGCTGGATCTGTTCGGTTCGATCGTGGGATTTGTGCCTTATTTCGGTTTGCTCACCGACGAGGGCAGAAAAGCGTCTTGGAAGGTGTACGTCAAGACGACAAAAAAGCCGGAGGCGCAGGTGCTCGGCAGCGCGATCGGTATGAAAGTCGTCGAGGACGTCCCGTACGTTTACGGGCTGGACAAGTTCCTCGGCAACGAACTCAACGACGAAGCGACGGCGTATCTCAAGGATTTCGGCGCGGCGACGGCAAGCAACGGAGCGGTGGGACTGTATCATATAGACGGTCTTACGCCCGAGGCGAAGGAGCTGGGCGAATCGCTCGTGCTTCCCGACGCGAATACTTACATAATCGACGACGCGGAGCTTGAAAGGGTATACCGCTCTTACCCCGTCATGTGGAAAAATCCCGACGGACCGGCGAAGCTGTGCTTCATCGGCTGTCCGCATCTGACTTACGGGCAGTTGGTCGGATGGACGAAAGACATATGCGCGGCGCTGAGATCCGCAGGCAGGAAGAAAGTCGCCGTGCGCACCGTACTTTGCGCGGCTCCGGGAGTTGCGGAAAAGTTCAAAAAGACGCCTCTTTACGGCGAACTTACCGCGACGGGCGCGACGCTTACCAGCATTTGTCCGCTCATGTACACCAACAATCCGCTCACAAAGAGCACCCCGATCGCAACCAACAGCAACAAACTGCGCACCTATTCCGTGGCGCGCTACTACAAGGACGCGGATATGCTCCGCGTGATCGCAGGCGGGGAGGGCAAGTAAAATGAAATCGTTCAAAGGCAGAGTGATCGCAGGCGGCAGATGGGAAGGCGAAGCGGTGGTGTCCCGCGCGGGCGTCAATACGCTGGCGACCTTTCAGAAGAGCGCGATGGCAAACAAGTCCGAAGTCATCGTTTCCGACCAGAACAACCCCGACATCTACGGCAAAAATATTACGGGCAAGGCGCTGTGTCTGCCTGTGACGATAGGCTCGACGACGGGAGGTCTTGTCATTCAGACCGTATGCGCGATGAAGATCAATCCGGCGTGCTTCCTGTTCTCAAAGCATATCGACAGCCTTGCCGCGAGCGGCATAGTGCTCGCTAAGGTGTGGGAGGACAGCGACGTTATCGCGGTGGATCAGCTCGGCGACGAGTTTCTCGAAGCGGTAAAGACAGGCGACAGGCTGAGAGTGGACGAGGACGGCACGGTCACCGTGCTGTGACGTGCGCCGCGGCGCGCTGTTCGTTCCGTCGTTCCGCACCGCACATCTAGCACGAAACAGGGTTTTAATGTGCCGAATCAAATTAAAAAACCGCCGCATGTGCGCATGCGGCGGTTTTGTGTATCATTTCTATACGGATTCATTCGCCGATGATCTTGATCATTATACGCTTCTGGCGCATGCCGTCGAATTCGCCGTAGAAGATCTGTTCCCATGTGCCGAAATCGAGCTTGCCGTCCGTGATCGCCACCACGACTTCGCGCCCCATGATCGTGCGCTTGAGGTGTGCGTCGGCGTTGTCCTCGTATCCGTTGTGGGCGTATTGGGAGTAAGGCTTTTCGGGGGCGAGTTTCTCCAGCCACCGCTCGAAGTCGGAATGAAGCCCGCTTTCGTCGTCGTTGATGAATACGCTGGCGGTGATGTTCATGGCGTTGACGAGCACAAGCCCTTCCTTTACGCCCGATTCGCGCACCGCCTGCGCCACTTCGGGCGTGATGTTTCTGAAGCCGCGTCTTGACGGGATGTTGACTGTCAGCACTTTGCGATAACTTTTCATGATGTTCTCCTTGCGGACGGTGCGTCCTTATCCCGAATATACCTCAATGCCGTCCGTATGTCAACCCCGTGTGCCGCCGCGCTTGCCCGCGGCGGAGAAAAGTATTATAATTCTCTTACGGTCGCATACGGCGGCCGAATGCCTGCGAGGTGTCCGGTGGAAGGATCCTTTCTTTACGACAAACTTATCGCTTTCGGCGAGGAGAATGTGCTTCCCATGCATATGCCGGGGCATAAGCGCGATACGGAGCGGTTCCCTTGGCTGAAACCGCTCGGCGGAGCTTACGACATTACCGAGATCGAAGGGTTCGACGACTTGAGTGCGCCGCACGGAGTTCTTGCCGCGCTCACGGAGCGTCTGGCGGCGCTGTGGGGCAGCCGCCGCGCGTTTTTGTCCGTCAACGGCAGTACGGGCGCAATTTTTGCCGCATTGTCGCTCGCGGGTGAAAACGGAGTGCTTGCGGCGCGGAATTCACACCGTTCCGTTTTCAATGCCGTCGACAGGTTGAAACTGCATGCGGAATACGTCATGCCCCGGACGGTGCCGGGACGCAGTTTTTTCGGCAGCGTTGCCCCCGAAGACGTGGGAAGGAGACTTGACGAAACAGGGTGCAAAGCCGTGGTCGTGACTTCTCCTACGTACGAAGGCGTGGTGAGCGACGTGCGCGCGATCGCAAACGAAGCGCATGCAAGAGGTGCGATGCTGATACTCGACGCGGCGCACGGCGCACATTTCGGTTTGTGCGGAGATTTTCCCGAAGGCGGTGCGGAATGCGGCGCGGACATCGTGGTGTCCAGCCTGCACAAGATGCTGCCCGCGCTCACGCAGACCGCCGTCATGCACATATGTTCGGAGCGTGCAGACGCGGAAAAAGCGGCGGCGGCAATGTCCGCTTTTTCGACCAGCAGCCCGTCTTACGTCCTGATGGCGAGCGTGGACGGTATGCTGTCCTTCCTTGAAACCGACGGGGAGAAGACGCTGCGGCGTCTGGCGGCGGATATTGCGGCTTTCCGTCTGAAAGCCAAGTCGTTCCGATATTTGGAAGTGTTCGACGGCGAGGCGGAGAATTGCCTGGAAATTTACAAAATCGATGCTTCAAAGATCTATATTGATTGTACAAAGTGTGGATTTGACGGTTACGCACTTAAGCGCAGGCTGAGAAGAGAGTACGGGATAGAGATGGAGTGCGCCTATCCCGGCGGCGCGCTGGCATACGTTGCCGCAGGCGACGGCGAAGAGAGTCTAGGCCGGCTGTACGACGCGCTGTATGCCGTCGACCGCTCTTGCGGCGATGACCGTACTGCGGCGGAAAGCGTCCGCGGTGAGGGCGCTCTGCCGGCGGCGGGAGAAAAGGTGTACGACATTTTCGAGGCGTCGCGCATGGCGTGTACGACCGTTCCCGTCGGTGGGGCCGCAGGACGCGTGTGCACCGAGAGCGTGTGGGTTTATCCCCCCGGCGTGCCCGTGCTGCTTGCCGGCGAGCGCGTCACGGAAGAGTGCGCTGATTATATCGCCGCCGCGGCGGCGCGCGGGGCGGAAGTCGCTTCGCCGTCCGGCGTTTTCGGCGGTACGGTAAAAGTCGCCGCGGAGTGACGTCGCGTCCCGCACGGCGCCGGCACCCGTAAATGCCGCGTCCCCTTGACAAACGCATAATGCGTAAGTATAATGTAATAAATAAACATTCAGGAGCAGATTATGAAAAGGATCATTTCTTTGAATACGCGCAATCTCGAAACGAGCAGAAAAGACGGCGGCTGCGGCGAATGCCAGACCTCCTGCCAGTCCGCATGCAAGACGTCCTGCGGCGTTGCAAACCAGAAGTGCGAAAAGCCTGCCAAATGACGGGTTTTTCACGTCCGATTTTCGGATGATTCCGCCCCGCG
>DVJC01000080.1 GCA_018710835.1 Candidatus Limadaptatus stercoravium | reverse complement strand
TGGTGGGAGGAGGTGGATTCGAACCACCGAAGTCATCGACAACAGATTTACAGTCTGCTCCCTTTGGCCACTCGGGAATCCTCCCAAATTTTACCCCACAAAGTGTCCTCGCTTCGCTGTGGTACTTTGCGGGGACCCCGTCTTTTTGTCCCCACGAAGAGGGCAGTCGGCGAGGTCTGTGGAGCTGGTGAACGGAATCGAACCATCAACCTGCTGATTACAAATCAGCTGCTCTGCCTATTGAGCTACACCAGCATGTGATGAGGTGCGGTGCGATCCTGACTACACCGGCAGTTTAGGGTGGTGCCTCGGGGCGGACTTGAACCACCGACACAGGGATTTTCAGTCCCTTGCTCTACCAGCTGAGCTACCGAGGCAGGACGGTCTAGGGAAGTGGCAGTGACCTCGTCACTGCCACTCGACCTTTGGCGATCCGGAAGGGGCTCGAACCCTCGACCTCCAGCGTGACAGGCTGGCGTACTAACCAACTGTACTACCGGACCGTATTATGGTGGGCCTTCACGGACTCGAACCGCGGACCAATCGGTTATGAGCCGACCGCTCTAACCAACTGAGCTAAAGGCCCTCATCCGGGGATTATCCCTTCGTCACGAGATTTGGTCGGGGTGAGAAGATTCGAACTTCCGACCCCATGGTCCCAAACCATGTGCGCTACCAAGCTGCGCCACACCCCGTGAGCCGGAACGATTCGTGACTATGACAATATACAATACGGGGGAAAGAATGTCAACTTTTTTGCGATGAATTTTGCGAGATTTTATTGACAAAATGCGGCACGGAAGAAAATAACGCGGCAAAACCTCTCAAAATGCGCGCATGCCGCTGAGGTAGGATTGTCGGAGGAGGCAATATGGGTATCGAATGCAGAAAAGAGCGCGGCAAGCTGACCTTCGCTTTTCACGGCGACATAGACGAATTCGCGTGCCGGACGCTGAGGACGGAAATAGATTCCGCTATAGCTCAGTCCGCGCCTCATGAGGTCGTGTTCGACCTGAAGGGCGTGTCTTTCGTGGACAGCACGGGGCTGGGGCTGATCCTGGGCAGATACAAAAAGCTGAGCGCCGCAGGCGGTGTTTTGCGGCTCAAGGACGTTCCGCCGCAGGTGGACAAGGTGTTCCGCGCGAGCGGAGTGTATTCCGTGGTGGAGAAGGTGAAATGAAGACAGGAAATCACATGAAAATGCAGATCCCGGCATACGGGAAGAACGAGAGTTTCGCGCGCAACGCGGTCGCCGGGTTTGCGGTGGAGTGTTCGCCCACTCTCAGCGAGATCAACGACATAAAGACCGCCGTGAGCGAAGCGGTGACGAACGCCGTCGTACACGCCTACGAGCGCGAGAGCGGGGACAATATCATCGAGATATGCGCGGATATCGACGACAGCAACACTCTTACGGTCAGCGTGCGTGATTTCGGGCGCGGGATAGACGACGTCGCGGCGGCGCGGGAGCCGTTTTTCACCACCAAGCCCGAAGAAGAGCGCAGCGGAATGGGCTTCACCATAATAGAAACCTTTATGGACGAAACCGCGGTGGAATCCGCTCCGGGAAAAGGAACGACCGTCGTCATGCGCAAAAGGATCGGCAGAAATGTTGAGTCATGAGGAAACGCTCGGACTGATCTGCCGCGCCAAATCCGGCGAGGAGGCGGCTAAAGAGCTCCTGGTGAAAGAAAATCTGCCGCTCATCAAGTCCGTTGTCAAGCGATTCAAAGGCAGGCTGGAGTACGACGATCTGATGCAGTTGGGGGCAATGGGATTTCTCAAGGCGGTGTCCGGATTCGACGAGTCGTTCGGTGTACGGTTTTCGACCTATGCCGTGCCTATGATCACGGGTGAGATCAAACGCTTTTTACGCGACGACGGCGCGGTGAAAGTTTCGCGCTGGGCGAAGGCGCTTGCGCAGAAGATCGCGGCATACACCGACGAACAGCTGAAAAACAACCGTCCCGAACCCACCGTGGACGAGCTTGCCGAAAAATTCGGCTGCGAAGCAGGCGACGTGGTGTTCGCGCTGGATACCGGGCGCTTTGTGGTATCGCTCAACGAGTCGGGCGACGAGGACGGGACGCCGCTGGGCGACAGACTGGTAGGAGCCGAAGCGCCCGAAGAGGACATCGACGGGCTGATGCTGCGCGACAGCATCAAAAATCTCCCCGAAAGGGAGAAGAAAATAATCATTCTGCGCTATTTCCGCGATAAAACGCAGAGCGAAGTGGCCGCCGAACTCGGCGTATCGCAGGTGCAGGTGAGCAGACTGGAGAGCAAGATACTCAGGAAGATACGCGAGAAAATGGAGTGATGAACGCACCTGCGCATAATAACGCCTGTTTTGCCCACACTTAGTATGTGGACGTTTTTTATACCGAAAATCCCGAAACCGACGAAATATTCTACGGGTGCGACGCTCCCGACGAGGCTGTGCGCCCTGCGGTGCGGAAAGGAGAAAAGCAATGATAGACAAGGCGGAATACCGCGAATACGTGGGGAAAAGCGCGCCGAAGTCGCCGATGTTCCGTTCGCTTGCGGCGGCGTTCCTTGTGGGCGGACTGATATGCTGCGTCGGACAGGCGGTGGGCGACGTCATCAGCGTCCTTTTCCCCGATATGTCCGCAGACGACGTCGGAAGCTGGACTACCGTTGTAATGATATTCTTCGGCTCGTTCTTTACCGCGATCGGCGTGTACGACAAACTCGGTCATTTCGCCGGCGGAGGTTCGATCATCCCCATCACAGGATTTGCCAATTCCGTCGTATCGCCCGCGCTCGAATACAACCGGGAGGGCGTGTTCTTCGGCATATGCGCCAAAATGTTCGTGATAGCGGGGCCTATAATCGTGTTCGGCGTAGTGGCGGGGATAATCGTAGGCGTGATTTCGCTTTTCGCATGACGCGCGGCGCGGAGGTCGGGGAATGAAAGAAGGCAGACAAAGTTTCTTGGCAAAAAAGCCGGTGTATCTGCGCTCGTCGTATACGATCGTGGGGCCGAAGGAGGGGGACGGCAATTTCGGAGAATGCTTCGATACCGTGCTTCGCGATGACCGCTGGGGTGAAAAATCCTATGAAAAGGCGGAAAGCAAAATGCACAGAGAGGCGATAAGAGGTGCGATTTGCCTCGCAGGGCTGGACTTTGACGGCATAGACCTCATGCTCGCCGGCGATCTGCTCAACGAGATCAGCGCGTCCAGCCTCGCCATGCGTTACTTTAAGGTGCCTTTCGCGGGACTGTACAACGCTTGTTCGACATTCAGCGAGGGGGTGCTGCTCGCCGCCGCGCTGATAGACGGCGGAGCGGTAAAGACGGTGACTTGCTCCACATCCAGCCACTTCGCTTCCGCGGAGCGGCAGTACCGCTATCCGCTGGAGCTTGGGAATCAGCGTACTCCCACATCGCAATGGACGGTGACGGGAGCCGGGTGCTCGGTGCTGAGCGGGGAGCGTCCCGAAGCGGAAAAAGACGCGGAAAACCGCGAAAACTTCGCGGAAAAGATGAACGAGATCCGCGAAAGCTGCCTCAAAAGCGCGGAGGAAGAGGACGAAAGACAAAAGCGGCGCGGGGCGCGCGACAAAGACGAAAATCCTTTCGCGCACGGAGGCGAGAAGCTGTTCGGCGCCGTGAAACGCAAGATACTGCGCATATGCCGTCCGGACAGTCTCATAGAGCCTCAATGCGATCCGTCATACCGCCGCACGCACGTCGTGAAGATCACGGGCGGCACTTTCGGCAAGGTGGTGGACTTCGGACTGACCGACGAGAGCAACATGGGCGGAGCGATGGCGCCTGCCGCGGCGGACACGTTTCTCGCCCATCTCAAAGATACGGGCGCTTCGCCCGGTGACTACGACGCCATATTCACGGGCGATCTGGGCAGATTCGGCAAACAGGCGTTCGAATACATCCTCGCAAGGGAAGGCGTACGCCTTGACAACTATTACGACTGCGGCGCCGGCTATTACAAGCCGGAACAGGAGACGTTTCAGGGCGGATCGGGCGCGGGATGCGTAAATACGGTGTTCAACGGCAGCATAGTAAAGCGCATGGAGCGCGGCGAATTGAAGAAGGTGCTCGTGCTTGCGACGGGCGCGCTTCTCAACAAGGATACGCCGCTGCAAAAGGAAAGCATACCCGGCGTCAGCCACGCGTTTGTCGCGGAGTGCGAGGAGCTGTAGCCGACGCGACAGAGCAGAATGCGGAAAGGCATAATGCACAAGTATTCTCGAAAATTCCAAAAATTAGAATACTTCGTGTAATATCGCAGCATAGTGCGTATATAAGAGTGTGCCGGCGGGGCAAAATCTTGCCGTACGGTGTAAAAGGAGAAGAAATGGAGATATTCCTGACTTATCTTAAAGTGTTCGCGGCGGGCGGCGCGTTGTGCGCGCTCGGTCAGCTGCTCATCAACAAGACGAAGATGTCCTCCGCGCGCATTCTGGTCACTTTTATGCTGCTGGGGCTCGTCCTCGAAGTCGCGGGAGCGTTCGCTTACATGAAGGAATTCGCCTCCGCAGGCGTGACCATACCCATAACGGGTTTCGGGAGCAGTCTTGCCAAGGGTGCGATGCAGGGCGCGAAAGAGGGCGGACTTCTCGGCGCGGTAAGCGGAGGGCTCAGAGCAGCCGCGCCGGGCGTTTCTGCGGTGATACTTTTCGGCTTCGTTTTCGCCCTCGTTTTCCGCTCGCACAGCAAGAAAGTGTGAAGGCGGATCAATATCCCTCATTCTCCGGTTGATTGCCGGACACAAGTATTATCCCCGGCTGAAATATGCGGTTTCGGCCGGGGTATTTTACTACGGCGTGAGATCCAGAAATCCGCCGTTTTCCACCGCGCCGCCGAAATAGAACTGCGGCACATCGCCTACGATCAGGTTTTCCGCCACCAGCACCTCCGCTTTTACCGTTATGGTAGGTTCGTCTATCGGCGTGATGATGTTGACCACGGCATGGACGTCGATGTATATCTTGTGCAGAGTCTGGTTGATGCCCGCCGCGGTGAAATAGCTCACGAAGTCGCACAGCGCGGAGCCTATAGGCATGACGCTGATGGTCACGTCCGGGCCTATTCCCATGAGCAGGGCAAGTCCCGTGAAGGTGCCTATGGGGATGGATATCTCCCTGAGTCCCAGTTCGTCCAGATTCGCCTGTGCCAGGTTGGCTATCTCGCGGGCGATCATGTTGATCTCGGGGGAGTTCGCCTGCACCATCTCCACGTTGTCCTCGCTGTCGCGCACCACGCTGAACAGATCCTCGTACTCCAGACCGCCGCCGACAACCGTCGTCACCGCGAGATTGACTGCGTTCGTGCACATTGCGCGCACTTCCGCCACCGCGCTTCCCATGACGGTCGGCACGATGTTGTTGCGGAAATAGACCGTGCAGAAGACGAACGCGGCTACGAACAGCGTCAGTGCGACCGCTATGCGCAGCAGTCCCGGTCTGAGTCTTTTTGCGCTTTTGTCCATGCGACATTATATGCGCGGAAGGCGTCCCCGTTTTGCGTTTTCGCAATTTTGCGCGGATCGGCGCCGGAGCCGCTTCCAGCCCGGCGGAGTGGCGTTGAAACGAAAAACCTGCCGAAAAAGGCGCGATATTGAACATTTCGGCGCTCCGAAGGCTTCGTTTGATTGACGTACGCGCGAAATATTGATATTATATTTCAAGTTAAATTTTCGTGCGCGCACCGCGCGCGCGGTCAATACGGAGTTTACATGAAAGCACAAATCGACAGCATCAAACAAGCGGCGCTTGCCGCGGCGGAAGCCGCGCAGACGGTGCAGGAGCTAGGCGAAGTCCGCGTGCGTTATCTGGGTAAGAGCGGCGAGATGACGGCGCTTATGAAGGGGCTCGGCGCGCTTTCCAAGGAAGAACGCCCGGAGATGGGCAAAGTGCTGAACGCGGCACGCGCGGAGATCGAAGCGGCGCTCGACGCAAAGACTGCCGTCGCGCGTGAGCGCGAAAAGAACGCGCGTCTTGCGGCGGAAGCGGTGGACGTGACGCTCCCCGGCAGGAAGCCCGTCCGCGGCACGCTGCATCCGATCACCAGAGTGCGCGAGGACATCGTCAAGGTGTTCCTCGGCATGGGTTTCGAGGTAGCGGAAGGTCCGGAGATAGAGAGCGACCTCTACAATTTCCAGCTGCTCAACGTCCCGAAGGATCACCCTGCGCGCGATATGCAGGACACTTTTTATGTCAACGATTCGTTCGTCCTCCGCACGCACACGTCGCCCATGCAGGCGCGCATGATGACCACGCGCAAACCTCCCATCCGCGTCGTCATTCCCGGCAGGGTATACCGTTCCGACGACGACGCGTCGCACAGCCCGATCTTCCACCAGATAGAGGGGCTTGCGGTCGACAGGCACATTACTCTCGGCGATCTCGAAGGGTGCCTTACGGCGTTTGCGCAGCAGATGTTCTCGAAAGACACGCAGATACGTCTGCGCCCGTCATATTTCCCGTTCACGGAGCCTTCGGTGGAGGTGGACGTGACGTGCGCCATTTGCGGCGGCAAAGGCTGCCGCGTGTGCAAGGGCACCGGTTGGGTGGAGATCCTCGGCGCCGGCGTGGTGAATCCCGCAGTGCTGGATATGTGCGGCATCGACAGCTCGGAGTACAGCGGTTTCGCATTCGGGCTGGGGCTTGAGCGCATAGCGATGATCAAATACGGCATACCCAACATCAAGATGTTCTACGAGAACGACGTCCGTTTTCTCGGACAATTCAACGGGGAGGTGGAAAAGTAATGCTCGCACCGATCTCATGGCTTAAAGATTATGTGGATATAAACGTCACGCCCGAAGAGCTCGCCGCAAAACTCGTGGCGATAGGCTTCGAGGTGGAAGGGATAGAATATCAGGCGAAAAAAGCGTCGCTTGTAAAAACGTGCAAAATCCTGTCCGTCGAAAAACATCCCGCCGCGGACAGACTGCGCGTGACGCAGGTCGACGTCGGCGGCAAAACCATACAGGTGGTGACCAACGTGCCCGTCGAGGGCGGCGAATATACCGCCGTCGCTCTTGACGGCGCGGTGCTCGCGGACGGACACGCGATAAAGCGCGGCGAACTCAGGGGAGTGCTCTCCGAGGGGATGTTCTGCGGACCGGAGGAGATAGGGCTCTCCGCCGCGGACATCGACGGACAGAAAGAGGACGACATCCTGCGTTTTCCCGAAGGCACGCCTCTCGGCGAGGACGCTGCTGTCGCGCTCGGTTTCGACGACGTGGTGCTCGACGTTTCCGTGACTGCCAACCGTCCCGACTGCAACAGCATATACAAGCTCGCAAAAGAAGTTGCGGTGGCGCTCGGCACGGAGTGCCGCGAGCCGGAGATACGTTACGAAGCGACCGGCGCGGACGTCGGCGACGCGGTGGGCGTTGAGGTGAGGAACCGCGAACTTTGTCCGAGGTATATGGCGGCGTGCGTGCGGAACGTGAAGATATTCCCGTCCCCCGAAAAGATGCGCAAACGCCTGAGAGCGGTGGGCATCCGTCCCATTAACAATATAGTGGACATCACGAATTACGTCCTTACGGAAATAGGACAGCCCATGCATGCCTTTGATCTGAGGTATCTTGCGGGGGGCAGGATCGTCGTGAGGAACGCCGAAGAAGGGGAGCGCATTGTCACTCTCGACGGCAAGGAAAACAAAATGACTTCCTCCATGCTTGCGATCTGCGACGCGGAAAAACCCGTTGCGGTAGCGGGCATAATGGGCGGTGAATACAGCGGCATACAGGCTGACACTTCCACGATAATCTTCGAATCCGCCAAATTCGCCCGCGACAGCGTGCGCCGCACTTCGCGCGCGCTCAACCTGCGGTCGGACAGTTCGGCGCGCTACGAAAAGGGCATCGATTTCGCCTCGCAGGAGTACGGTTTGAAGCGCGCTCTCACGCTCATATACGAAACGGGCAGCGGCGAGATAGGCAAGGGACTGATCGACGTCAAGGTCGATTACGCCGAAGTGCGCGACATCGCGTTCACGACGGCGAAGATAGCTCGGATACTCGGCTGCGCCGTGCCCGAAAAGAAACTCGTGGACATTCTCTCCCGTCTGGGCATCCCCGTGTCGAAGAAAGAGGACGGGACGCTCGTTGCGCACGTCCCCGACGCGAGGTCGGACATCGACGGAGTGAACGACATTGCGGAAGAGTTCATCAGGGTGTACGGCTACTCGCATGTGAAGCCCACGCTGTTCAGGCATTCGGGACTCACGCGCGGCGGCGTGCCCGCGGATATCGCGTTCCGCAACAAGGTCAAGGAGGAGCTTGCCGCGGAGGGACTCAGCGAGTGCATCACCTATTCGTTTACCTCTCCGACGTTTGCTGACAAACTCCGCATACCCGCGGACAGCGATCTGCGCAAGTGGGTGGAACTCGTCAATCCTCTCGGCGAGGCTCTCAGCGTCATGCGCACGGTACTTACGCACAGCATGCTCGAAGTGCTCGCCTACAACGCGGCGCATTTCAATAAGAGCGCGGCGCTTTTCGAGATAGCAAAGACCTATCATCCGCACTCCCTGCCTCTCACCGAACTGCCCGAAGAGAGGGAAAAACTCGTCATCGGCATGTACGGTGCGGACACGGATTTCTTTACGCTCAAAGGCGTGATAGAGGGACTCTTCGACGCATTGCACGTCAAAGCGGCGTTCGGTGTGTCCGGGCTGCCTTTCCTGCATCCCGGCAGGGGCGCGGACATTTCCGCGGACGGGACGCACGTCGGATTTGCGGGCGAGATCCATCCCGACGTCGCGGAGGAATACGGCGCGGACGTCAGAATGTATGCTGCGGAGCTGGATCTTGCCGCGCTGTACGGCGTGTGCAAGGGGGGATGCGGGTTCAAGGCGTTCTCCAAATATCCGCCCGTCGAGCGCGACCTCGCGGTCGTGGTGGCGGACGGCGTGCACGCAGGGGATATGATTGCCGCGGCGGAGAGCGCCGGCGCGGAGCATCTCACCGGTTCCGACGTGTTCGACGTCTACCGCGGAGCGCAGGTGGGAGAAGGTATGAAGAGCGTCGCTATGAGCTTCACTTTCTCTTCCGTCGAACGCACGCTCACCGACGACGAGATCGCCGCCGAGATGCAGAAGATACTTTCCGCACTCGAAAGCGCTTTCGGGGCGAAGATCCGCGCCTGACGACAAGACGGAAAGCCGCGTCTCCGCACGGAGTCCGCGCCTTTGCGGAAACGCAACCGAAAAGATATGTTTGACGACAAAAGTCTTAACACACTCGAATACGGGAAAATTCTCGAAATGCTTGCCGCCCGCGCACAGTCCGAGGGCGGCAAAGCCGCATGCCGCGGGCTCCGTCCCGTCGGCGTGCGCACGGAGGCGGAGCTCGCTCTCGACATGACCGCGGAGGCGGACAGGACTCTTTTCGAGTTCTCCGTATCGCCCTCGTTTGCCGTGGACGACATAGAGGAAACTCTCCTCAAAGCGGAGAAGGGCGCGGTGCTGTCCATCCCGGAGATACTCCGCGTTGGCAGGGCGCTGCGCGTGGCGCGGCGGCTCCGGAAATCCGTGTCCGCAGTCACCGGCATACCCGGACTTCACGGTATGATCGCGGGACTTTATTCCGACGAAGAGCTGGAGAAAGACATCTTCGACTCCTTCATCTCCGAAACAGAGGTGGCGGACAACGCCACGCCCGAACTGCGCGCGATACGTCTGCGTATAAGGAAACTCGGCGACAACGTCAAGACCAGACTTCAGCTGTTCGTCACATCGCCTGCCTACCACAAATATCTGCAGGACAGCATAGTCACGGTGCGCGGCGACAGATACGTCATTCCCGTAAAGAGCGAGTTCAAGGGAGCGATAAGCGGTCTTGTGCACGATCAGTCCGCGTCCGGAGCGACGCTGTACATCGAACCCATGCAGATCGTGGAGCTCAACAACGAGCTCAAGACGGAGAAGCTCAACGAACAGGCGGAGATAGAGCGCATACTGCGCAATTTCTCGATCTCCGTCCGCGCGCACAGCGACAGACTTCAGGCGAGTTACGCCGTGATAGTGGAGATGGACGCGATCTTCGCGCGCGCACAGCTTGCGCACGAGATGAAGGCGGTGCGCCCCGAACTCAGTGCGGAGGGAGAGCTGTCCGTCAAAGAGGGAAGGCATCCGCTGATCGACGCTAAAAAGGTTGTTCCGCTTACACTCGGAATGAAGCCGGAGGAAAAGATGCTGCTCATCACGGGTCCGAACACCGGCGGAAAGACCGTGACGCTCAAGATGACGGGACTTTTCGTGTGCATGGCGCTGTCCGGAATGTATGTGCCGGCAAAGGGCGCTAAAGTGCCCGTGTTCGACGGCGTGTACAGCGACATCGGCGACGAACAGAGCATCGAACAGAGCCTTTCGACATTCTCCGCGCATATAAGGAACATCATAGAGATACTCGGCAAGATCACGGAGCATTCGCTTGTGCTGTTCGACGAGCTGGGTGCGGGTACGGATCCCGGCGAAGGCGCGGCGCTTGCCGTGAGTATATCGGACTATGTTATGCGTACGGGCGCGAAGTTTCTCGTCACGTCGCACTTCAACGATCTCAAGGAATACGCCCTGACGACGAAAGGAGTTGTCGCGGCGTCAATGGAATTCGATACCGCAACGTTCCGCCCGACGTTCCGGCTGGTCATGGGCGCGATCGGAACGTCCAACGCGCTGGACATCGCTTCGGGACTGGGGCTTGACAAGAGCATAATCGAAAACGCGCGGACGAGAATATCCGCCGAAAAAAGGCAGTTCGACAACGTGCTTTCCGCGGCGGAGCAGACCCGCAGGCGCGCCGAACAGCTCGTGTCCGACGCGTCCCTGGACAGAGAAAAAGCCGCAAGCGCGCTAAGGGAAGCGGAGAACGAAAAGAAACTCATCGCCGAGAAGCGCGAGAAACTGGACGAAAGCATACGCCGCGAAACCAAACGGCTCATCGAGGACTCGGTGGAAGAAGCGGACGAGATCATAGATCAGCTCAAGTCGCTGCTTGCAAAGGACAGCGTGGAGGACAAGGACATCTTCGCCGCGCGGGCATTGAAGCGTAAGCTGCAGAACATCTCAGCCAAGTACGATACCGAAAGCATCGTCGAGGACGAGCCTGACGATACGCCGCTTGAGCCGGGCGATTTCGTGTGGGTGAAGTCGCTCGCAAGGCGCGGACAGCTTAAGGGTGTGAACGCGCGGGGAGAAGCGGAAGTCGCCTTCGGCAAACTTGCCGTAAAAGTCAGACAGGGGGACTATTACAAAGTAAAATGACCGACATATACGTTCAGCGCGAAGAAGTCGCCCTGAGAAAGGGTGCGCGGAGAGATCAGATCCTGGGCATGGTGCTGCAGCTTGCGGGGCTGGGGCTGATACCCGTCGCGGTCTTTTTCAGTTACTGGGTGTTTTTCGCAGTCGCGGTGGCGCTTGCCGGCGGAATATGGCTTACGCAGAGGTTTTATTCCTCACCAAAAGAGTACGAGTACGCCTTCACGGGGACAAAACTCGTCGTGTCGCGCGCAAACATAGCCGGCAGAGGCAGAAGAATGCTGGAAATAGCGCTCTCGGACGTCAGATCCTTCACGGGATTCTACGACATAGTGACGGAAAAGGACTTTCTTGCGGCCGCAGGCGCGAATATGCCCGACATCAAAGCGATGACTTTCGCGGTCGGCGACGAGATCTACAGGCTGTTGTTTGCGCCCGACGACTATATGACCGCGCTGATAAGCGAAAAGCTCCGCGCGGGGAGAACATCCGGCGGAACGCATACGGAGGAGAAATGATATATCTTGACAATGCCGCGACCACCAGAATGTACGACGGCGCAATAACATTGATGGCGCAGGCGTGCGGTGAGAGATGGTTCAACGCCTCCGCGCTGTACAAGGAAGCCTCCGACGAAAGCAGACGCATAAAGGAGGCGAGAGAAAAGGTGTCCGCCGCGCTGAAAGCCGGCGACGGAGATGTGTACTTCCTTTCCGGCGGAACGGAGGCGGACAACACCGCGCTCATGTGCACGAGAAAGGCGAAAGGCAGCCGTATCATAGTGGGCGAAGGGGAGCACGACGCGGTCATCAACCCGGCAAAACAGCTGAAAGAACAGGGTTTCGATGTGGTGTTTGCTCCGATAAAACCTGACGGCGGCGTTGACGAGGAGAAGTTCGCCGGGCTGCTTTCGTGCGACGTGTCGCTCGTTTCCGTAATGCACGTCAGCAACGAAACGGGGGCTGTGAACGACATAAAGAAACTTGCGGCGCTGACAAAGCGCGTCGCCCCGAAGGCGGTTTTCCACAGCGACGGCGTACAGGCGTTCGGCAAGATCAAGGTCAATCTGCGCGATCTCGGCGTCGATCTTTACTCGGTGTCATCACACAAGATACACGGTCCCAAGGGTATCGGCGCGCTGTATGTCGCAAAGGGCGCGCCCGTAAAGCCGCTTGTCTACGGCGGAGGGCAGGAGAAAGGCTTCCGTTCCGGGACGGAGAACGGACCTGCCGTCGAAGCGTTTGCCTTCGCCGCAGAGCAGACCATGCGCGATTTCGAAGCAAACTATTCTAAAAAACGCAATTTTATAGAGCAGTTAAAGTCGGAATTGCAAAGTGCGTGCCCCGAAGTCAGGATAATCACGGATACAGAGCGCTCCGCTCCCCACATCCTCACCGTCGCATTCGGCGGAGTGCGCGGAGAGGTGCTTCTGCACGCGCTTGAAAAACGGGGCATTCTGGTTGGTGTCGGATCGGCGTGTTCCTCCCACAGGGAGAGCAGGTTCAAGACGCTGCTCGGACTGGACGAGCATTACCGCGACGGTATAGTGCGCTTCAGCGTGTCGGAGTTCAACGACATATCTCAAGCCGCAGAAGTCGCGGAGGCAGCCGCGGAAGAGGCGGCGAAACTGCGCGAATACGCGCGCAAGTAGCTCCGGCGGCACCGCGGACAAAAGAAAACAAAAAGGAAACGGGTTATGGAAAGAGTGATCGTGATAAGATTCGGAGAGCTTTTCCTGAAAGGAAAGAACAGGGACTATTTCGAATCCATGCTCATACGCAACATCAAAAGCGCTCTCAAAGGCGTAAAGTGCGCGTTTTCGCGCTCGCAGGGCAGATATTTTGTCGAGAACTTTGCCGACGACGACTGCGGAGAGCTGATCGGACGGCTCACAAGGGTGTTCGGCATACATTCGCTTTCCGTCGCCGACAAAGTGGCGGTGCGTGCGGACGAGGATTTCCCCGAAATCAGGCAGTCGCTGGTGAAAGCCGCAAAAAAAGCCGCCGAAAACACGGAGGGGAAGCTGCGTTTCCGCGTGACGGTGAAGCGCGCCGACAAGCGCATCCCCATGACGTCCGCGGAGATCGCGGCGGCGCTCGGCGGTTCGGTGCTCGCTCTCGGACGCTACAAGGTGGACCTTACGGACTATGACTGCGACTTCAGGGTGGACGTGCGCGAAAACGGCGTCGCCCTCGTCTACACGGACGTCATTCCCGGCGCGGGCGGACTTCCCGTCGGGTGCTCCGGGCGCGGAATGCTGCTGCTGTCCGGCGGCATAGATTCCCCGGTGGCGGCGTACATGATGGCAAAACGCGGCATGAAGATATTCGCCGTGCACTTTGCCTCTCCGCCGTACACGTCCGACAAAGCGCGCGAAAAGGTGGCGGAACTGAGAGATATCGCCGAAAAATATGCCGGAGAGATACGTCTTTTCGTCGTGCCGTTCACGGATATACAACTTGCCATACACAAAAATTGTCCGGCCAACATGATGATCACGATAATGCGCAGATTCATGATGCGCATCGCGTGCCGTCTTGCGGAGGCGCACGACTGCGGCGCGCTCATCACGGGAGAGAGCCTGGGACAGGTCGCTTCCCAGACGGTGGAAAGCATGACGTGCACAGGGGATACCGCGACGCTCCCCGTATTCCGTCCGCTCATAGGCATGGACAAGGACGAAATCGTGGCAATCGCCAAGAAGATAGGCACTTACGACACCTCGATACAGCCGTACGAGGACTGCTGCACGGTGTTCCTGCCCAAATCTCCTGTCATTCATCCTTCGCTCGCGTCCGTGCGGAAAGCGGAGTCGCCGCTTCCCGTTGACGAACTCGTGAACAGCGCGCTCGCCGCCGTAGAGGAGTGCTGAACGGCTCCGCAATGCGCGTCCGGACGTCAATTTTACGTAAAAAGCCCTGCATGGTCCCGCGGTCCCGCAGGGCTTTTTGCATGCGCCGGTGTACGCTCGGACTCAGTGCGCCGCGGACGGAACTCCGACGGATCACAAGATGCGGTCCAGCGGCTGCGATACGAAGCAGTCTTTGGAGAGAGCGCCGATGACCGCGCCGTCACCGTCCGCGACGGACATTTGCACGGTGTAGGTCACTTTGCCGCCGAAGGAAAAGGGAATATGCGTGAATGTCACGGTTTTGTCGGGGTAGAGTTCGCCGCCGTCCGAGTCCGATCCGTCTGTTCCGCCGTCGGTTTCGTCGGGCGCGCCGAGGCGCGGATTGCCGCTTATGCCGCCGTATCCGTCCGGACCGAAGGGGAAAGTCCGGCGTCTTTCGAGCCGTACGCCCGCCGAAGAGGGGACGAATTCGCCTGTCTGTCCCGAAACGGTGCCTGCGATGCGCGTGCCCAGCACGTCGGAGCAAAGTACGGTATAGTCGAATGCAGGCTCCGCGGTAAGCGTGACTGTGACGGTGCTGCCGTCCGCCGCGAGCGAGAATACCGGGACTGGCGCGTCGAAACGCGAGCCGCACTCGTCCGCACGGAATTTTGCCGCGAACAGTTCGGAGCGGACGTACTCTTTGGGGGTGGACGGCGAGGCGAGAGTGGCTTTTTTGTTTTTGAAAGTCGAGTAGACGTCCACGTTTTCTCGCACCACGCCGCGCGGAAGCTCGAAGGAGGGCGGTTTTTCGCCCGCATATATTCTGCGCCACACCTCGGCGGCGTGACGGGTGGGATGGCCTCCGCCCAGCTCGGTCGTTTTCTCCGCGCCGTGCCACACGGCAAGAGTGTATTCCGAGGTGTAACTCACGCTCCATGCGTCGGTGTTGTATTCTCCGTCGCGCTGTACCGTGCCGGTCTTGCCCGCGACCGCAATACCGAGAGATGAAAGCGTGCGCGCCGTGCCGGACTTCGCCGTATCTTCGAGGCAGTCCGTGACGAGCGCCGCGGTTTCGGGCGAAAAGACTCTTTCCGCGTGCACGTCCGGGGAGGCGGTCTTGACTCCGTCTTTTACTATCGCCCTTACGAAGTGCGGCTTGACGTAGTTTCCGCCGCGCGCCAGCGCCGAGTAAGCTCCTGCGAGAATGCGCGGATTGGTCCCTTCCGCCGTCGCCCCCAGCGCGAGAGCGAGGTTGGAATCCTTTTCGGAAACTTTCACTCCCAGTTTCCGCAGATAGCCGAGCGCGGTATCCGTGCCGACATACGAGAGTACTTTCACCGCCGCCGTGTTCATAGAATGTTTGATGGCTTCGCGCGGCGTGGTGTCGCCGTAGTAAACGCCGTCGAAATTGTCGGGTGAGTATCCGCCGAAGTCCGTCTTTTCGTCGCGTACGGGAGTGGCGAGCGTGACCGCGCCCGTGTCGAGCGCGGGAGCGTATACGGCGAGCGGTTTGAGGACGGAGCCCGCCTGGCGCGATATCTCGTAACCGAGTGTGCCGAAGTATGCCGCTATCTCTCCCGTCGCGTTGTCGAGGAGCACCGCGGAGCCGTTTACGCCGCCGTCGGAGTAGTTGGAGCGGTCGAGCGTTTCTTCGGCGAGAATCTTCTGCTTTTCCGGGTCGAAAGCCGTCATGATGACCAGTCCGGAGTTGCCGAGCCGGTATTCCGTGATGCCGAGCATCCCGCACGCTTCGCGCACCGCCGCCGCAACGTACTGCTCCGCATAATTTTCCCCCTCTTCCCCCTCTTTTGCAAGGCGCATTTTCTCCGCTTTCGCCTCGTCGCGTTCAGCTTCGGTGATGTAACCCTCCCGGCACATGACGTCGAGCACGAGATTGCGTCTTTCGGTGGCGCGTCCTACGCTGTTTTTGGGAGAATAACGGGAGGGGTTTTTGAGTATGCCGGCAAGCGTCGCCGCCTGAGCTACCGTAAGATCGCAGGGTTCGCAGCCGAAATAGATGCGGCTCGCCTCGTTGATGCCGTACGCGCCCGCGCCGAAGTATATGACGGAGAGATACATGGCGAGTATCTCGTCTTTGGAGTAGTTCTCCTCGATCTTCATTGCGATGGCGATCTCTTTGAGTTTGCGCGACAGGGTGCGTTCGGCGCTGAGGTGCGTGTTTTTCACCAGCTGTTGGGTGATGGTGGACGCGCCCTCGACCGCTTTGCCGGCTTTGATGTTGCGCAATACCGCCCGGATTATGCCTTTCGGGTCGTAGCCTTTGTGCGAATAGAAGCGTTTGTCCTCGAGAGCCACGAACGCCGCCTTGACGTGTTCGGGCACGGAGGAGGGATCGACGTAATTGTCCGCGGCGTACGGGAGTTTTTCACCGTTTACGTCCAGGACGACCGGCAGGGCGGTGGCGGTGGGGAGCAGCGCGGCGTCGAATTCAGCTCCGTCAGCCCATTTCGTGAACCAAATATATCCGCCGAGCGTCGCTGCGCCGAGCAGCAGGACGACCGCGGTCACGGCGACGGCGGTAAGTTTCAGGAGTTTTTTTCCAAGCCCGGTTTTCTTGCCGCCGCCCGTCATTTTGTCCCCGGAGGGAGGCGCTCCGGCGGCGGCACCGGCACATTTTTCCCGACCTTTTTTCATTGCGATTATTATTGTGTTTTCGGCGGTTTTTATGTATAATGATTTAATCGGAATTGCGCCCGTGCGGGCGCGTACAGCCGCGCGTGACGGCGGTCCGGGCATCAATCGAAAGAAAAGGAAGCAAAATGCGTTACAAGATAGTCACCTACGGCTGCCAGATGAACGTGCACGAGTCCGAGAAGATCGCGGGACTCCTTGAAGGCATGGGCGGCACGGCATGCGCGGACGGAGAAAGCGCGGACGTGATCGTCTTCAACACCTGCTGCATCCGCGACAACGCGGAGCGGAGAGCTTTGGGCAACATCGGAGTCGTAAAGGCGGAGAAAAAGAAGAATCCCGGCATTATTATCGCCGTATGCGGCTGCATGACGCAGCAGGAGGGCGCGGCGGAAGTCATCAGGGAGCGTTATCCTTATGTGGACATCGTGCTCGGCACGCGCAACATATTCGCTCTTCCCGGCGAGATCGAGAAGGTGAAAAAGGCGAGGGCGGCGATGAAAAAGCGCTCGGACAAGCGTTACCGCGCGTTTGACACGGAGTACGCCCCCGACTATCTCGACCGCGACGAGCGCACTCCGGTGACGCGCACGAGCTTTCCGAACGCGTGGGTGAACATCATCTACGGCTGCAACAATTTCTGCACTTACTGCATAGTGCCTTACGTCCGCGGACGAGAACTCTCGCGTCCCATGGACGCTGTGCTCGACGAGGTGCGCCGCTGCGTGGACGGCGGATACAAGGAGATCACGCTGCTGGGGCAGAACGTCAACTCCTACGGCCACGACCTTTCGGGAGGGGAGAGCTTCGAGCGGCTGCTCCGCGGGATAGACCGCATAGACGGGAAGTTCCGCGTGCGGTTCATGACTTCGCACCCTAAAGACCTCACCGACGGAGTCATCGACGCGATGGCGTGCTCGGACAAAATATGTTCCAACATCCATCTTCCCGTACAGTCGGGTTCGGACAAGGTGCTGAAGGACATGAACCGCCGTTATACGAGAGAGCGGTACTTCGCGCTGACGGAGAAACTCCGCGCCGCCATGCCGGACATCGGCATAACCACGGACGTCATGGTGGGATTTCCGACGGAAACGGAAGAGGATTTTGCGGACACGACGGATCTTGTCCGCAGCGTGCGCTTCTCCAATGCGTTCACATTCGTGTATTCGCCGCGGAAGGGCACTCCCGCCGCGGAAATGCCGCAGATCCCGTATGCGGTCAAACGCAGACGCATAGGCGAACTCATCAAATTGCAGAACGCCGTCACCAAGGAGCTTTCCGAGAATTATGTCGGCAACGTGTACGAAGTGCTCGCCGAGGACGTGTCGCCCAAGCACGAAGGCATGCTGTGCGGCAGGACGGAGAGCGGCAGACTGGCGACTTTTCCGGGCGATGCCGGGAGGATAGGAGAGTTCGTAAAGGTAAGGATAAACGAGGCGCGTTCGGCGTCGCTGTTCGGAGTTACGGAGGATTGAATGGAAATCGACGTAAGCAAACTTTCCCCTATGATGCAGAGATATTTCGAGATAAAGGCCAATTATCCCGACTGTCTGCTGTTTTTCAGACTCGGCGACTTCTACGAGATGTTTTTCGAGGACGCGGAGGTCGCTTCGCGCGTGCTCGATCTCGTGCTCACGGGACGCGAATGCGGGCTGAAGGACAGGCGCGCGCCCATGTGCGGAGTGCCCCACCACGCGGTGGACAACTATATCCGCCGCCTTATCGACGCGGGCTACCGCGTGGCGATATGCGAACAGCTCACCGACCCCGCAACCTCAAAGGGGATGCTGGAACGCGACGTGGTGCGCGTGGTCACTCCCGGCACCGTGATCGAGGAGGATATCCTGGACTCGAAGAGCACCAATTATCTCGCTTCCGTCTGCCTTTCGGGCAACGCGTTCGGGCTTGCGTGGACGGACATCAGCACGGGGGAGCTTACGGTATACGAATATAAAGGTGACGACTGGCGCACGCGGCTGAGCGACGTGCTATCGTCCGCAAGTCCTTCGGAATTCGTCTGCAACGCGGAGTTCGAGTCCGTGTGGCGCAGTGTGCCGTACTTCGCTTCCGCGGACGTCAGACCGCGCTGTTACCACGATTTCGCCTACAATCACAAGACGGCGGAAAAGAAGCTGCGCGAGGCTTACAACGTGGCATCGCTGGCGGCTTTCGAGTGTGACGACAAGGAGCTGGCGGTTTGCGCCGCCGGAGGACTGTTCGAGTATCTGTCCCAGACGCAGAAGCGCACTCTTTCGCAGATGAGTCCTCCCGCGTATCTGCACGACAGTTCCTTCATGCTGCTGGACGCCGCCACGCGGCGCAATCTGGAACTTACCGCCCGCGCACGCGACGGTAAAAAGACGGGGTCGCTCCTCGGAGTGCTGGACAAAACGCGCACCGCGATGGGAGCGCGAATGCTCCGCGCGTGGATAGAAAGACCGCTGCGCGGCGAAAAGGAGATCAATGCGCGTCTGGACGCAGTCGGCGCGCTTGCACAAAACCGCGCCGCAAGGGAGAAAGCGGCGGAGCTCCTCTCCGACGTCCGCGATCTGGAACGCCTTTCCGGCAGGCTGGCTTACGGCTCGGCGACTCCGGCGACGCTCATCGCCGTATCGGACACGCTAAGCGTGCTTCCCGGTCTGAAAAAGTCACTCGCGGAAGTGAAAGATCCGCTGGTCAGGAGGATCGCTGCCGACATTCAGCCGCTTCCGGACGTGGCGGCGGTGCTCAACGCCGCGCTTGCGCGCAAGAACGATCCTTCGGATAAGGACAACGGCTATATCGTGGCGAAAGGCTACGACGAGCAGCTGGATTCCCTCCGGGACATCAAATCCACCGCGCAGGCATGGCTTGCCAACCTCGAGCAGCGCGAGAGGGAAGCCACCGGAATAAAGACGCTCAAAGTAAACAGCAACCGCGTATTCGGCTACTACATAGAAGTGAGCAAGTCGCTGCTCGACAAAGTGCCGTACCGCTATCAGCGCAGGCAGACGCTGGTGAATGCGGAGCGGTTCGTCACGGACGAACTCAAGGAGATAGAAACCCGCATTCTCACCGCCCACGAGGAGGCGACCGCGCTGGAGAACAGGATCTTCGACGAACTGAAGAGCATGACGCTCGCAAAACTCGCCGAACTTCAGAAAACGGCGCGCGCCGTCGCCGCGCTGGACGTGCTGCAGTCTTTCGCGGCGGTCGCGGTGCGCGGAAATTACGTCCGACCGGTGATCGGGAAAAAGGTCGCAGCCATCAACATCAGGGACGGCAGACACCCCGTCGTAGAAACGCTCATGGAACACGGCGCATACGTGCCCAACGACACCCTTCTCGACAGCGGGGACAACCGTACCATGATTCTGACCGGACCGAATATGGCGGGCAAGAGCACTTACATGAGGCAGGTCGCGCTCATCACCCTGATGGCGCACATAGGTTCGTTCGTGCCGGCAAAGAGCGCGGAGATCACGCTCACGGACAGGATCTTCACCCGTATAGGCGCAAGCGACGACCTCACGGGCGGACAGTCCACTTTTATGGTGGAGATGATAGAGGTGGCGACGATACTGAATTACGCCACGTCGTCCTCTTTGCTGGTGCTTGACGAGATAGGCAGAGGCACGTCCACCTACGACGGGCTGAGCATCGCATGGGCGGTGCTGGAATACATCACCTCGGAGATCCGCGCCAAAACGCTGTTTGCCACGCATTTCCACGAGCTTACCGACGCGGAAAGTTTCGGCGGAGTCAAGAACTACCGCGTGCTGGTCAGCGAAACGGGGGACAGGATAGTATTCCTGCACAAGATCGCAAGGGGAAGTGCGCCGCGCAGTTTCGGCGTGGAAGTGGCTTCGCTCGCCGGCGTCAAAAAGTCGGTCATCGAGCGTGCGCGCCGCATAATGACGGAGCTGGAACGCCGCGCCGGCGACCGCGACTCCAACAGCATCCTGCTGGCTTCGGGCGCGAACGGCAGAGCGGTGCAGCAGACAAGTCTTTTCGACAAAGAGGAATCCGAAGTGGAAAAGGAACTCAAGGACATCGACGTGGAGAATCTTACGCCGCTCCAGGCGCTTACGGTGCTCAACGATCTGAAAAAGAAGGCGGAGGGCTAAATGGGAAAGATCAATGTGCTTCAGCCCGGCGTGTTCAACATGATCTCCGCCGGCGAGGTGGTGGAACGGCCGGCATCCGTCGTGAAGGAACTTACCGAGAACAGCATCGACGCGGGCGCGACGGATATTTCCGTCACCGTGGAAGAAGGAGGCATACGCCGCATTACGGTGAGCGACAACGGTACGGGTATACTCAAAGAGGACATGCGCGCCGCTTTTCTTCCGCACGCAACAAGCAAACTTGCCGAGATAGCAGACCTTGATACCATAGCGACGCTGGGATTCCGCGGCGAAGCGCTTGCGAGCATAGCTTCCGTCAGCGAAGTAACGCTCGTGTCGCGCGCCGACGGTTCGGATTGCGCCAATCTCATCAGACTCGAAGGCGGCGCGGTTGCCGAGGAGCGCGCCGACAGCCGTGCAAAGGGTACGTCCGTGACGGTGGAGAACCTCTTTTTCAACACTCCGGCGCGCCTCAAATTCCTTAAAAAAGCGTCTGCGGAGCTTCGTTACGTCACCGACGCGGTAGAGAAACTCGTGCTCGCCAATCCGTCGCTCAGGATCAGCTACGCCTGCGAAAAAGGCAGCATCATCGAGCATTCCGGCGGAGAGCTTGCCGACGCGATCGCAGCAGTGTATCCCGACCTCGATCTTTCGCGCTTCATAGCGGTGGAAAGAGTTTCTTCGAGCGGCGTCAGAGTGAGCGGATACGTGTCGGAGGTGAACTATACGGCGCCTACGCGCTCACGTCAGACCGTCATCGTCAACGGCCGCGTGGTGGAGAACGATACGGTTTCCGCCGCAGTGGACAAGGCATACCGCGATTATCTGGTCAAGCGCACCTATCCGATGTATGTGCTGGATGTCGTCGTGCCTTTCGACGAGGTGGACGTCAATGTGCATCCCGCCAAGTCCGAAGTGCGTTTCCGCAACAAAAACGCGGTATTCGGCGCGGTGTTCAGGGCGGTTGAGGACGCGCTCAAAAGCGTTTTCGGCGGAGAACCGCACGGGTTTTCCCGGATGCCGGAAGCCGGGGACGGCGGTTTGCCGGCCGCATCGTACGACGCTTACGAGCAAACGGCGATCGACACCGCTTCGCTTTACGCGCGCGACACCGATACCGCATACGGAAGTTTTCCGTCCGCAGCCCCCGAACCGTATGCGTCCGCAGGCTTTGCTCCGGACGTGCCGTTCGACCTGTCGTCGCTCAGAACCGCCGGCGGCGCACGCCGCGGCAACAGGCGGAACGCCGCAGCTGACAGCCAGATCGAACCTTTTGCCGCCGGTACGCATTCGGGATCCGACGACGCGTTCATAATAGCAAGCACCGAATCCGATGACGAGGATTTAGCGAATAGTTTGAACAACAAGTTCCGTCTTTTCGACGGTACGGTCGTCGGACAGGTGTTCGACACCTATCTCATCGTCGAACGCGCGAACGTCGTATACATCATCGACCAGCACGCTGCGCACGAACGTATCCTTTACGACAAACTTTCCTCTTCGCTCGCGTCCGAATATTCGCAGACGCTGCTCGTTCCGCACAAACTGCGTCTTTCGGGCGAAGAGCAGGAGTATTTCGAAAAGATAATGCCGTCGCTCAACGCAATGGGATTCATCATCGAGAAAAAGACGGGAAGCTACATCGTGTACGCCGTGCCGGAACCCGTCGTACGCATGGACTTCAACCGCTTTCTTGCGGAACTGTTCTCCCACATGCTCGACGACGGCGAGGTAAAGATATCCGACCTTCTCAAAGATGTCGTCTGCCGTGACGCCTGCCGCGCCGCGATAAAAGGCGGCGAACATCTCACCCGCAGACAGATCGAATACGTACTTTCAAATCTCATCGACGACAAAGGCAGTCTGCCGCAGAAGTGTCCGCACGGACGTCCCGCGGTGGTCGCGCTCACCAGACGCGACTTCGAAAAGATGTTTCTGAGGATAGTATGAACGTGCGGACGCAGGCAAATCCTTTCTCCGCGCCGAATGCGGTGTTCGTCATGGGACCTACCGCTTCCGGAAAATCGGAGTTCGCCTTCAGGCTTGCAAAAGAAGTCGGAGGCGTGATAATTTCCGCGGACAGCATGCAGATCTACCGCGGACTGGACGTGGGCACCGCCAAGGAAAGCGCGGCGCGCCGCCGCGAAGTGCCGCACGCCATGATCGACGTCGCCGCCTACGACGAGGAATTTTCCGTAGCGCGTTACCGCGAAGAAGCTGCGGCAGCAGGCATCGCGGCTCTCGCCGAGGGCAAACTTCCGATATTCGCGGGCGGTACGGGGCTTTACTTCGAGAGCCTGTTTTATCCGCTGAGTTTCTCGGACACGGACAAAAACGCCGCGCTGCGCGAAAAACTCGAGGCCGACTACGAAAAATCAGGCGGCGAAGCCGTATACGCAAGGCTTGCGGAGGCGGATCCCGCTACTGCGGCGAGGCTGCATCCCAACGACAAAAAGCGCGTGATACGCGCGCTCGAAGTCGCGTTGTGCGGCAAAAAGATGTCCGATTCCGCGGACAGGACCGCCGAACCCGACGTCATCGCCGTGCGCTTCGAGCCGTCGGACAGGCAGAAACTGTATGCAATGATAGACGCCCGTACGGACGCAATGTTCGCGGGCGGACTTGAGCGCGAGATCGCGGCACTGAACCCCGATTTTTCCGTCCAAAGCATGCAGGCGATCGGCTATAAGGAATTTGCCCCTTATGCGGACCGCATCTCGGACGGAGAGATCCGTCTGAGCGACGCGGAACGCTCCGCCGTACGCGAACTCGTCAAAAAACATACGCGCAATTACGCCAAACGCCAGCTTACATGGTTCAGGCGTTACGCCTTTGCAAAAAGTTTCGAAGTCGGAGATTTCGACGGCGCGGCGCGCTATGTGTCGGAAAGACTGCGCGCACACAAATGAATGTCTGCCGCATTTCGGCGGCTTCCGGCATCAGAATACGCACGGTTTGCCGGCTTCGCCGTCGGTATTCCCGGTGGCTTGCGGAGGCAATTCGGATAACGTCGGGCGCAGGGCGGAACCGGTCATGCTATTATAAAAACGGCAAAAATATAGAATACTTGAAGGGTAAAATGGACAGACAAAGCGCCGAAAGGCTTGTAAACGAATGTATAGGCGAACTCGCGGCGGAATTTCGCCGTATTGACGACATTGCGCTTTTCAATCAGGAAAAGGTGCTCGGCGCTTTCCGCAAAAACGCCGTTCAGGCGAGGCATTTTACGGGAAGCACGGGATACGGCTACGACGACGCCGGCAGAGATACGCTGTCGCAGGTGTTTGCGGACGCGCTCGGCGCCGAGAGTGCCGTCGTTTCTCCCATGATCACCGCCGGCACACAGGCGCTGACACTCATGCTGTTCGGCGTGCTTCGTCCGGGCGATATCTTTATTTCGGTGTCCGGCAAACCTTACGACACGCTCGAAGACGTCATATCGGGTGAAAATTGCGGCTCGCTCAAGGAGTTCGGCATAGATTTTGACTCGATCGCCCTGAAATACGACGGGCTTACGCCGCTTTTCGATTACGAAGCCGTCGAAAATGCGCTGAAAAAGCGTTTCGTCAAGGCGGTTTTCGTCGGACGCAGCCGCGGTTACGAATGGCGCAGCGCGATCTCCGTCGAGCAAATCGCCGAATTGATAGCGTTTGTCAAGAAGATAAGCCCGAAAACGTTGGTTTTGGTAGACAATTGCTACGGCGAATTTGTAGAAAAGGCCGAACCCGCAGAAGTCGGCGCCGATCTCATTGCCGGCTCGCTCATCAAAAACATCGGCGGAGGCATTGCGCCCACCGGCGGTTATATCGCCGGCAAAAAAGACCTTGTCGATCTGGTTGCAAAACGGTTGACCGCGCCTTCACTGGGCGCAGAAGTGGGCTCTTACGACGGCGGTTACACGCGCTTTTACCAAGGGCTGTTTTTGGCGCCGCAAGTCACCAAAAACGCACTGAAAAGTGCCTTTCTGTTTGCAAAAGCATACGGAAAACTCGGTTTTTCCACGCTTCCGGCGGCAGGAATGCCTGCCTACGACATCGTCACCAGCATCCGCATGGACTCCGCAAAACAGCTTACGGATTTTTGCGAGGCGGTCCAGAGCGTTTCGCCCGTCGACAGCAACGTCGTTCCCGTGCCGTGGGCAATGCCGGGCTATCAGCACGACGTCATCATGGCGGCAGGCGCATTCGTGCAAGGCTCGTCGATCGAACTCAGCGCCGACGCGCCGATTAAAGAGCCTTACATCGTCTACGTTCAGGGGGCGTTGACGTTCGAGCACGCCGTGATCGCCGTCAGAGAAACGCTTTGCCGCGTAACGGGATGAACGGACGGGCGGAACACGGCAAAAATCGTGCGGCTGAATGCGTATAACTCAATGCGGATCGCAATGACATGTGTAAGTCGCGGATACGTTTTCAGACTGAGCAAACCGCGGCAAGCGCAATAAAAGGAAAACCGTCACGCAAAACGCTTGCGGATGCCGAGGCTCAGGAGAGCGCGGCAAATATTGCCGAACAGGCGTAAAAAGCTGATGCGCAGGCTGCAAACGACAATACAGCAGCGTTTCGAATCCCTGAGCGGCATCCGTTTCGGATTCGGATTTTCCGACGGTTTTGACGGAGGACAGCAATGCGGTGTCGGCAGGCAGATCTCAAAGCCTGTCAGACGTTCGAATGCGGCTTTATAAACAAAAAATAGACGGACTTCGTAAGCAATTTGTCTAGCGCAAACGCCACCGACGAGAAACCACAGGTTTCATGCCCATCTATTTGCGCTTATTATATGTAATTATGCGACAGAAGTCAAACGAAAAAACGTACCGCATGAACGAAATACCGGAGCATTGCCGCACGGGGTCGCAGCCGCTGCTGCTTCGAGATGTCAGGACAAATGATGTCAGGACAAATGCGGATAAAACCGCAAAAGAAACGGCTTAAAGAAAAGAAGCGTAAAGCAATAGCTAATACCTCGTAAATCCGCGGCAGACGGACTGCGTAAAACGCGTCAAAAAACCGAACGCGAAACCTGACTTTAAAACAAGCCGATACGCATAAAGCCGTATCCGTGAAAACCGCGGTCAAAAACGTGCAACGCGCAGGCGGTCGAAACCGGCAACGTACAAATCGTACCGATTGTCAAAACCGCGTTTGAATTTCAAAAAGCTGCTGTTTAAGCCGTTTTCAACTCCTTTCTATTCGCAAAAGCTGTGTTTTGCGAATAGTATCCCACCCTCTCTGCCCTCAAATTTTTTGAAAATTTTCAAAATTTTTTCGATGCAACATGCCCAAATTGTCCTCAAAGTTCCTGACGGAGTATTATGAAATCTTCCGTTTCTTTATACACCGTCATGCCGGTGCAGCGCTCCTCGATCTCTTCGGCGGAAAGGTTCAGCACCTCTTTCGTCTTCGTCGAAAGATTGAGCGTATGATAAAAACGACGCTTGCGGTACTCCACCCCGAAATTCTTCGTGACGTACTTCATGAGATAATTCGTCACGCGCCGTCTATGCGCCGCCGGCGACAAGTCCTGCTCTTCCCCCGGCTTGCCGAAATCGATTATTGCGCAGGTCGCCATGCCATACTTCCAAAACGGAAATTCGAATAAAGGAGTTCCTGCATTCGAATACATCTGTTTCCCCGTTCTGGGATTGAACGCGAGTTTCATCGCCCACTGCCGCTCCATGCCGACAAGGCCGTGAAAATGCAACGCACCATCCTGATGACGTTCCGGAACAATGAGTATGCGCACATTTTCATCAAAGCGTTGCAGCGTCCGCCGACACTCGCGCCACAATCCCCTCACTGCTGCGTCGTCATAGCGATCAACTTTCATTTTATCTGTCGTCAAAGTAATAAAATAATCCCACTTGTTTGACAAGGCATATCCGTAAAACCTGTCTAAGGACTGATCCGCCGAACGATCCATGTTTTCAAGCCACTTGCTATATCGCGTATTCTCGTTGCGAGGGACAAGCACTCCGTCGATGTCTATGTAGTTGCTCTTGCCGCCGCACTCCGCATTTTGCACATCGTCAAGGCAAATCAGCGGCTTTTTGAAGACGATCACTTCCCTGTCCATGTCATTGAAGTTATTGACTATCACATTCTTCCTTACGAAATGGCGATATGAGATAAGCTTGCAATCCTCACGAAGGATGCAATCCTTACAAATATCATCATGGATGGCTTTAAGGAACTCGGTGTTTTCATAAAGATCCTTAATGCCGCGATATTCTCGATGCGTCCGAGGATAGTCTCGAATGAAATCAAATCGCGGACACTCTTTCATCATACGCCAAAATAAAGACTCTGCCATTTTCGTCTCCTTGTTGTCTTTAAGTGTGCGCAGTATCAAGTGCGCACACCTTTTGCGGCTGCCACCGCCGTCGTGCCTCACCGCTGGTCGCGTTCCTCGGCACGTACGGCTTCATGCAGCCGTCTTTTTCTTTTTTTGCGGGGGTATTATACCCCCACGCCCCCGAGCTTTTTTCGCTCGCCGCTGGGCAGAGGGCCGGCCCCCTTTTGGTGCCGCCCCTGCCGGGGCATTTTAGCGACGCAGCCGCCGTCAAGGCGGCATTCCGTCCCGAAAATCCTACGGATTTTTGCCGTTGATCCTTGACGGCTGCTTGCTGACTGCCCTGTCTTGCGGCTTGTCCTCAAGCTCGAAGTTCTTCATCAGGTTGCCGATGAAATAACTGTGCTGCGCTTCAAGCTCAGGAAGCGTCGCCCTCTCGCTCTCGTATTCTTCGAGATCTTCAATGCCGACTTCGGACCGGATCGCTTTTTCGTAGAAGAAATCGGCGTAAGCGTCCGTCGAAAATCGCTTCGAGTAGATCTTTTTCGGCATGATATAATACTTCCGCTCTTTGCTCTCCCCTTCCAAGCTACCGTTCTGCATTTTGACGCTCACGCGCTTGTAAGAAAACGTATTATAGATGCGTTCGTAATGTCTCGTTTCCGCCGCCGCCAGCCACTTCAAGAAATGACTGACAAGTGTGTTGTCACCTCTCCGATATCTGAAATCCTCATACCATTTTGCAAACCGCCTTCCGACCACTGCATGAAGGATCTCTCCGAGTTGAAAAAACGGCATTGCAAGACGCAGGTCACCGGTCTCTTCGATCTCAATGATATATGCAAGCTCGCGTGCATCGGCGCCGAGAGACATTGCGCGCTGTTCATCCATCATCACCCTGACGAACGGAAAATTATCGACCGTCGCCGAATGCCTGATCATCTTCATCCACTCGTTGAATCGATCATTCTTTTGATTAGCTTCCTCGTCACTCTTCTTCATCTCGGAGGTCTCAAGCATGTTTCCGCGCTCCTTGCCGACTTCCGTCATGATCAACACGCCGAACTCGAATGCATTTGACTTTGCATTGCGCTCGATCATCTTCTTTCCGAGACGCAGCATATCGAAGTCAAGAATATGCGAATGACGGCTCAAAGCATCCATCATGCGGCTGTCTCGGCGGAACAGCTCATTATTCCAGAGCGGAAAATTCCCGAGGTCCGTAAGAACTCCGTCAGTGCGGATCCCGAGATTTGATATGATCATCGAACTCTCAACAGTGTAGATCAGATAAAGCTGCGCATATGTTTCAAGCACATCCCAGAGTGACCTCACAGAAAGCCCGTCATCCGCCATCATGGCGTTGCGTTTGAAATCGTATCCGAAACATCTTAAAGCCGCAGGGAGAGCCTCTCCGCGCTTTATATAGCGTTTATCAACGGCTTTCCTGACGGCTTCGTCTTCGTTATAACGCTCGAACTGCTCTCGGCAGCTCCTCACATATCGACGGCATGTCGCGAGATTATAGACCACATGATCCGTCATTGCGCGTTCCAATTCCTTCTCAAACACGATCCACGGGAAAGCCGGGAACAACAGATCGTTTTTCAGCAGCAGCTCCAACGCCTTATCCCTCAACATGATCTCCGCGGACAATGCCATGTCTACAAGCTGCGTCGTCTTGCCGTAGCCCATAGGGGCGACAAGCATTGAGACAATAGGCAGATCGCCAATGAATGCCCTGTTCCTGCCTTCAAGACGCTCCAGGCGGCTATATCCGATATTCTTGCGGATCACGCTCAGAACAACAATGACAACGATCACCCAAATAATGACGGGAACTCGCCCCAAGACGCTGAGATCCACGACGAACTTATAAACCTGACGGTAAATCGAACCGACATCAAAGCTCACGGCGAAATAGAAATAGTACGCCAACGCTTCGACGATCACGGTGACGATATTGAGTCCGAGAGCCGCCAAAAAGATCCACAAAAACACATACTTGCGATGTTCGGCAAGAAACTCGTGCATTGAGACAAAGAACCTTTTAACCGGAAACACCGTCACGGCAGAGATCATCTTCCACGCTTTGAGAGGTTTTGTGTCATGTCCGTACTTATTATTAACAGATTTACCGAACATCTTAAAGACTATAAATAATACGGCAACAAGCGGCAGAATGACCACCGCCAGGACGACGAAGAACCAATAGAAAACCTCGAATAAAACCGAAAGATAAGCTGTAAGATTGTCTGCGCTTATTAGTGCAGCACCATAAACCGCTGCCTTATCACGGAACTCATCCCATGTAAAAGGGAACAGATCCGTCAGATCCATGCCGTCAGGGATATCGTTCACGGTGGCGGTGATGTTTTCGATGCCGAAGATCTTACCGAAGTAAAACGCAACAGACAGCCCGAGATCCTTAAAGGACTGCCCTGCCCGAATCACACTCGACCAAAAGCAAAGGCATACCACCACGATGATCATGGCGGTGATGCCCAATGCTATAAAGTGTCTGTAATCGATGCGTTTTCCCTTCATCTCGTTTTGCTCCGTTACATCAGATCGCCGTCCAAGTAAACAAGAAATACCCTCCGACGATGACCGCCACCACGATGAGCAGCAGCCACAACACACTCTTCAATACTTTCATCGCCATCCGTCCCTAATGCTTGACATATCGGCATAATACTAATATAATCTTCTTAAGTAGCGCGTTTCGACTGAAACAATAGAACAAATCGAAAGGTTTGGCGGCGCTACTTTTTCATTTGCCCGGATACTCCCATGGCAACGGTTTTTTTGCAAAATTACTCTTTTCATCATGCCTGACTCGCTTCGCAATATACATCGGATCAGGATCAGACGGATCAGGATTCGGCTCGATCTTTTCATTCAAATGCCTACCGTCTTTTTCGGCATGCATTACTTTTCTATAACGATATTCTTCAACGGTAACATTACCTTTTGAAGACGACATCTCACCGACGATCAAAGCAGGGTGTCTTGATTTTCGGTAGTATCTGAAATGTGGATATGATGTCTCTACTCTCCCGTCTTTATCCTTTTCAATGTTTCGAATAGCATAATTGCGTCTAATTGCGGCTTTCTGCGCTTCGGAAACGCAATGAAATTTTGATTTTCTCGATGCCATACAAACCCTCACTTGCGTTTAGTCTGCGAAACTGTCTTCACCGGTTTCTTCTTCCGCGCATTCTGAACCGTTCCCGTTTCCTTTGGCTTCTTAGCAGCGTCAATAAGTTTTGCAATAGCTCGGAATGGCAAACAGATAAGCCATATCACGAACTTGATAATGTAAGGCAGTATAGGCGCAATGATCACCAGCAAAACAACAATAAAGACAATGCCGATAATAAGCATTATGAGCTTCATAATGTCCGTCGGCTCAGCTTTTATCTCTTCTTCGTTGATAGGATTGTCGGGATCACCGGACTGCTTATTGTCTACAACACCGAGATTGTACGTAACGCCATCCGTTTCAAACTTCAAGCGCAGGATCGTCACATCGCCGACTATCGTTGAAGACTGATACATAGTACCGAGCGCACCATTTTCAGTGCCGTACTCGGTTTCTGAAAAACGTAAAATCCACTGTTTGCCTTCTAAGGCCGCTTTACCCTCATCGGTGATTTTATTCGCAACGCTCACATTTATAAGCGCGCCTGTATAAACAGTCTGTTCAATATCTTCGTTGGCAATGAAATTTTCAACGGTCTCAATCCTGTTCCAAGTATATGTAGGCGCCCACCAGCCATCTCCGGTATGATCGACTTTCTGTTCATAAGTCAGATAGGCATAATTATCTTCTTTTTCACCGAAAGTCTCTTTCGGATTCATCCAATCAGTGCGCCTATTCCACTCGTAGGATTGTGAAGTATAATAGACATCCGCTTCAAGCAGCCGGTCTATATCACGATCGGTGTTGAATGCCACAAAATGACTGTCACACGATGTGCGCCACTCATTGAGTTCAAAACCGTTGGAGTATCTTACGAACCCGACAAACTTATCCGTGATCTCGATAGTCTCAATGTCCAGCACTCGGCAAAACGGCTCCCCGTTTATCGTACTGAAACAGTATTCTTTCGCGACCTCATAGACAACTTCCGTGATCTCGTTGCCATGATCAGCACCCTCGTCTATCGTCTCATCATACGGGCGGAATATGCTCGGGATCGTATAATACCTCGTTGTTGCCGTTCCGACCGTCAAACCCTCTACAAGATATTTGAAAAACACACCGTCAGAGTTCAACAGGCGAAGCTTATAATTTTTCACATCAGAGATATTTTCACGCGGAACAAGGGATATATTGATCGACGATGCCTTCAACGGCTTCACAAAACCGCTCGGCTGATAGACATACACGAACAACTCATTGTCTACAGATTCCGCGACTTGAATGACCTTCAACGAATAATCGTCCGCAACAACGGGATAATTCTCCTCACTGAAACTTTCGTCGGTATGAAGGTCATCCAGCACATCGGAATATGCTGTTCCGGCGGCATATGCGACAGAAGACGGGATAAACGCCCCCATCAAAGCGATCGCACATATCACCAGCATAACTATAAACGAAACAGTGATCCTCGCCCTCGTCATCAGAACACCACCTCCGACGGATCAAGCGTTATACAAATACCGCACCTAAACGGAATAATAATATTTTCACTGGCATCAGGTGATGTCACAGAAATTGCAAAATACGGATATGAGCAAATGTCAACCAAAAATGGAACAGTAACTTTGTCTTCGCCGTAAATTGTTTCCAATACTGACAAAATATCCTTATGCCGAAAGACCAGATCAAATGTACCGTTGCTTGTAACTAAAACAGAGCCGCCATTTTCGGTAAACGCAGCAGAAAAATCCTTTACATCTGAAAAAGAAAATGTCGTGTTCTCTCCGTCAACAAAAAACTCAAAGTTATGTGCTGCATCAACATACGGGATGATAGTTACACTACAATCATCAACGGAATAAGCACCCCAACCAAAATTGTTTTCGATCACAAATGTAACGACATCACCGCCGATCACAACATCGACATTCTTGCCGTTGTCCGCTATGATCTCATTGCCATAGCGGACAAACATTCCTTCCGGACGCACGAACAAATATATAAGCGCGCCAATTAAGCCCACAAAAAGCAGGACCAAGATAATATACGAAATCGCTTTTGCAAAAGCATTTATACTTCTTTGCGCTTTATATCTGCCCATAACTCACCGCCTCAAAACACAATAGAACTTTGCGAGAGATTAACTCCGCTCACCGAAGACTCAATCTTAACCTTGATCGTTTTTTCAAGATCATATTCCGAGCATTTTGCGGTAAGCGTGATGAAACCATCCGCTTCCAGAATTTCAACGTTGCGTCTTAAAGAACCACTTGTCAAATTGAAAGAACAATTCTCCAAAGTGTTTTTAGGTGTGCCCCAAAAATATGTATCCGCTGTTGTTACTATTGACATGAGTCCCTCTTTGACAACATTGATCGATCCTGTCATAGAGCTTTCATTACCAATATCGGAAAGCATAGGGATAATGCCGTCTGTCGCTTCAAAGACACGCGAACCCTCATAAGAACCACTGACATAATGGGTAACCTGAACAGACATCGAGCCTTCAAAACCCAAAGACCAAGAAACAGCAAGATCTTCCTTTACAGAACCAAAAATGTTTGAAAAGCCCGCACGAACCTCAAGACTTTTATTCGTAGGAATGATATACACACCATCCTCTACTTCCGGCGTGTAATTGCTAAATTGAAACGTGATCTCGGAAGGCTCGCCGACGAAAGTAACCTCACATGTCGCCGAAAAGCCGCCATCACGGGTGACGCAAGTCACAACGATAGTGCCTTCAAAAGCTGCATAACACCGAATCGCCGCATTACAACTGCCATCCGCATCAGGAATGACCTGAACATAGTTATCTATGTCCGCATCAGACCCGTCTTCCCACGCAACAAACCAATCAACGGTTTTGTCGGGAGCAGATTCAGGCAAAACGGTTGCTGTAATTGTCTTTTCGACATACTGTCCTTCTGCTGCCGTTGTAGCAGCACCCACCGCAAGCATAACTTGCGCACTGTTTTCTATATTAGTCTCGAAATCTGCGCCGGGAGTTTCATCTTCATCCGGCAACGGCGTTTCCTCGTCGGGCGTTTCAGGATGTTCCTCAACGAGCTTTTCAAACCACTCTTTCGGATTGGTCTCCGTCACCACCGCGGCGATAACACCACCCAGGATCGCAAGGATCAGCACAAGCGCAATGCCCGTGACGATCCACTTCACTTTGTCGCTTTTGACGTGTTGATTAAGGTTGCTCATAAGTTTTACCTCGCTTTATTTTTGTCTTCCTTCGGGATCCCGAAGTAAGCAACGGTTTTTCTGTTTCGCTTGCCGTTCTCGTTGTAAAAATGATCCACGATCTGCTTCTTCGCCGTCCGATTGAGATCATATGTATTTCCTCTATAAGACGGCTTCTTCTTATCAGATGCCGACACAATCATGTTTGGCATGGA
>DVJC01000014.1 GCA_018710835.1 Candidatus Limadaptatus stercoravium | reverse complement strand
CCTATCATGCGGGACTCACTTTGCGACCTTTTGAAAAAAGTTTGAGTATCGCACTTACATAATCGAACGGCGAACAGAACTTACTGAAAACCCCTCGTGGGCGGAGGAATTCGGCGCTCGCACACTTACGCCCGTGTCTACTTAGTTGCAAATCTAGTGCTCGGCACTCACTTTTCGCGCCGCGGCGTTCAAGCGGCGGATGCGCCGCCTGTGAACGCTTGGGGTCCCCGCAAAAAATCCGCAGAGATTTTTTGTGGGGCTCCCTTGGATGAGCGGCGCGTATCCCGTCTTCGAACGAGTGAATGTTAAAAAAAATGATTTATCACGTCTCCGCATAAGCGAACGTCGAGTATAAGTTTTCTGTTCCGTCTTCGAATGAACGGAACGTCGTGCTTAAATACACCCCGAATAAGTGCATATTAGAATTAGCCTTATAAGTTACGTCACTCTATCGGGGTGTGGGGGTGTTCATACACCACCACCGGGGGACGGAGGAAAAAAGAGAACTCTGTTTTAATAGCACGCTGAACATGTTAAGCGTGCTATGTCGTTTTTGCTCCGTCCCCAACATAGGAGAAACACTCCTCGTCCTTTTATTTGAGAAAATTCTATCTCTTCAAACTGAAGTTAGAGAATAAAATTTAACAATCTTCTACCCTTGCCATGAATTTTATGGCACACAAATGAAAACGCCGTCCTCTGCCGGGACGGCGTTTCGTTTCCGCGTAAAAATGCGGGCTCTTACTTACTGATGGTGGTGGCGAGCATGAAGAGGTGGTCGTCGAACTGCTTCTTCGCCTTCAACCCCTCGATGACGTTGACGTCGATGATGTCGCTGCCGCGCACGCCGACTACTCTGCCGCTCTGACCGCATTCGATGAGCTCCACCGCTCTTGCCGCAAGACGACTGGCGAGCACTCTGTCGAACATGGAAGGCGTGCCGCCGCGCTGAATGTAGCTGAGCGCGACATGGTTGACCGTCCTGCCCGTGGACGCCTTGACTTTCTCGCGGAGTTCGTCCTTGAGGTCGTTCCTGCCCTCGGCGAGCACGATGATCGTGGAGGTCTTGCCCTTGTCGAAGCCCTTCTTGACGCTTGCCGCGATGGCGTCGACGTCGGTGGGCGCTTCGGGGAGGATGACGTATTCCGCACCGCCTGCGAGAGCCGTCTTGAGCGCGATGTCGCCGCAGTGTCTGCCCATGACTTCGAGGATCATGATCCTGTCGTGGGAGGTGATGGTGTCGCGGAGTTTGAGCATTGCGTCGAGCACGGTGTTGCACGCGGTGTCGAAACCGATGGTGTAGTCGGTGTAACCCATGTCGTTGTCTATCGTGCCGGGAATGCCGATGACGTTGATGTCGGTCAGCTGGTGCAGATCGGACACTCCGTGGAAGGAGCCGTCGCCGCCGATGACGATGAGGTTGTTGATGCCGCGCTTCAGAAGATTCTGCGCCGCAGCCTGCACTACTTCGGGCTTTTTGAACTCATCCGTTCTGCCGGTACGCAGAATGGTGCCGCCGGTGTGGACGCAGTTGGACACGCTGCCGTAGGGCATCTCGATGATGTCGTCTTCCATCATGCCCACATAACCGTGGCGCACGCCGTAGACTTCGTAGCCCTTGCTCAGCGCATAACGCACGGCGGTTCTGATGCAGGCGTTCATGCCGGAAGAGTCGCCGCCGCTGGTGAGGATCGCGAGTTTCTTGCTCTGTTTGGATGCGTTCTTAGCCATATTAACCTCCGGGGGCGGATGTCCCCGTTTAATCCGCAGTTTGTTACGCGCGTTCGGGCGCGTATCTTGCTCTATTATATCTACCGCGAAAACAAATGTAAAGCGAAAACGTCTTTCCGCGTCGGAAAATCCGCACCCGTCCACCTGAAAACCGCCCGCAGCGCCGTCCGATCCGCCGCCGCTGCCGCGGACAAAACCGGGCCGCGCTCTGCCGCAAACCGGAAAACAGGCGGAATACTCCGCCTGTTTTCCGCATTCCGTGCCGCTGTTTCCGCCTTACTTCCCGCGGTCGTAACGCACCCTGTCGCTGCCGACGAGATTGGCTATGCGCTCAAGCAGTTCGTCGGTGGGTTCCACCTTCTGCCTGAACTCTCTCAGGCACATCCTGCCGTCGCTGCCCTTCATCTGCGCGCGGACGGGCACGTCGCCGGGGAACATTGCCAGCAGTCCCGTGACGATCTTGGTCACGGCGGAGTCGCCCACCAGCACGTACACCACGCCGGACTGCGTCGACACCTCCCTCCTGCGCGCGCCGTTTTCCCACGGTTCGAGCTTCTCGACGGAGATCTTCGGCTCGCTCTCGTCGCGGAGGTCGAGCCTGCCGTATGCCTTGACGGGGAGATCGGACTCCAGCAGATGCCCGTAGGATTCGTATGCGCGCGGATACATCGAAAAGGCTATGCTCCCCTCTCTGTCCTCCAGCCGTCCTACCGCGAAACGCTGCTGTTTGCCCGTCATTTTACGCTCGTGCGACTCGACGATGCACCCCATGCACACGTTCCTGCCCGTCAGCTCCCGGTTGAGGACGGACACTTCCTCTCCGTTTTCGTCGTACTCCTTGACATAGAGCATGGAAGTCTCGAAATTGAACTCCCTGCGCGTATCCTTATAGTCGTCCAGCGGATGTCCGCTGACGTACATGCCGAGCACCTCCTTCTCTCCCGAAAGGATCTGCATTTTGTCGTACTCGGCGAGCTCGGTATACTTCACCGTCACGTCCTCGATGAGCGTATCGAAAAGCGACATCTGCCCTTCCACCTGATTCTTCCTGTCCGACGCGACGGCGTCCATGATGCGCTCGTAGGACGCCATGAGCGTGGAACGCGTCTTTCCGAAGCAGTCGAACGCGCCGCCCTTGATGAGGCTCTCTATCATGCGCTTGTTCACCTGACCTATGCAGCGGTCGATGAAATCGCGCAGATCGGAGAACGGACCTCCGCGTTCGCGCTCTCCCAGCACGAACTCCATCGCCTGTTCTCCCACGTTCTTTATGCCCATCAGCCCGTAACGTACGTTGTCGTTCTCGATGGAAAAGACCTTCTTGGAGCGGTTGATGTCGGGAGCCAGGATCTTCACCCCGGAACGGCGCAGATAATTGATGTAATGCTTCACCTCGTCCGCATTGGTGATGCGGTTGTTGATGACGGCGGTGATGAAATGCGTGGGATAGTAGCATTTGAGCCACGCCGTCTGGTATGCGAGCACCGCATACGCCGCCGCGTGCGATTTGTTGAACGCGTAGCTTGCGAATTTGAGTATCTGATCGAACAGCTCCTCCGCGATCTCGCGGCTCACGCCGTTGTTCACCGCGCCGGGGATATGCTTCTTGGTGGTGTCGTCCGCAAGCACGCCGCCGTTGATGAAGATCTCCTTCTGCTGCATGAGGACTTCGAGCTTCTTCTTGGCGATGCTCCTTCTCATGATGTCCGCGCCGCCGAATGAGTAGCCTGCGATCTTCTGTGCGATCTGCATGACCTGCTCCTGATAGACGATGCAGCCGTACGTCGTTTCCAGCACTTCCTTAAGACGCGGATGCGCGTAATGCACGCCGGCGGGATTGCGCTTGCCCTGTATGAACATGTCGAGGAACTGCATCGGACCGGGACGGTACATGGATATGCCCGCCATGACGTCCTCCAGATTGGAGGGCTGCAGCTGCATCATGAACTTCTTTATGCCGCCGCCTTCCAGCTGGAACACCGCCTCGCAGTCGCCGCCGGAAATGAGCGCGTAGACTGCGGGATCCTCGTAGCCGAGCTTGTTGAAATCGACGTCCAGCCCCTTGTCCTCTTTGATGTACTTGACCGCCTCGCTGATGTCCGTGAGCGTCTTAAGCCCCAAAAAGTCCATCTTGAGAAGCCCCTGGTCCTCGACCATTCCCTTGTCGAACTGCGTGGTGATGTCGTTGCCGTTCCTGGACAGGGGGACGTGCTCCACGATGGGATCGCCGCATATGACGACGCCCGCCGCGTGCATGGACGTCTGCCGCGGCATACCCTCAAGCTCTATCGCGGTGTCGATGACCTTTTTCGCGGTGGGATTGGAGCGGTAGAGAGAGGCGAAATCCTCCGAATACATGCTGCTGCCCGGAGTGAGGCACTGCCTGAGCAGCACCTTGCCCACGGGAATGTCCTTCACCCAGTTGTTGGCGTCGGTGTAAGGCACGTCGTAAACGCGCGCGACGTCTTTCACCGCCGCCTTCGCGCTCATGGTCGAATAGGCGATGATCTGCGCCACGTTGGGCGCGCCGTATTTGCCTACGACGTATTCGATGATCTCCGGACGGCGCACGAAACAGAAGTCTATGTCGAAATCGGGCATGGACACGCGCTCCTCGGAAAGGAAACGTTCGAAAAGCAGGCTGTAGCGGAGTGGATCGACGTCCGTTATTCCTATGGAGTATGCCACCAGGCTCCCGACGCCGCTGCCTCTGCCCGGTCCCACGGGTATGCCCTTCTTCTTCGCCGCGTTCACGAAGTCCCACACTATGAGGAAGTAGTCGTTGAAACCGCATTTGTCGATGACTCCGAGCTCGTAATTGAGCCTCTGCTCTATCTCCGGCGTAATGACGTCGAAACGGCGGTGTATCCTCTCCCACGCGAGGTCGTACAGATACTGGCGGGAATCCCTTCCGTTCATGTCCTCCGTCTCAAAATGCGGAATGAAAGTTTTCTTGTATTTGACCACGAAGTAGTCGCCGTCCACCTTGTCCGCGATCTCTTTGGTGCTCTCGATCGCCTCCGGTATCCATGAGAACAGCTCCTCCATCTCCTCTCCGCTCTTGAGATAGAAGTTGTCGTTGGAAAAGCGCACGCCCACAGGATCCGTCTTTTTGCACTGCAGCGTGATGCACATCATGGTGTCCTGCGTATCCGCGTCCGACCGCTTGAGATAATGCGCGTCGTTGGTCGCCACCACCTTGACTCCGATATCGCGGGCGAGGGATACCAGCGGCTTCAGGATGCGCTGCTGCTCCTCCAGCCCGTGATCCTGCAGTTCGATGTAGAAGTCCCCTTCCTCGAACATGCCTTTGAGCCGCAGGGCGTACTCCTTCGCGCCTTCGTAATCGTTCTTCAGCAGCAGCTGCGGTATCCTGCCGGCAAGGCACGCCGAACAGCATATCAGCCCCTCGGAATACTGCGCCAGAGTGTCGAGGTCTATCCTCGGCTTCACGTAGAATCCGTCCACGAAAGAGATGGTGGACAGCTTCATCAGGTTTTTATATCCCGTGAGATTTTTGGCAAGGAGTATCAGATGGTCGCGGCGGTGCATGGTTTCGGGAGTCTTGACGCGCAGGTCGTCCGCCACGTAAAACTCGCTGCCGATGATCGGCTTAAGTCCGGCGGCGCGCATCGCGCTCACAAACGTGTGCACGCCGTAAAGATTGCCGTGGTCGGTGATGGCGCACGCCTTCATCCCCATGGATTTAAGCGCTTCCGTCAGCGGCGAAACGTGCAGTATCTTGTCCTGCTCGCTCTCCGAAAGAACGTTCTGGTTGAGCCTGATCGCACCGTCGAGCAGACTGTATTCGCTGTGTACGTGCAGATGTACGAAATCACTCATCTTCCTTCCCTCGTTTGTCCTTCTCTTCCGCCGCTCCTCCGCGGCTCACTCTTCCCCGAAGCCGTTCTCCCTCGCTATGTCCGCAAGTTTTCGCAGACGGTGGTTGAGACAGCTCTTGCCCACGCCGAGTATCCGGGCAAGTTCGCTCATGCTCGCTTGGGGATACTCCATGCGCGCGTTCGCGGTGTCGCGGAGCGCGGGAGTCAGCGACTCCAGCCCCACGCTCTCCTCTATCGCGCCGATCTCCATCAGCTGACGGGACGCCGCGGCGTAAGTCTTGTCGAGGTTGGCAGCCTCGCATATAGTGACGCGGTTGATGCTGTTGGCGGTCTCGCGCTCATCGATGATGCCTTTGAGTTTCAGCACGCTCTCCGCAAGACCGAGCAGCGCGAGCGCGGAAAGTATCTCTTCCTTGTCCTTGATGTACACCAGGTTGAGAGCGCCTCGTTCGCTGATCTTGGCGTGCACGCCGAACACGGCGAGCAGCTCCGCTACGTCTGCGGCGAACTTCTCCCCGTCCACGGCGAACTCGAAATGATACCCCTCTCTCTTCTCCCCGTCGCCCTCCGCGGAAGGCACATACACGCTGCCGCACACAAGGAAAAGTCCCTTCAGGTAATTCTCCGCCGCGCGGCGGCTCTCCGTGACGAACGCGGGCACTCCGCCGTCCGCAAGGCAGAAGTCTTCCACCGCCTGCCGCGCAAACCCCGTCGGTACGGATACCGAAAAGGCGGTGCTCCCCTTCTTCACCCCCGACCTGACGCGCTCGGCGGAGATCTCGAACTCCGACGGATACAGTGTGCGCAGAAGCTTCACGACGGCAAGACACTCGTCGTAGGACTCCAGGTTGAAGACCAGGTTGCGCCGCTTGCCGACGATGTGGATATATCCTCCCTGCTTCGCCGCGGCGGACAGGAACGCCCTTACGTCCTGCGCCTCCGACGGAAGTACGGAAAGCAATTCCTTTGCTGCGTTATCTTTGAAAGATGCCATGTTCACTCCGTCATTTTGTACGCTTGAAACCCTTTTTCGGACGAAATACCGGTTCGGCCCCTATGCCGCACACTCTCTCTTCCGGGATGCCGTGCCGCGTGAGGAACTCCTCGACTTGCGCAAAGAGCCCGACCTTTGCGGCGGAGTGCGCGTCCGAGCCGAGGATGAATTTCACGCCGGAGGCGATCACCTCTTCCGCACACTCTTCGATCGCGTCGATGTGCTTTTCGTTCAGCTCGACATACACTCCGAGTTCCGCCGCGGCGCGGCACACCTCCGCGGCGTCCACGTGCGCGCGGTGTCCGAGATGGCACAGCACGTCCACGGGATAGCTCGCAAGCGCGTTCAGCCACGCGCGGGTGTTGTATTCTTTCAATCCGTCCTGTCCGCGCGCCCGTTCGCTCCCCCAGCCGTTCACGAGCAGAAAGCGCGGCTCGCGGCGGACGTAACGCCATTGCAGAAAGCGGTGGAATCCGACCGTGAGCACGCCGCATTCCGCTATCATCCCGTCCGGGATGTCCAGCGTGCCGTCCTCCCCCGTTATGCTCGCTTCTATGCCGGAGTACACCCGCACTCCGCCCTCGGCGTTTATCCGCGCGATCTCTTCCTGCTGCGCGGCGAATTTCTTCTCCGTCTGATGAAACAGCAGACTGCCGCAGCCGTGATCCGCAACGGCGATCTCTTTAAGTCCGAGCTCCGCGGCACGTTCCGCCAGCTGTCCGACCGTCGCCCTGCCGTCGCTCGCTTTCGTATGCATGTGGTAGTCGCCGAATATCTTCATCCTTTCTCCGTCCGCGCCCGAAAGCCGCTTGTCCGCCCCGTGTTCCGCACCGCGTCCGACGCTGTTCGGGCATACCGTCCGCCCGCACCGGCGTCCCGTCCCGGAACGCCGCGCATATATACGCGCTCCGTCCGCGCCGCGCGAGAGCGCGCGCCGATGGTGAAAATCATTATACCATATATTTTTCTTTTAGAAAGGCAAATCGTCGGAAAGTGTTACGAATTCTTTTTGCAGCCTGATCCCGTACTCTTCCGCCACTCTCTTCGCGGCGATGTCCGCAAGCGTGAGAAAGTCGTCCGCCGACGCTCCCCCGACGTTGACGATGAAGTTCGCGTGCACGCGCGAGATCTCAGCGCCGCCCAGCCTTACTCCCTTGAGCCCCGCGCCCGCGACAAGCGCGCCCGCCGGGAGATCCGCATTGCGGAACACGCTTCCGCACGACGGCAGACGCGGCTGTTTCCGCCGACGGGCGGCGACGTACTCCGCCCTTGCGCGCTCCGCCTCTTCCCTGCTTATGTGCGGAAACGCGAAAGTGACGGCAAGCACCGTTCCCTCCGCTCCGCGGCGGTACGAAAACGCCGTCCGCGCGTCTTTTCTCTTTTCTATCTCACCCGAAACCGGGTTTAACACCTCGTATTCGTATATATAATCCTTGATTTCATAGCCGAATGCGCCTGCATTCATATGCGCCGCGCCGCCCACGGTCGCGGGCACGCCGGCGAGGAATTCCGCTCCGCCGCACCCGTATTCCGCACACTTCGCAATGAGCGCACCCGTCCCCGCGCCGCACTCCGCGCGCAGATACACGCACCCGTCGTCCTCTCCGACGAAGTCTATACCGCGCATCTCTCTCGTAAGCAGCACGGGGCGCATGAGTTCCCCGTCCGCGAGGATGACGTTGCTTCCGCCGCCCAGCAAAAACACGTCGTTCACTCCCCTTGCCGCGCACTCGGACAGAAACTCCGCCGCCCTCTCCGTGCTCCGCGGCGCGTACACGCGCTCCGCTTCTCCACCGCCTTTGAAGGTCGTCAGCCTTTCGGCAGTCGGATTTTTCAGTATCTCCGTCCCGGTGCTTCTTGCAATGCGGTCGCATATCTCCGTCACGCCCATACCGGATTATATGTAATAAAAGCACATGTCTATGACGCCTGCTTGTTTAAAGACGGAATAATAAACTTATATCCCACGCTCACTCGATCGAAGACGATTCCACGCGCCGCTCTGCCAAACTTGCACAGGCGGTGTAACCGCCTCTTGCAAGTCGCGGCGCGCTATCTGAGTGCCGAACCGAAGGTCCAGCGATTGTTACGCGGGGAGCGCGTCAATCGCGTCGCACTAGATGTAACCTTAAGTAGACACGGGCGTAAATGTGCGAGCGCCGAATTCCTCCGCCCGTGCAGGTCGTTCAGTGAGTACCGTTCTCCGCTCGGTTATGCGAGTGCGATATTAAAAACTTTTGTAGAGGGAAAACGTTAGTCCCGCATTTTGGGGGTACGGCAACATAGACTGCACGGGGGATGAAAGCCCGAATGGGGCTCCCCGCAAAATGTACATTTTGTGGGGTCCCCGGTAGGAGGGGGTACAATACTCCCATGTCAGGGGGGGGGTAAGACTTATCTCGCAGGAATTATACGTTCACTCGGGTCAATATTGGCAAGTCGCCTTCGCGGAAAAGAGCTGAAAAGAGCCGCTCGCGGGCGGTGCGCTGCCCTCCGTGCAGGCATGAGTCAATCAAAATCCGTGTCCTCGGGGCGGTTCTTTTCCATGAGGCGGTAGGAGAGCTCGTCCAGGGCGTCCCTGCCCATGCTCTTCAGACGGAAGTTGCGGCTGGCGGCTTCGATGACGACGGCAAGGTTCCTGCCCGCGGACACGGGCACTACCACGCGTTGGAATTTCACACCCAGGATGTCGTAAGTAAGATTTTCGTTGCCGAGGCGGTCGTAGCTCTTGCTGTCGTCCCACTGCTCCATCTCGATGACGAGGTGTATGCGCTTCTGATTGAGCACGCCGCCCACGCCGTACATCGCCTCGACGTCGATGAGCCCCACTCCCCTGACCTCGAGCAGATTGGAAATGCGCTTGGGGGGATAGCCGTAGATCTTGTTCTTGATGCGTTTGACCTCGACGAGGTCGTCCGCCACCAGCATATGTCCGCGGTGCACGAGTTCGAGCGCGGTCTCGGACTTGCCGATGCCGCTCTCGCCTATGAGCAGCACGCCTATGCCGCTGATGTCGAGCAGTTCGCCGTGGATGACGTCGCTGGCGGCGAGCGCGGTGGTGAGATAGTGCACGACGTCGCTCTCTATCGCCGCGGTGGATTCCAGGCTGACGAACAGCGCGGTGGAATGCTCCTCCGCAATGCGTTTCATTTCGGCGGTGACGGTATGCTTGTGCGTGACGATGACGCAGGGTACGCCCTTGGAGAACAGCCTCTCCAGCTGCAGCTCGCGCGTCGGGGCGTCCAGCGAATCGAGGTACGCCATCTCCGCGTTGCCGAGTATCTGAATGCGGTGTTCGGGAAAATACTCGTCAAAGCCCGCGAACAACAGCCCCGGACGGTTGGTCGCCGTGGACTTGAAACATATCGTTTCGGACGGTGTGAATACAGTCTCCAGCTCAAGGTCGGCGGCGAATTTCTCCGCCGGTATAAACACTTCGCTCTTTCTCACGGGGTTCTTGCCCATATCCTTCTCCCCGGGCGCACGCGCCCTTTTCAGTCTTTGCCGCCGTCGGTTGAATCGTCGCAAACAGCGGTTTTATCACTCTCTTCGTGCACATCAACGGCACTGTTTTGCAAATTGAGCGCGTCGAGCAGTCGTTTCGCGGACTCGACGGTGAAGCCGTGCAGCCGCGCTATCCGTTCCGGTTCGGCGTGCTTCACGTTCTCCGCCGAGCCGAACTCTTTTATCAGCGCGTCCGCTTTTGCCCTGCCTATTCCGGGAACTTGCATGAGTGCGGTTTCGGACATATGCTTTCCGCGCAGGGTGCGATGGTAGGTGATGGCGAAACGGTGCGCCTCGTCGCGCACGCGCTGCAGCATCTGGAGCGCAACGCAGTCTTTCGGCAGCAATATCGAAGTCTTGGGATCTCTGCCCAGGAATACTTCCTCCTCGCGCTTGGCGAGCGAAAGGATCTCGATGTCCTCGTCGCCGCAATCCCTCAAGGCTTCGAGCGCGTAGGCGAGCTGTCCTTTGCCGCCGTCGATGAGGATGAGGTCGGGCGGAGTGGCGAAACTCTCGTCCATTCCCTCGTGCATGCGCATGAGCCTGCGCGTCAGCGCCTCTTTCATGCACGCGAAATCGTTGTTGCCCTCCACCGTCTTGATGCGGAACTTGCGGTAATGCGCCTTCTTGGGCTCGCCGCCCTCGAACACCACCATACTCGCCACTTTGTCCGTACCCGAAATGTGCGAGATGTCGTACGCCTCTATGCGGTTCGGGAGCACGGGGAGGGAAAGCAACTCTCCGAGCTGTTTCACCGCGCCCTCCGTGCGCAGGATCTTCCTCTCCTCGCGGCTGCCGTGCTTTTCCAGCGCGTCGTAAGCGTTGGAATGCGAAAGGTCGAGCAGCTGACGGCGCACGCCCTGTTTCGGCTCGATGACGCGGACGGTGTGCGCGGAGAGCGTGTTCACCGCCTTCTCCAGTGCGTCCGCGTCCGCGGCGCAGTCCGTGACTATCTCGTCGCATACGGGCGCGCCCGCGGTGTAGAACTGGTAGATGTAAGAGGATATGTCCTCGTCCGCGGCATCGAACACGCGGTTTTCGCCGCCGACGAGCTTACCCGCGCGCACGACGAGCATATTCACCGCGCCGAGCACGCCGTTGCTTTCATATGCGAAGATGTCGAGGTTGAGATCCTTCGGGAGCGCGCTCACCTGCTTGCGCACTAGGTTGTCCAGCACCTTGAGCTTGTGCTTGTAATTCAGCGCGACTTCGAAGTTCTCCTCGTCCGCAAACGCCATCATCTTTTCCGTGAGCACGCGCTCGACTTCCCTGTCGTTGCCCTTGAGGAAGGAGATGACTCTCTTCACCTCTTCGCGGTACTCGTCGCGCCCCACCTGTCCCGAACACGGCGCAAGGCACTTGCCCAGATGATAGTTCAGACACGGACGCGACGGCTTGCTGAGATCCCGCGTGCAGTCGCGCACCTTGAACGCGGTGTGGATGAGATCCGTGATGTCGCGCACGTTGACGGACTGCATGTACGGGCCGAAATATTGCGCGCCGTCGTTCCTGAGCCGCCGCACCAGCCGCACGGTGGGGAAATCTTCTCTGAGGTCTATGCGCAGGAAAGGATACGACTTGTCGTCCTTGAGCAGGATGTTGTACTTCGGCGTGTACTTCTTGATGAGATTGTTCTCGGTGACGAGAGCGTCCACCTCGCTCGGACATATGATGTAGCGGAAATCGGCGACGTGCTCCAACATCGCCATGACCTTCGCGGTCTTGTTGCCGGACTGATAAAA
>DVJC01000079.1 GCA_018710835.1 Candidatus Limadaptatus stercoravium | reverse complement strand
CCGACCGCGGTGCTCACGCCGCAGGAGACGGAGAAACTTTTCGACGTGCTCCGCAACATGCGCGAGGACGGGAAGAGCATTATCATCATCACGCACAAACTCAACGAGGTCATGGAGATCAGCGACCGCGTTGCGGTGCTGCGCAAGGGCGAGTTCGTCGGCGCGGTCAACACCGCGGACACCAACGTCACGGAGCTTACCGAAATGATGGTAGGCCACAAGACCGACCTCAACATACACAGAGCGGAACCTGTCGGGTGCGAGGAAAGGCTTGTCGTCAGCGGACTCTCTCTTACCGACCACGAAGGAGTGAAGAAGCTGGACAACGTGTCATTTACCGCGCGTTCCGGAGAGATTCTCGGTATTGCGGGGATTGCGGGCAGCGGGCAGCGGGAACTTCTCGAAGCGATTGCCGGGCTGCAGCGTCCGGATGGCGGAACCATAATTTACAACGATCCGAAAACGGGAAAGGAAGAGAACCTTATGCGCAAGTCGCCCGCCAAGATCCGCGAGCTCGGCGTCAGGCTCTCATTTGTTCCGGAGGACAGGCTCGGCATGGGACTCGTGGGCAGCATGGATATCATAGACAACATGATGCTCCGCAGTTACAGGCGAGGCAAACTTCTTTTTGTGGATAATTTGAAGCTCGCAAAGGGAGAAAAACAGGTTTCTGCCGAAAAGAGGAAGCTGAGGCCGACATCCTCGCCGCATTTTGACGGATTCTTCCTGGACCGCAAGCGTCCGAAGGAACTTGCGGAGAGGATAATCAAGGATCTTGAGGTTGTCACTCCCTCTTCGCACACTCCCGTGCGCAGACTTTCGGGAGGCAATATTCAGAAAGTGCTCGTAGGGCGCGAGATCGCGGCGGCGCCTACCGTGCTCATGGTGGCGTATCCCGTGCGAGGACTCGACATCAACAGTTCTTACACCATTTACAACCTGCTCAACGAGCAGAAAGAAAACGGCGTAGCCGTTGTCTATGTCGGAGAGGATCTTGACGTGCTAGTCGAGCTCTGCGACAGGATCATGGTCATATGCGCGGGCAGGGTAACGGGCATACTCGACGGCAGAAAGACAACCAAAGAAGAGATCGGACTTTACATGACGGATTCCGCCGCAGTCGGAGAGGAGGCGAAAGTATGACGGGACAGAAGACAGAAAGAGAACCGCTTTTCCGCATAGTCAAGAGAGATAACGTGCCGCGTTGGGAGGCTTGGCTCATCCGGATAGGAGCGGTCGTCGCCGCGCTTCTCGTGAGCGGTCTGGTGAGTGCCATACTTGCCGGCGGGTCGGCGTTCGGCACGTTCTTTTCGGGATTGTTCGAAGGCGTATTCGGTACGCCGCGCCGCATTCTGAATCTTTTTCAGGGGACGGCGATTCTGCTTTGTATAGCGCTTGCTGTGGCACCCGCGTTCAAGATGCGCTTCTGGAACATCGGCGCGGAAGGACAGGTGCTGATGGGCGGTCTCGGCTGTGTGGTGTGCATAGAGTATCTGGGCGGTCAGATCTCCAACGGACTGCTTATATTCGTCATGTTTCTCGCAAGTGTTGCTTTCAGCGTCGTGTGGTCGGTCATTCCGGCGATCTTCAAAGCCAAATGGCGCACCAACGAAACACTTTTTACCCTTATGATGAACTACGTTGCCATGCAACTCGTGGCAATATGTATTTTTGTGTGGGTGCCGAGCGGATCCGGAGTGTTGGGCGCATTGCCTTACGGGAATTTCCCTTTGATAGGAGGGAACCGCTATGTTCTCAACATAATCATTGTCGCCATAGCGACCGTTATTCTGTTCGTGTATTTCCGTTTCAGCAAACACGGTTACGAATTGTCTGTTGTCGGTGAAAGTGAAAATACTGCGAAGTATGTCGGAATAAACGTCAAAAAGGTCATTATCCGCACCATGGTGCTTTCGGGTGTGCTGTGCGGGCTTGCCGGACTGCTGCTTGTCGGCGGGACGTCGTATACGCTGTCAACCGGAACGGTAGACGGCAGAGGGTTTACGGCTATCCTGGTGGCATGGCTCGGTAAATTCAGTCCTTTTGCGATGGCGTTCACATCGCTGCTTTATGTGTTTATAGATCAAGGAGCAAAATTCGTCGCAACCAACGTCGGCGTCGGCGAAGCGTTTTCCGATATAATAACGGGTATATTCTTCTTCCTGGTAATAGGATGCGAATTTTTCATCAATTATAAGATCAAATTCCGCCAGCGCAAGAAAACAACCGTAGAGAACACGGCAGAGGAGGCGGTTGCATAATGATACTTTCATTCCTTCAAAGCGCCATAAGATTCAGCACGGCGTTCCTTTTCGGTTCTGTCGGCGAGACTGTCACCGAGAAATCCGGCAACCTCAACCTCGGTATACCCGGCATAATGTGTATGGGAGCTTCGGGATCGCTCATAGGCGCGTCGCTGTATGTGTCCGCGGTCGGAGGCGCATCCGGGATCGAAGCATGGGGGGCAACGATCGTCACGCTTCTGTTCGCGCTCATTTTCTCGCTTATCGGCGGACTTATATATTGCGTCCTGACAACGTCGCTGCGGTGCAATCAGAACGTCAGCGGCCTTGCGCTCACCACTTTCGGAATAGGACTCCTCAGTTTCTGCGGAGGCAGGGTGAACACGACCGGCTTTACGACGATAAGCGGATTTTTCCGTCAGTCGTTCCCCATCGTCGAACAGAATTGGTTCACGACGCTCTTCCTGTCCTACGGCGCGCTCGTGTATATTGCGATAATCCTTGCGGTCATCGCCGCCGTCGTCATCAAAAAGACGAGAGTGGGGCTCAATCTCCGTGCAGTCGGCGAAAACCCCGCCACTGCGGACGCGGCGGGCATCTCCGTCACCAACTATAAGTACGGCGCAACACTCATAGGCAGTATGATAGCAGGTCTCGGCGGACTCTTCTACATCATGGACTACACGGGCGGTGTGGTGGAGTACTCCGTGGACACTTACGGCTGGATGGCAGTCGCGCTCGTCATTTTCACGGTGTGGCGTCCCAACTGGGCAATACTCGGCTCTATCGTGTTCAGCATACTGTATCTCCTGCCCAACTATGTCAACGTCGGTTTCGCAGGGCGTGAAGCGATCAAGATGATACCCTATCTCGTGACCATCGTCGTTTTGGTCATAACGAGCATCGTCAGCCGCAGGGAGAGCCAGCCGCCGGCGTCGCTGGGGCTCAGTTATTTCAGGGAAGAGCGATAGCGGATCCGCGCGGTCAGATGCCGCAAAACAGCTTGCGGGCGGCGGATGCGGAATGCGCGTTGCGCACCGCATGTGCGGCGTGAATGCGATACGGTCACTGTCGGAGGCGCGCCTTCGGGCGCGCTTTTCGGTGTTCTGCACGGTGTGCGGCTTTCAAGCGGTAAGGCTGCCGGGCGGCAAGGGGCATCGAGATTCGCGCCGCACACTCTTACGGGGGACAATGCGGTGCGTCTGACGGTATGCGGAGCCGTCGGCGGCGCGGCGGCGAAACGGGATGCGGCGGACGCCGGAACGACGGCATAGTATTATTTATCATGGCTCTGTCACAACAAATGGTTGATTTTTGACGAGAAATAGCGTATAATAATAGTAAGAAACAGTACCACCGAAGGAGGTAATTGGATATGCCTACTATCAAAGACGCATTAGATATTATCGGTAAGTT
>DVJC01000078.1 GCA_018710835.1 Candidatus Limadaptatus stercoravium | reverse complement strand
TTCTCCTGTTTCGCGCCCGTATATCCGTGGGCTGCCTCCTCTTGCCTCGTCTGCTCCTCGCGTTCCAGTCTTTCCTTTTCCCTCTCCGCGAGATAATCGGCGATGTTTTCCTCCCTTTCCAGAGCGTACTCCCTCTCCGCCTCCGTGATCTTGTTGTTGTATTCCGCGTACTTTTTCGCGGTTTCGTCGCGCTGTGCTTTGAGGTCCGCAATGCGCTCCTCCAGCTCGGCGGCGTACTTCAGATCAAGCTCCTCGAACGCGGCTTCCTGCTCCTGTTGAAGAGCGGCGAGCTCCGCGCTTATCCCGCTCATCTCGGAGTCGTACGCCGCTTTGCTCTCCTGTTCCGCGCGAGTACGGTCTGACGTCAGATCCTGCTGCGCGCTTGTGCGGATGCTGCTACGCGCCACTCCGCGGCGGAGAGCGTCGTTGTCCGTCTGTCTGCGCAGTTCGTTGTAAAGCTCGCCCAGCTCCCTGTAGCTTGCGTTCAGATCCTTTTCCGCCCGGTCGGCGCGGTCCTCAAGCTCCTGCGCGGCATTGCCGAAAGTGTTCTCCAGCTTCCTTTTCTCTTCGGTTTTTTCGTAATCCACTCCCGCCTGCGCGCGGTTTGCCAGTTCCTCGTCCGTCGCCGGAGTGTACTCGATCTTCTCGAACCCCGGATCTTCGGGGAAGAGCTTGTCGATGTCGATCTCAGGCTCGGCAGGGAGCGACTCGCGATACTCGCGGTCAAGCGCGGCGAGCTGTTCGGTGACGGCTTTTTCGGCATCTAACGCGGCATTCAGCGCGTTTTGCCTCTCCTCTTCGCGTTGCGAATCGGTCTTGAAAAGGTCCTTGAATTCTTCCCAGAACGACGCCATATCCACCTCACTCCGCCGACGTATGCGCCGCCGTAAGTGCGGCGACTTTTTTCTCAAGCGTCTGCACGCGGAAGGTCAGCTCTTCCACGAGCGACATGATCTCGTTGATGTTCATAATTCACCTCTGTGCGGTAATGTCCAGCCTGACTACAGGCTGGGTGACGTAGCATACGCCGGACTCCGAACGCAGCTGCAGGCCTATCTTCCTTCCGCTCATCCCCACGAATACCGTCTGCGGGGCGGAAGATCCCGGCAGCTCGAATTCGCGCGAATCGTCGTCCGCGAACACGGTAAGTTTCAGCGCGTAACGCGTTGTGAGCGTGACGTCCCTCACCGTCTTTATTGCCGGGGAGGACAGGTCGGAAAAAGGCGTGCGGTATATCTTGGGGAACACGGTATCGAACGCGGTGCCGTATTCGCCGATGGAAGCGAGCTTGTACTCTCCTCCCGTTTTGACCGACAGCACTATATCCGCCGCCGTGTGCGAGCGGACGGAACAGAGCGCGAGAATGTCCGCCGCCGCGAGCATGCTCATGTCCCCGTCCCGTATGCCGTATCGCACGAGAACATTGTTGGTGTAGGGTATCGGCACGAGGTCGCACCCCGTCAGCGAACACGCCAGCCAGTACGCCCCGTCATGGTATGCGGCGGAGCATTGCGTAGGGAACGCGATGTCGGGAAGGTCGCGTACGGCAGGCGACGCGGTATAGCCGTCGAAGGTGAACACCCCCTCGTCGGTGAGGAACATTATCCTGTCACCGCACAGCGCAATCGTATTTTTATATATCCTTCCCGTAGCCGTAAACAGCTTTTTCAGCGAAAATTCGCTTTGGTCGCCGTATGCGGTCAGGCGGTAGATGCCGTGCTCGCGGAAGATGTAAAGATAGCCGAGGAAGGACACCGCCGCCAGCGCGTCGCCGCATTCGTCCGAGAAGGATATGTACCCCGCCTCGTCGCCGGACACGCTCCAGTTCTCCGGATTGAAATCGTCCGAGAACCAGAGCTGATTGCTCTCGCCGTTCAGCGTTCCGTATATCCTTTCGTTGTGCACCGTCACTGACGAAAATCTCGGCGCGGACGTCACCGTCTTGACCGTACCGTCGTCCAGCACCGCGAACGTGCTGGACGGCGAGCACATGAGCAGGACGTCTTTGCCACCGTAGTTGTAGCTCACCGCCGCCGCGTCCCCCGAAAGCGTATACCCCTCCACCTCGTGCCATGTGTCGTTCTCGAACACCGCGGTGTAGTAAAGCGCGCCCTCCGAAGTCTGTATGACGAGTCTGTCGTCGTAGTTGCCCTGATGTCTGCGGCGGTAATGGAATATGCCCTTCACCTTTACCCCGGAAGGAAGCGCGGGATAGGCGTGCCGCGCGCCGTGGAGCACCGCGTCGAATCCTTTTGCCGCGTCAAGCCCCAGTTTGCCCGTGAGCACGCCGTTTTGTATGCGGTAGTTGTACATCTCCGGCGTATAATCCCAGTCGAGCACGCTCTCGTCCGTGGTGGTGCGTATCCCTTTGAATCCTATGCGCACGGTGCGCGAAGCGGTCGGTACTCTCATGACCGCCTCCGTCCGGACGCGCCGAGCCTCATGGCTCTGCCCTTGTAGCGCACCGCGGACAGCGCGTCGCGGAAGGACTCGGAGTACGCCTCCGCAAGGTCGAACACCTTGTCCTGAAGATAATATTCCGCAAGCGTCCCGTCCGAGAGAGCGGAAGGCGTGAGCCGCATGTCCGCTATCTCGTCCGTGAGCGCGGCTTCGTCGGGCAGATAGGCGTAGCGGAGCGTCGCTCTGCCGCAGTAGTCCGCGCTCAGCCCCTCCGGGCGCACCCACACCCGGTATCTCACACCGTCCGCCGTCAGCGAAACGGGATAAAGAATGCGCTTTCCGAGTCCGCCGACGTCCACTGTCCCGTCCGCGACGGTCACCTTTTCTTCGGCGTAAAGCGGAATATACTCCGTGACCGCTTCGCGGTAAGCTATGTTCATGGCGGCAAGCAGTCTGTCCGCAAGCGCCTGCTGCTCGTCGGTGTACTCTGTCCCGGTAAGGAAATTCTCCCTGCCCATCTTGACAAGACACTCTCCGAGGACTTCTTTTACCAGCATAATCCCTCCTTTTCGGCCAGCGCCGCTTCCGCCTTGTCCAAAGCGGCTTTTTCGGCGGCTCTCTCCGCGTCGGCGCACGCGCGCTCGATCTCCCGCAGCAGCGCGTCCGCTCTTTCCACGCGGGTTTTGCGGACGCGCGCGATGACGCGCGCGTCCAGCTCTCCGCGGGGGACGGTCAACTGCAATTCGCCCGAAACGCGGATCTCGTATCTTCCGAGCCGGGCGTTGTAGAACAGTCGGTATCTCCCGTCGATCTCCTTCAGCCTTTCCCCTATGGAATAAAGGTCGGCGGCGACGGGTATGAGCTCCTCTTCTCTCACAGCCATGTCGCGGTAAGGGTGATGTCGGAGTTCACGGGATCGGCGAAGTCGTACGCCTCTCCGTCAAGCTCCCAGCCCATGAAAGACAGGCTCGTCTTGGTGGGATCGGCGGGTTTCACCGCCTTGCCGCCGGGCAGCACTATCTGCGGATCGACCGACGTGCCGCCGTCGCTGTCGAACGTCACGGTGTAATATGCCGTTCCGCCGCCGCCGGACGAGGACGAACCGTCGAACACGAGCTTCGCCTGTCCCATGGGACGCGCGCAGAGCAGATCCGCATACTTCACGAGCGTCGCGCTGTAAGACGCCTTGCCGGGGATCTGGTGCAGGACGCTGCCGCTCTCCCCTTCCAGCCATCTCCAGTCGCAGAGCTGATGCAGCTTGAAGTCCTCGGAGTTGAGCAGATACACCGTGCCGTCCGCGACGAATCTGTCCGCAACGAAGGGCACGCCCGCGTAAGAGAGCGCCTTGTAGCCGCCGTCGAGGTTCATGTAGTCGAGGTTGGTGCGGTTTTCGGTGAGGTAGTCCACATACTGCCGTCTGGCGTCGAAGGAGGCGACGATGAAGTCCACCGTGCCGCCCGCGACCTCCTCGATGACGTCCACCGCGGACTGTATCGCGCCGGGCGTGACCTTGCCGGACACGTTCTTGACATAAGGCTTCAGGAAACTGTAATCGCTGCGGTTCAGCCCGTAGATGGTGGGCGTGTCGCCGAACACCGCTTCAAGCCCCGTGATCTCGTTGCCCTTGGACCCCTGGACGTAGAGCTTATAGCCCGCGCCTATCTTGGCGGAGGCGGAAGCGCTCAGCTTCACGGTCCTGCTGTCGCGGTCGATGCCGAGAATGCGCGCGCCGCTGAGAGAGGTGTCCTTGACGTCCGAGGAATTGTAAACGTCCACGGTCATGCCCTCCATGAGCGCGCGGACGCTGTCCACCGTCACTGTGTCGTTTGACGACGCGACGTTTTCGACGGTGGTCGCAATAAGACCGCTGCCGTCGCCGTAAAGCATACGTCCGAAATTGAATTTGCTGGCTTTGAGCAGTCCGTCCATCTCCGCGTTGAGCAGATTGACGAACGCGCCGGCACTGTTCTGCGACGCGCGCACCGCCTTGTCGGAGATCTCGATCCTGCCGAAAAGGTTCTTGAGAGTGAGCGTGAACTGTGCGTAATTGTTGCCGCCGCTAAGAGGCAGACTGTCCGTTTCGCTGCCCGAACCTATGCCGCCGTTGATGCCGTAGGGCGCGAGTTTTCTGACCTCTTTGCCCCATACGTCCGCGCCGGTCTGACCTATCTTCGCAAGCAGAGGATTTACCCCTACATTGAGTTGATCTGCCAGAACGCCGAGATAAAACGTCTTTAATGCTTTATCCGCATTTGTAAGTGTAACCATAACATTCTCCTATTCCGTTTCTTTCAAAAACAGTCCGCCCGCTTCTTCGATACTCTTGGGGACGATGCGCGGAGCTATGCCGAACTGTCCTCCGTCGCGCATTACGACCGGCGGCTGTCCCGCGCGCAGCCCCTTGAGGTATCCGTCCACGACCGCCGCTTTCACCGCGGTTGAGGTCAGGACGTAATCGTTGAGAAATTGTCCGTCGGACATGAGCTGCTCCGGGGTGCGGAACTTTGCCGCAAGCACGCGCACGAGCGCGTTGTGCAGGCAGTTCCCGTCCTCCTTGAGGCTCGGATGGCGCATTATCTCCTTCGCCATATCCTTTGCGAAAGGTTTTGCGGCAGGGGTATCTGCAAAGAACTTGTCCACCGCCTCCTTCCACTCTTCCTCGGTCGGCTCGTGCGGCATGGAGGCTGCGGCAAGCCGCCTTTCCGCCTCCGCAAGCCGCTGGGAGCGGCGCGTGAATTCGCGCTCAAGCTCGCCGTACGCCTTGAGCAGTTCCTCCGGGTTTCTGAACTTTCCTACGGACATACCGTTTTTGTCATTATTTTCGCCGCTTTCGGCGGCGGGCGCGGAGGAGCCGGTTTCCGCGTCCGCGGACGTTTTCTCCTCCGCGGCTCCGACGGCGGCGCCCACGCCCCCGTCCCCGTTCTCAATCGCCGATATACTCTTTTCTTCCTTATCCTTCACCGTTCTCTCCTCCGAAACGCTTTTCGAGTTCCGCCACGCCTTGCGCCAGCGCGGCGAGTTCCTTGTGTTTGCCTATGTGCGCGCTCACCCTGTCGTGGAATTTCACGTCCTTCTCGCAGGGCGCGGATACGACGAGGCGGGTATGCTCCGCGATGTGCAGCGCGTGGTCGTCCAGCACGTCCGGCGTGACCTCGCGTGTGCGCAGCTCGAAGTTCTCCCTCTCCGCCTTTGCGATGTGCGCCTCGTCCGTGTCCCTGGACTGCTCCCAGTTGCCGAAGCCGAGGATCTCCAGCAGTTTCGTCTTGGTGCGCGACGGGATCGCTCCGCTCTCGTCCGAGAAGAGTCCGAGGTTGAGCAGATCGTACACCATTGCCCTGCGCGCCGAGAGCGTGTCCTCTATCTCGTTGGTGGTGTCGAACGTCACGTCCTCGGAGCGGAGATCGTTTGCGGAGAACTGCATTATCTCCACCTCTCCGCTCTCGCCCACCACTCTCTTCATGCGCGGCGCGGCGGCGAACTGCTTATACAGCCTGATGATGTGTCTGCCTATCCTTTTCACCGCCTCTCTGAGGCTGTCGGCGGTGAGCGAGATCCTGGTGTCGTCCTGTTCGAGCAGCAGAGAGATCGCCGTGCCCGACGACACATTGCTCGGCACCTGCGAATAGGTCGTGACTTCGCTCACGCCGCTTATCATGACGAATTCGTTGAGCAGTTTCTCCTCCTCCGCGCCGAACTCCGACGGCACGCTCCCCGCGTTCAGCATGACGGGCGGCGTGCTCCCCTGCCTGTATACGAGTATTTTCCCCGGCGGGAGCCCCTCTTCCTCCAGTGCCTCGGTGTCCACGCTGCCGTCCTCGACGGCGAGCACACCCATGGCGATGCGGTTCATGAACTCGTGCTTGCGGTTCTTCACCGCGTTGTACGCCCTCTGCACGGGGATGATGCGCTCCACTACGCTCGAGCCGAAGAAATTGCCCAGCGAATCAAGGCACACCTGCCGCGCGAAAGGATAGCCGCGTTTGCCGTCCTCGCCGTTGACATACGGCAGCGGACCGTCGTGTACGAGCGCGTCGCCCGCCACGATGAGCAGCCTGCCGTCGGGATGCTCCTCGGTGGGCAGCTCGTACTTCTCGATGACAAGCACCGCGTCCTCCCTCGCCTCGGACACCATCTTCGGCACCGTCGCGTGGTAGCCGAATCCGCCCAGCACGTCCGCGTTCTCGAAAGAAAACACGTTGAGAGTCCTGCCCTGCACGCGCTTTTTCCATATGCGGTGCACGTCCTCCGTCCCCATGACTTTGACGTGCATGACGGAGGGCTGCGCGTCCAGATCCGCCACGGCGATGTTTTCGGGGAAGATCTCGAAAGGCGGACACACCGATATGCGCACCTCCCCCTCTTTAAGACTCCCGTCCGCCGTGAGAGCCATGCCCTTTGCCGTATCCCACGTGATCTTGTAGAACACGCACCCCGTCACCTCGCTCCACACGTTCGCCTCGCTCATGAGAGAGCTGAATCCGTTCTCCGCCGACACCGCCTGTATGAGCTTGGTCGCCACGTCCGCGGAAGCTCTGTCCGAGTCGTCCGGAGTGGATGGGCGCACGCTCGCCTTCGCCTTGACGCGTGCGAGCTTTGAAAGACGCGTTTCGAGAATGGGCGCGATGTGGTTGTACACCTCGCGGCACTGCCAGTAATACTGCCTGCCGTACTCCTCCACGTCGCCGCGCGCGGAGATCTCCGAAAACTGGTTGCCGATCACGAAATTCATGTTCAACCGCCAGTTGAGTTCCACGGGACGGCGCGCCTCCTGCCTCTTTTTGAAATCTTCCAGCACCGCCGAAACGATTTCCTGTTCAACTTTCGACATCTATTTCTCCTTTTTTTCCGCCGCGCGCACGCGCTTTGCGTTCGCCGCCGGCCCTCTTTTTGTCCTCCGCCGCAAGCTCTGCGACAAGCCTCTTTCTCTCCGCCTCCAACTCCTCGTCCGTGAGCTCGTCGTCACCGCGTCCCGAAGAAAGTTCGAGGTAGGTCTTGAGCGCGGTGCTGTCCGGCGGATAATACTTTTTGGTCACCTTGCGTTTCACGAGCACGAGCTCTCCCTCCGGCGTGACGGAATATTCCTCCTGCACCTCGTCGCGCGAATAGCCCGTGGCTTTTTTGAGAAGAGTTTTCAAAATCTCGTCATCCATGCTTTCTCCCTTCTGACGGTGCGGACGAGCTGCTCCTTATCGCGCTGAATGACGCTCTTTTCGGGCGGAGCGGGAAGGGCGGGCGCGGGGCGCGACATCACGAAGTATCTCAGCTCGTCCAGAGCGTGGTCGTCGACCTTGCGCGGTCTGTCCCCTTCTCCCCACCAATAGCTTTTGAGTTCGCGTATCAGGTTCACGCAGTTGCGGAAGATGAAGATCTCCGGCGGATCTTTGCTAAACAAGGACTTTATGCGCTGTATTCCGCTGTACAAATCCTTGTTTACGCGCGTATTGACAGATATCCCCCTTTCCGCGAAAAGCTCCGCGACGCTCTTCTCTGCGGCGAGCGTACGCTGGGAAGCCGCGCTGTCTATGAGCGCGCGGAGCCTGCCCGACGAGTCCCTGCGCCAGCCGAGAGAGTCGGCAAGCGCCAGTATCTTCTCCGCATGCCAGTCCACGTCCTTTCCCGCGGCGTAGTGCTCTCCCACGACGTATATGCGCCCGTCGTAGTCCGCCGCGTAGAAGTGGCAGCTTGTCGGATTGCGCAGTCCCGGATCGATGGACACGGCGCACTGCCAGTCCGCCGGCACGTCGAAAGGATCTATGACATGCCTCTCCGGATCGAACTCCGGATACACCAGCCCCTCTCCCGAACGGAACCTGCCGAACCGCCTGGACTGCTGCTCCTCCTCGGACATGAGCGCGGTCATGCCCTCTATCTCGGACGCGTCCAGGTAGGGATTGTCCTTCCACTCCATGTGCGTGCACCACACTTCGGGATCGTTCCTCTCGTTGAGCTCGATCTCGCCATACACCCACGTCAGCCCCTTGAGCGGAGTCATCGTCCCGAAGATGCAGCCGCGGCGGTCGAACACGCGCATGCGGCACTCCTCGTAGATGTCCTCCGGCGGCTCTTCGTCGAACCACACGAAATCCAGCGACGTCCCCTGAAACTTCTCCCTGCCCTGATCGCAGGACTTGAACCCTATCTTCGACAATCCGCCGAAAGCGTTGCGCACCGCGATGTGGTCGATGATGCCGTACTCCGGCGCGCTCTTTCTGCCGCTCAGCATGACGATCTCCTCTATGCGCCGCGGAGGAAGATATTTCAGGATCTTGGACTGCGCCACGTCGCGCTGCACCTGCTGCGTGAGGCTCACCACCCACCCCTGCACGTTCGGGCGGTTGGGGCGGTAGGGGTGTTCGCCGAGGGCGAGCCATACGCTCTCCGCCGCGCCGCACTCCGTCTTGCCGGACCTGTTGCCGCCGAATACCCAACGGTTTCGGCAGGCGCACCGGTGGAACTCCATCTGTTTGGCATGCACCGTTCCGCGGTTGTAGTTCCTCAGCGGTTCGCGCGCTCTCGCCGCCAGCTCGCGCTCGATACGGAGTATTCGCTGCACCGTCTGTTTCTCGTCCATGGCGCAATACTAAACGTGCTTTCCGCGGCTTTGCAAACTTTTATGACGGACAGAAAAGAGCTGACTTTCCGCGGACTACCGTCCGCCGCTCCGCATACCGCCGCGCGCGGTTTCCGCGAAAGCGTCCTCATACCGGACAGAGGATTTCATGCTGCAACCGTCCGGCGTGCCGCCGCGCCGCATACCTCCGCGGCGGAGTTTTCGCCTTGCAAAAAGGGAAACGGGAGAAAAACCGGCGTAAAAAACGCCTCTCAATTTCTTTCGAATTGTGCTTAAAGACTTTATTTTTGACTATAATTATTGTACTATATGAACATGAGAAAATTTTTGGTTTCCGCGCTTGTGCTCGTCGTCGCCGCGCTCGCATTCACGGCGTGCGGCTCCTGCGCCCCCGCAGACGGCACGGCATACGCTGCAGGGAACGAATTCTACATCTGCATCTCCCCCACCGACGACACCCTGGCGGCAAACGAAACCGCCCTGCCTTCTTCGGTCATGGCGGTTTCAGATTACGACGAACTGCCGGCATTTTATCTTACGCAGGGATATTATTACAGCCTAATACGCTACAGCGACGTCTATGCTCTTGCCGACTTCGACGCATATTACATCTACGGCGGCGTAGACGAGAGCGCGCTTCTCACCTCGCTCCCGGACGGCGCGACGACTTCCGACATGGTGCCTGACGTGACGCTCACATTCCGCAGCGGTGTCACGCTTCGGCTCCCTAACAACATCACGATTTCCGCTTCCGACATGAAGGGCTACACCCTGAATTTCGTCGGATTTGCAGACGCGTCCACGGACGGAACGGGAAATATCGTCGTTGCCGCATACGACGGCATCCGTCCGACGCAATACGCGACGGTTTCCGTGTCCGACGTCGAGGAATTTTCCGTGCCGTGGCACCCGATCGCGGCGGAAAGGCGGGCGGAACTGCTCGCCCCCGACGAGCCTGCGGACGACGGCACTGCCGACGGCGACCTCACGGGAGGCACTCCGTCGAATGCTCTCCGCATCATCCTCATCATAGGGATCGCGGTGCCCGCGCTGCTCATAGTTTTCCTGCTCTTCAAGCCGTCGTCCAAGCGCAACGATACGAGGCGCACGACCATGCGCAGACAGGACACCGAGCGAGGCATAGACTACGACCGCGAGCGCAGCTACGAGAGCGACCGCGACCGTTACGAGCGCGGCTACCGCGACTACGAGCGGCGCGACTACCCCGAAAACCGCGGCGGTTACGGCGGCTACGACCGCGACGACGACAGAAGATACTGATTACAAACGACACAGGATATACGTTCCGACAAAAGGTAAGATATGAGAATTTTCATCGCATCCGACATACACGGCTCCGCCGTCAATCTCGAAAAGTTTTTCTCTATCGTGGACAGCGAGCTCCCCGGACACCCCGACACCAAAGTCGTGCTCCTCGGCGACACCTACAACCACGGGCCGCGCAATCCCCTGCCCGAGGGCTACGCGCCCATGCGCGTCGCAAAACTTCTCAACGACGCGATGAGTTTCATCACCGTCATCAAGGGCAACTGCGACAGCGAAGTGGACGAGATGATCTCCAACTTCCCCATCATCGGCGATTTCGGCATGGAATGGAACGGGCGCACCGTCTACTTCACGCACGGACACAAGGTCAATCCCGACAACCCCCAGCCCCGCGCAAAGGCGGGGGACATAGTGTTTTACGGACACTTCCACAAGCCGTCCGTAAAGGACGTGAACGGGGTGAAATACGTGTGCGTAGGCTCGGTGGGCATCCCCTTTGACGGCACGCCGTCGAGCTACGCCGTCCTGGACGAGGACAAGGTGACCTTGAAGAGTTTCGCAGGCGAAGTGCTGGACTCATTCGACCTCGCGTAAGCGGAAAACGAACGCCGCAAAAAGCGCAAAAGCGCGCGTGCCTCAGCCGCGGAAGTGTCGCGGAGATGACGAAAACGCACGGGGCACCACGCCGCGCCGCACGGCGCAAAATGCGAAACAGCACGTTCAACACACCGAAACGCACGGATAAAAATACGATCGCGCCGAGTCTGCGGCACAAATGCGATTATGATAAAACGGTTATGATAAAACGGAGGGATTATGAATACCATACGACTGAGGACTCCATTTGAAGTTTCCGACGTTCCGCTTGCGGAATATCCGCGCCCGCAGTTCGTGCGCGACAGCTACAAGACGCTCAACGGCTGGTGGGACTACGCCATATACAAGCGCAGCGACGGCTTCCCCGGCTGGCAGGGGAAGATACGCGTCCCCTTCTCTCCAGAATGTCTGCTTTCCGGACTTCCCGAGGGCGTGGAAGTCATGCCCGACGACGTGCTTTGCTACCGTCTTAAATTCAATGTGGAAGAAGATTTCCTGAAAGCGCACACATTCCTGCATTTCGACGCGGTGGACTGCTTTGCAACAGTCCGGCTCAACGAAAAGGAACTCGGCACACACGTCGGCGGCTACACTCCCTTCGGTTTCGACGTCACGGGCATAGTCAAAGCCGGCGGCAACGTGCTGGAAGTGGTCGTGACCGACCCCTCCGACACGTCCTACCACTCGCGCGGCAAGCAGAAGCTCCGCCACGGACAAATATGGTACACTCCGCAGTCCGGCATATGGCAGAGCGTGTGGATGGAGAGCGTGCCCGCCTCCTACCTTCGCGACATGACCATCATCCCCGACATCGACCGCGACAAGCTCATCCTCAAGCTGGACATCGTAGGTGCGAACGGCGCCGACATCGCCGTCATGGACGGCAACAAACTGCTCAAAGCGCAGAAGATTACGGGCAATATTGCGGAGATCGACTTCGACGGTTACGAACTGTGGTCGCCCGAACATCCAAAACTCTACGACCTCGCGGTCAAGGTCGGCGACGACGTGGTGCGCTCCTATTTCGGCATGCGCAAGTTCTCCGTCGTGACGGACAGGAAGGGCTTCAGGCGTCTTGCCCTCAACAACAAGCCCTACTTCCACTCCGGAGTGCTGGATCAGGGCTACTGGTCGGACGGCATGCTCACGCCACCCTCCAACGCCGCCCTCGAATACGACGTCAAACTCGTGAAGTCCATGGGCTTCAACATGATACGCAAACACATCAAGATCGAGCCGCTCCGCTGGTACTACCACTGCGACAAGGAGGGTGTCCTCGTGTGGCAGGACATGGTGTCCGGCGGCACGGACTACAAGTTCGCGGCGATAGGCGTGCTCCCCTTCGTCGGCATACACGTCAAGGACAACCACTATAAGTTCTTCTCCCGCGCGGACGAAGAGGGACGCAAGGAATATGTCAACGAAATGTACGACACCGTCGCCAGACTCAAGAACTGCGTTTCCCTCGCCGTATGGGTGCCCTTCAACGAAGGTTGGGGACAGTTCGACTCCGTGGAGATCACCGAAAAACTCCGCGCCGCCGATCCCACGCGCATCATCGACAGCGTGAGCGGCTGGCACGACCAGGGCAAAGGCACCTCGCAGCTCAAGAGCCTGCACGTCTACTTCAAGCCCATCCGCATCCCCAACGATGAGAGGTGCGTAGTCCTCTCCGAGTTCGGCGGCTATTCTCTGCCCACGGAAGGGCACATGTTCAGCCCCGACAAGATATTCGGCTACAAGATCTACAAGTCGCAGGAAAAATTTGCGGAAGCGTTCAGGCGGCTCTACGAAAAGTCCGTCATCCCCAACATCGAAAAGGGACTTTCCGCCACCGTCTACACGCAGGTGAGCGACGTCGAGGAAGAGATCAACGGGCTGGTCACATACGACCGCCGCATAGTCAAACTCCCCCGCGACGTGGCAAAAGAGATCAACTCCAAACTCGTGCT
>DVJC01000077.1 GCA_018710835.1 Candidatus Limadaptatus stercoravium | reverse complement strand
CTTCGAATGAGTAAACATCAGGTATAAGTTTTCTTTTCCGTCTCCGAACGAGCAATCGTCGTACTCAAGTATTCCCTAAATAAGCGCACGTCATCTGAGGGCGCGATCTGGGGACCCCACAAAATGTACATTTTGCGGGGAGCCCCTTTAGATGAAGAACAAGGAAGAACCCCATGCACGGACGCGCGGTGTACTTTTCCGTACATAAGCGGTCGTGCATGGGGTTCTGACGCAGTTATTCGCCAATCTACCCCACCAAATTTCCTGCGGAAATTCGGCGGGGACCCCAGTGCCCTCAGGGTTTTTTGCGTTTGGAACGGAAGAAAGAGCTCAAAAGTGCCGCGCTCTCGTCCTTGAGCACACCGCCGGTGACGGAGATGTCGTGATTGAAAAGTCCGGGACGGAAGAGATCGACGCGGCTGCCTGCGGCGCCCGACTTTTCGTCGTATGCGCCGAACACAAGCCGGCGTATCCGCGCGTTGATCATCGCCCCGGCGCACATGGGGCACGGCTCCAGGGTGACGTAAAGATCGCAGTCCTCCAGCCACCAGTTGCCGACGGCTTCCGCCGCTCTTTCCAAAGCGACGATCTCCGCGTGCCGCACGGCGTTGAGCTCCCTTTCCTTGAAATTGCACCCTTCGGCGATTATCCTGCCGTCCTTGACCACGACCGCGCCCACGGGCACTTCGTCGTGTTCGGCGCACTCGCGCGCAAGCTCCAGCGCTCTTTTCATGTAGATCTCGTCATTGTCCATAAATCTTCCCTTTGCGCGGACGGAATTTTCCTCCCGGCACCCTCCTCTCTTCAGACGCGTTGCGGAAATTGCGCATCACTTGTGGTACGGAGTGCCCGCGTTGATGGTGAACGCGCGGTATATCTGCTCGGCAAGCATCACCCTGAACAGCTGATGCGGAAAAGTCATCTCTCCGAAGGACACGACCGCGTCCGCTCTTTTCAGAGCCTTTTCGTCAAGCCCGTGACTGCCCCCGACAAGGAAGCTGAACTCCGACGCGCCGCCCGAACACCTGTCCGCGATAAAGCGCGCAAACGCCCCGCTGGACATCCGCCTTCCTCTGCCGTCCAGCGCGACCACGCATCCTGCTGCTTTAAGCAGCAATGCGTCTGTCTCCGCGGCGCTCTGCTCGGCCGGAGCCTTGGACGGCGGCGCGGGCGGTATCTCCGTCACGGAAAAGGAACAGTAGGCGGAAAGCCTCTTGGCGTATTCCGCCATTGCCTCCGCAAAAAATTTTTCTTTGAGCCGCCCTACGGCGATAATGTTGATCTTCACCATATTCCACCCGGACATTCCGCGCCGGACGCGCCGCACGGCTTGCCGCACCGTTATTTTACCGCGCGCACCGCCGGCGCACACCGCATCACAGATACCCCCACGAGAGGCTGAACAGCATGGCGGCGACGCCTATCGCAACCACCGCCCAGAAGGTCATGTCCCTTGAGAGCGACAGCTCCCCTTCCGCGGACGCGAAGAAACGGCCGCCCGGTATCCTGCCGGCGCGCACGGCGTCCTTCTTCATCCTGCCGAGCACGAAGAATACGAGCACGGCGGAAGCGGCGGCGAGCACACACAGCGCGACCATGCCGTACACCGTGCCGTACAGCCACCGGGAAACGGTGTTGACGACGCCGAACGCAGGGACAAGCTCCCCGAAACCGGATACCACGCTGATAAAGTTGTTGAAGAAATGCACGAACATCGCAGGAAACACCGATCCCGTGCAATACACGACGAACGCGAGGACGAATCCGAGCACGAAGGTGTGCGCGAGCTGCTGTATGTTCTGGTGCATGAGCGCGAAAAGCAACGCGGATACGAACACGGCTTTTCCGCCGAGGCCGCGGTAAGCCGCCATGAGTTCGCCGCGGTGGGTAAGCTCCTCGAACACTCCGGGAAGCACTGCGGTGAGCGCGATCTCGGAAAGCAGCGCGGCTACGGTCTGCTCCTCCGCCACGGACGGCGAACGTACGTAGCCTATGAGCGCGAGTAAGTTGCTCCACGCGTTGGCAGCCACGCCCACGAGCAGAAGCAGGGGCACGGTTATAGCCAAAATGCGGAGAATATCGCGCAAACCGCACTTTCTGAAGCCGAAAGCGTATGTTAAAGTGCGGATCTCGTCCTTACGGCAGCCGCCGACGATTATCCACCACCCGACGAGAGGCAGCGCGCCGAAACAGCCCAGCTGCACGACGAGCGTAAACATCACCCCGATGTCCGCGCCCAGCGCGTCGGCGACGCCCACCCCTTGGGATATGCGCATGAGGAGAGTCATGGCTATTATCAGAAAATAGAGAATCCCTCCCCCCGCGCGCGGTTTCACAGCGCCAACCCCATCACGAGGGAAATGAGCCAGTACGCCGCGGCAAGTCCTATCGCTATCCACAGCCCGAACATGGGCTGGTTTTTGCCCGCATACTGCACTTCACAGCACAGGAAGAGCGCGCGTTCGGTATTCTGCCAGCCTTTTTTGGTGAACAGCGATCCGACGTAACGGAACGCGTCCTTAATGCCGGCGAGCCTGTCCGGTTTAGCCTCAGGTTCCTCCGCATACGCGCGCACGGTGTATTCGTCAAATATGACTCCGCCCTGCACCACGCGGAAACTCTCCTTCGGCTTCTTCTCTTCGCCGAGGCGGTAGTAGGCGTACAGAAGCAGGACGAGCACCAGCGTGCCTGCGACGAAACTCACCGTCCCCGTCAGCCAGTTGAACGCGCCGAGATCCGCTATGGCGGAGTCTATCTCCGGGATGTAGGCGGTCATGAGCAGACTGAAAAAGTTGTTGAGAAAATGCACCGCCACACAGGGCACCAGCGAGCGCGAGATCATGAACAGCACCGCGAGCACCGCGCCTATGCAGAACTGATACGCCGTCTGCACGGGGTTTGCGTGCATGAGGGAGAACAGCAGCGCGGAGACGAACACTCCGAACACCGCGCCGCGCGAAGCGAGTCCGGGCAGCACGTTGCCACGCATGAGCAGTTCCTCCCCCACGGCGGGAAGCAGCGCGATGACGAACACCGCCAGGAAAAACACGCCGACGTTGTCGAACTCTATCGCCCCCGCCGTGACTCCGCCGCGGAATCCTATCACGCGGAAGAACTCCTGGAAGAGCATGGATACGGGCAGGAAAGCTATTATCGTAAATACGGCAATGGGAAGGAGCAGAACGTATCGGTACGGATTCTTCATGGGACGGAGTTTCGCCACGGCGGGGAGATCGTACCTTCTCCACAGCGAGAAGAGCCACACAACCAGCACTATCGCGACCTGCGTAACGGCGTAATTAACCCAGCTTGCGACGCTCATACCGGCGAACGTCCCCGTCCTGCCCGCGAGGACGTAATAGAAGATGTTGCTCAATATCGAAATGCCGCACAGGGCGAACAGATAAAGGCTTCCGCTTTCGCTTGCAAAGAGATTCTTTCTCATTTTACCTCGTACACCTCGCTTGCGACGTACTGATACGCCACGGCGACGGCGATGTCGTCGCAGCGTCTGGCTTCGAGCCTGCCTTTCACCGCGCCGAGAGCGAGCTCCGGGAGATTGTTGTTCTCGCTGAGGTGCCCGAGCAGCATCGTGCGCACGGCGGACCCCGTCAGCCGCTCCGCGAAAAGCGCGGTCATGTCGTTGCTGAGATGCCCGTTGTCGCCGAGGATCCTGCGCTTCAGGTTCTCCGGATAAGGGCCGCTCCGGAGCATGGCGACGTCATGGTTGGCCTCGATGAGCACAGCCTCGCTCCCGCGGATGTTGTTGTACACTCCGACGGTGGGCTTGCCCATGTCCGTCGCTACGCTCACCTGCGCCCCGCCCTTCACGCGGAAAGAATATCCGAGAGGATACACCGCGTCGTGCGGAATGCGGAAAGGGATGACTTCTATGTCCCCCACCGTGAAACCGCCTTCGTAGAAGTCCACCTCGCAATAGCCGTTAAGCTCGCCCTGTCTGCGGAGGATCTCCTGCGCCGTACTGGGGTGGGCGTACACTTTCGTTTCCTTCCCCACTCTGGGAAGCGCGGCGATGTGGTCGGTGTGTTCGTGGGTGACCACCACTCCGTCCAGCTTCGCCGTCGACAGCCCGAACTGCCTCAGCGCGGCGTTGAGCCGCGAATAGGACACCCCTGCGTCCACCAGGATCGCGGTCGTGTCCGAAAACACCAGGGTAGCGTTGCCTTTGCTGCCGCTTGCCAGCGACACTATACTTATCGACATTATCCTCTGCTTCTCTTAATTATTTATGAAAAGAGGCGCTCGTCGGAGCGCCTCACGTCCGGCTTTGAATTCATATCTCGCTGCGGGAGCGGAGTATGGTGTCCTCTCTGTCCTCGCGCCTTATGCACACCGCCGCGAACACCGCGGAAAGCAGGAACGCAAGTCCCGCCGCCGAAAGCATGGTGAGGATGTCCGCGTCGAACGCCGCGTCGAAAGTATGTTCTATCACCTCGTACACTATCTCCGCCGCATACGCCGCCGCCGCGACGAAGAAGAGGATCATGAAAGTCTTTCTCGCATATCTTCCGGTTATCACTCCGGCAAGCGACACGAAAAACACGACGACCGCGCATGCCGCCGCCACCGCGTTCACGATCGTGACGAAATAGTCCAGCGGCTCGCCGGCTTCCGCCCAGAACATTATCTGTCCGATGATGTCCACATGGAAGAGCGTATAATCGGCATGCAGATCGGGCTTGAAATACGCCACCAGAAACGCCGCTATCATGAGCGCGGACATGAACATCGCCACCGCGGAGAATACGCGCTTGCACGCGCTCGCACGCGAGCGACTCTCCGCCGCTTCCGCCGCGCCCGAAAACTCAACCGCCGCCGCGTATTCCTGCCGTCCGCCGTCCGCCGCGCGTCCGCCGTCCGTACGGAGAATATCACTGTCCTGCGTCATGTAAGGCACCACGGCGAGGGGCACGACGATGGGCTGCAGCTGAATGGTGTTGTGCTTCGGGGCGACGATGGGCACGGGACCGCCTATGCCGACGGGTTTCATGACCGTGGTGGTCGCGCCCTCGTCGAGCTGGGGACTGCCGTACGCTTCGCTCTCGTAAAGAACCGGCTCTTCCGCGGGGACTGTTTCCGCCGCGGGGACGAACTCGGAAGCCGGTGTCGCCGAATGATTGTCTTTCTTTGCCATATGTCCTCCGTACGCCCTGACGGGCGCAAAGATCTTGCTGTCGCTTTCAGCTCAGCGCACGCGCGTGTAGCCCGTGCGGAGAGGAGTGATGAACGAACACACCGCGGCGAGGATCACGTTGAATGCCGCCGTCACGAACAGGGTGAAGAACTCGCTCGTGTTCCAGCCGTAGATGAAGTCGTCCATGAAATCTATCTGCTCAAGCCCGACGGCTTCCGCGCCCGCCAGCGCCGCGACGAATACGGCTATGACGGACAGCAGATACACCGCCGCGCACGCAGTATAACGTCTGGGCTTTATCGCGCCGAACAGTCCCGTCACCGCCTTGACGACGTTGACGAGCACGGCGAGAAGCCCGACCGTCAGGATCATTTCCGGCACCATGTCGAGCCAGAGCGCGTTGACCGCTTCGCCAGACCAGCCGAGTTCCGCACTGCCGCGGAAGGCGTCGATCCAGCCGGAGATCACGTCGAATTCCCGCGGCACAAGCCTGAAAGGAAGATCCGCCGTCACCCCCGCCGCCGCAAGCGCGAAAGGCAGTATGACCGCCGCCGACGCGACGAGCATGATGACCGCGGAGATGAAATTGCGGGTGCGGACGGTCCTCTTCCAGCGTCTGCCGGCGTCCTTTTCGGCAGGCTGATAGTCCGAGGCGGTGGACGCGGTGCGCTCCTCCTCTTCCGCCGCCGGCGAATCGTACTCGAGCCGCGGCGTAACGACGAACTCCTGCACTACTGCAGGCATCCGCTTCTCCGCCGCGCCCGTCATCGGTTCGGGCGCAAGCCTTATGCCGGCGTCGTCGACTTTCCGTCCGTCACGAGAGAACTTTCCGTCCATATCACTTCTTTGTCCCGCCGTCCGCGGAGGAATAGTCGTCCGAGGGCGAATACTGCATCAGGGGCTGATCCTGCGTGACGTAGGGAACGAACGCCACGGGCTGAACGATGGGCGGCATCTGATAAGGCTCGCCCGTTTCCTTGTTGTAAAGCACGGGCGCGCCGTACGGATAGCCGTAGGGGTACGCTCCCGGCATATAGTGCGGAGCGCCGGAGAAATTGGGCGTTTCCTTGTCCTCCGCCGCCTTTTCTATGGGTTTGGTCTGCGCTTCCTTGAACGCCTCGCCGGCGAACTCCTCGAAAGTGGGAGTCTTCTGCGCGTCGAGGTCCTCTTCCGGAGCTTTGAGCACCTTGGTCTTTTTGCGTATGGGCGCGGACTGCCTGATGAGTCCTTTTTCGAGCAGTTCCACGGAACG
>DVJC01000076.1 GCA_018710835.1 Candidatus Limadaptatus stercoravium | reverse complement strand
TATGAAATCGGGTTTTATATGTATAGCCGGCATGCCCAACGCCGGCAAATCCACTCTCATCAACGCGCTTGTCGGCGAGAAGGTGGCGATCGTGTCATGGCGTCCGCAGACTACGCGCAACAAGATACTCGGCGTCGTCAACACCGAGGACGCGCAGATAGTGTTCATCGACACGCCGGGCATACACCAGGCGCGCAACAAACTGGGCAAGTATATGATGCAGTCCGTTGCGAGCGGACTGAAGGACGTGGACGGAGTCATCTACGTCATCGACGCGGCTAAGGGCGTGAGGGAGGAGGACGACGGCTTCCTTTCCGCAAAGGCGGGCTCCGTGCCCGTGATAGTCGCGCTCAATAAGCAGGACGCCGTCACCCGCGACACGCTGTTCGCGGTGCTTGAGAAGTTGAACGCGTACAAGGACGTGAAGGCGGTCGTGCCGGTGTCCGCGAAGAAAGGAGAGAATCTCGACGCCCTGCTCGCCGAGGCGGAAAAACTGCTGCCGGAGGGCGGCAGGATGTACCCCGACGACATGTACACGGACAAGACGATGCGTTTCATGGCGGCGGAGATCATCCGCGAGAAGGCGCTGTATCTGCTGGACAAGGAAGTGCCCTACGGCATAGGGGTGCACATCAACAAGTTCGAGATGAGAGAGGACAAGCCCGTCTGCGACATAGACGCCGACGTGGTGTGCGAGAAGCAGTCGCACAAAGCCATCGTCATCGGCAGGGGCGGCGAGATGCTGAAGAAGATCGCCACCGCGGCGAGGGAGGATCTTGAGGAACTCGCCGGGTGCAAGGTGTTCCTCACCCTGTACGTGCGCGTCAAGGCAGAGTGGCGGGACAGCGATTATCTCATGCGCGAGCTGGGATACGACGTCAAGGACCTCAAAGACTAGCGCGGAAAAGCGCGGAAATTGCCGAAACCGCGCCGGCGACACATTAAAAGCCCGCCGCAGGTCAAACTAGCTCCATGATGACAAGACGCGACCTTTGGAGAATGTTCGAACTCAGCGGCAGGATAGAATTTTACAACGCTTATCGCGCTGTCGGGGAAGCGGAGAATGGACAAGAAAATAAAAGCGATAGTGACGAGGGCCGTGCCGTATAGGGAAAGCGATATGGTGCTCACCCTCGTATCTCCCGAAGAGGGAAGGCTCACGGCGTCCGCGCGCGGATGTCTGAAACCGCGCGCGAAACTGCGTTACGCCGCGGAACCCATGAATTTCGGCGAATACATGCTCGCCGGCAAAGGGGACAGATACATAGTGACCGACTGCGTGCAGTACGACTCTTTCTCTCCCGTCACGTCGGACATCGACAGATATTACGCCGCGTGCATGATCCTGGAACTGCTCTCCAAACTCTCTCCCGATCCCCAGCCGAGGCTCTTTCTCGCCGCGCTCGGCGAGCTGAAGGCGCTTGCCTACGAGGATAAGGAGGGGAGGGACTCGGCTTGCGATTTTTTGCTTGCCGCGCTCGCGGAAGGAGGCAACGGACTGGATTTTACCGTATGTTCCGACTGCGGCTGCGTGCTGGACGGAGAGGCCGCGTTTTCCGAAGCGGGGGGTATAATGTGTACGCACTGCGCGCCGTGGGATTCCATCAAGGTGGACGCCGCGTCGCGCGCGTTCATATCGGGGGAACGCCGCAGCGTCCCCGAAGCTATCAAAATAAGGGCAGACAGGCTGCTTGCGGACTTTCTTTACCGCACTCAGGGCGTGCGTCCCGACGGCAGCTATTTCAAGGAGCAGGAATGAAAAAGAAGAGAGCACTCATGATCGTCGTCGCAGCGGTTGCCGCGCTTACCGCGCTCGCAATGTTCGGCTGTGACAAATTCGACACCTCGATGCCCGACCTTTCGGACATCTACATAAATTACGACGCCACGCAGGGCGAGATCGACGCGGCGGAACTTTCCCTCGTGCTCCCCGACGGATGGAGCGTGCTTTCCTCGGCGAGCGGCGCGAACGCCGACTCCGACATAGGCTACATCTCCTCGCTCAACGCTTTCATCATCGTCAATTCGGCGGGGGATCTTTCGGTGGTCAGAGTGCCGGAAGGCGACGACAAGACCGTGACGGAAGAGGATTTCCTCATTTCTCCCGCGGTCGGTGTGAGGGCGATCAAGACGGTCGGCAGCTATTTTGCCGTACGCATTTCCAGCAGCGCCGGCTTCGTCGGCGTGATGGACATGAACGGCAACTGGCGCGTCAACGCCGACAAGACTTCCTCTTCGGGGGTTACGGTAGGCTCGTCCACGCTGACCGGCGCGATACGCATCCTCGACGGCGAACTCGTGGCGGTGAATCCGACTTACGTCACGGACGCGGCTTTCCCCGGCAACCGCAACTATACGCCGATCTACCGCATTTCCACCGGCGAACTCGTCTGCTGTATAGAAACGGGCGGCACGCTTGACGGCGTGATGGGCTTCGACGGGGAATACGTCACGGTGGAAACTTCCTCCACCGCCGACGGCAGGGAGACCGTCATTTACAGCATCCCGGACGAGAGACCGGAGAATGCGAACATCACCGCGTCGCGTCTCGCGTCTTTCACCAATACGGGCGATTACGACGACTATTACACCGAGTCGCTTTATCTCGGCGGCGGTAAATTCTACGTCCATACCGAATGGACGGTGGATTCGAGCGACGTGTACACTTACTCGTACGACGGCGAGTATTACCGCGCGGCGCGCTACTTCTATTATCCCGACACGGACGAGAGAGAGCAGTACACTTCGGCGCACATATTCCTTAACGCCGTCAATTCCTACTACGACTACGCCACGGACAGGACGGTGGACGGCTCCACGGCGGTCGCGCCTTCGTCATATCTCCGCGACGGCTACACTTACGCCTCGTTCGGGCTGATCATCGGCGCGGACAAGGAGGCGAGCTACGACCAGTTCATTCTGGACGGCGACCTCAACATAGTCTATTCGCTCACCACCAACTTCGGCATACGCCCTGAGGGCTCTCTCGACCGCGAGGAGGTGGGACTGTACGACCTCATGATGCAAGGATCCGACGGCTACTACTACGCGAGGATATATCCCAGCGCCATTCGGCTTTATACCGCAGACGGCAGCCTCGTGTTCAAAAACACCGAGCACACCTACGTCAGCGCCAGCCTGCAGAACGGCATCGTGATAGCAGGCATAGAGGACGAGGACGGAGATACCGTCTACGGCGCTTTCGACCTCTCCGGCAACAATGTCATACCATTCGCGTACAGCTCGATCATGCCTTTCAGGAGCTACTACACTTACGCCGTGACCGCGGAGGGCAACACCCGCGTGCTGCTCGGCAAGGACGGCGCGGCGGCGCCGTACGAGGACGGAGCTACGGCTCATTTCCCGGATATCGCCACCAGCAGTTCCAATGTGGCGCTTGTGCAGAGAGGGTGCTACGCTTTCAAGACATCCACGGACGACGGCACGCGCTACGGCGTGAAGAACATGAGCGGCGACTTCGGCTCCAACATCGTGCTCGACGCCGTGCTCAGCAGCTGTACGCTCTATTCGCCGAGCAGCGACAACAGCCTGGTTTTCGTGTGGGGCAACAGAGCGGAGGACGGCGCGTACTGCGTCTACGCTCTCACCTCGTCATCGGACGGGACTGCGCCCGCGGCGGAGCCGGAAGGGCTCCCCGACTGGGGGATCGGTCTTATCGCCGCAGGCTGCACGCTCGCGGCGGCGGGCATAGTCGCGGGAGCGGTGGCCGCTGTGCGTAAGAGCCGGGGTGCGAAGAGTGCAAGCGGCGCCGGGGAGAGTCCCCGCGGCAAGTCGGAGAAGAAATGATAACGCGCATAGTAAACGCAAAAGACGGGCTTGACGAAGCCGTTTCGCTCATAAGAAGCGGCGAATTGGTCGTTTTCCCTACGGAAACCGTTTACGGACTCGGAGCCAACGCCTACGATGCCGCGGCGGTGAAGAAGATCTTCGAAGCGAAGGGCAGACCTCAGGACAATCCTCTCATCGTGCACATCTCGTGCACGGACGAGGTGCGTGACGTCGCGCGCGAAGTGCCCGACGTCTTTTATGCGCTGGCGGAAAGATTTATGCCCGGTGCGCTCACCGTCGTGCTGCCGAAGTCCGCAAGAGTGCCGGACATCGTCACCGCGGGCGGAGATACCGTCGCGGTCAGGATGCCGGACAACGCCGTCGCGCGCGAACTCATTTCGCGGTCTTTCCCTATCGCCGCGCCTTCCGCCAACAGAAGCAAGCATGTTTCGCCTACTTCCGCAAAACACGTGTACGACGACCTCAACGGACGCGTTCCGCTCATTCTTGACGGGGGAGAATGCGCGGTGGGGATAGAGTCCACAGTGCTCGACCTCACTTCGGGATCTCCCGTGATACTGCGCCCCGGCGCGGTGACCGCGGAAATGCTCGCGCCTTACCTCGGCGTGACGCCGGGCAGCGGGAAGGTCATAGGTACGGCTAAATCTCCGGGTATGAAATACGAGCATTACGCGCCCGCCGCGGAGGCGTATGCGGCGCGTTCCGCCGCTTCGGCGGCAGAGTTTTACGACAAATGCGAAGCAGAGGGCAAAAATCCCGTGCTGCTTTTCCGCGACGTATATGCCGACGCGCTGGGGGACAGGGCGCGCATATCCCTCGGCGGCAGCGTCGACGACTTCATGCACGGGGTATATTCCGCATTGCGCGCAGCCGAAAAGGAGTACGGCGTCATTATAGTCGAGATGCTTGACGGCGACGGACGCGCGGCTTCAGTCATGAACAGAGTCATGAAAGCCGTAGGAGGCAAGACGGTATGAAGATAACTTTCGTCTGCACGGGAAATACGTGCCGTTCGCCCATGCTCGCGCGGATGTTCGAGGACTACGCGACAAAGGTCGGCTTCGAGTGCGTGACGGACAGCGCCGGCATGAAAGGCGGCGGCTCGCCGGTCAATCCCAAAGCGGCGCGCTCGCTTGCACTTCGCGGGCTTGAGGCGTCTGGGCATGTATCCAAGGTGTTCGGAGAGGGAGAGGCGGACTCCGACTTCGTGTTTACCATGACGGAAGAGCAGCGGGACGCGCTCCGCGCCGAATATCCGTCTTTGCGCGTGGAGTGTCTTTCGCTGTTTACCGGAGAGGACGTCGCCGATCCTTACGGCGGTGACCAGTCCGCCTACGACTCCACCGCCGACCTCTTCGAAGGCATCCTCGGCGCCATCCACGATTACGTGATGAAAGTCATAAACAAACAATAATACCGCTTTTTTCTAAATTTTATTATCACTCAAAGGCGTTTTCGCATGCCGTCGCATCCGCGGCTTTGCGGACATATGCGGAAAAGGGCGCGGTGACGCGCCCCGTCCGCGGGACAGTATGAGAGAAGCTCACAATGACGCGAGCAGGTCTTTGAAGATCTTGATGTGCAGCTCTTCGTCCAGCACTATACGCTCTATGAGCGCCTTTACGCTTTCGGTGCGGAGAGAGAGCACGGTGCGCTCGTAATTGAGGATGGCGGTTTCTTCCGCCGTTATATTCTCGCGCAGAAATTTTTTGGGATCGAGGGTGTAGTTGACAAAACTTCCGCTCCAATACGTTCGTCCGCCCATGACGGGGTAGCCGCCGAGTTTCACGATGGCTTTGCCCAGCAGTTCGTGGTGGCGCATTTCGGCGCGCGCGATACATTCCAGCGTTTCCGCTATCTCGCGGCTGCGGGTGCAGATGTAGCTTTGGAAGCAATATGTCGTGACCGCTGTCAGCTCCCCCGAAGGACCGCCGTAGGACGGCATGAGCAGTTTGCTGTCCGCCAGATTCTCGGCGCAGTCGATGTCGGGATAGGGCAGTTCGGATACGCATGACTTGAAGTCCATTCCATCCTCCTTTTGCCCCAATATATGACGGTCGCAGCCGAAGGGTGAGCGGATACGGCGCAATAAGGCGCGCAAGTTGCGGAAATTGCCTCAATCCGCTTGCAAAATAATTTGCGCTGTGATAGAATCTTCTAGCTTATGACAAGACGTCCGTCTTTCGGACGGAACGAATGTCCGTGAGGTTTGATACCGTATGAAGAAGAAAGTCCTTATGATAATCGCGCTCGTTGTGCTCGTCGCCGTCCTCGGCGTCATGTTTGCGGCGTGCAACGAGTCTACAACATCTGATCAGCCGAGCGGCTCTATTAATTATGAGGTCAGGCAGAATGTTTCACTTGCGTTCATGATACTCATGCTCATCGCCGGCATCGCGCTTATCGTCGTGGTCATGATGCAGAAAGGGACCAACGACAACGTGGGAGTCATATCGGGAGCCTCCGACACCTACTACGGCAGGAACAAGGAAAAGGGCAAGGAAGGCGTGCTCAAGAAAGTCACCTTCG
>DVJC01000075.1 GCA_018710835.1 Candidatus Limadaptatus stercoravium | reverse complement strand
CCTGCTCTTTCCCGGAAGGGATCGCCTCGGCGAGAACGCTCAGTTCTTTGCACGGGATCTCTATGACGTTGCCGGAGGCGGAGATGTATTCCGGCACGGAATAGCGCGCGCGCTCAATATTGCAGAAACGCACTTTTATTGTCTTGGTTTCGCAATCTGAACTCGGCTTTACGGAAAAACGCGTCACGTTTCCGTTGGTTTCGGTGCGGAAAGATATGCTTCCTTTTTCGTCGTGCATGACGTACTCGCCGTCGCCCGAATACACCCTGACTTCCAGCGAGTCGAACGTCTGCGAGTTCCCTTCTCTCTCCGGGAGCATGGGGATGATCGCACCCGCTTTTGCGAACACGGGGATGTGATCCGCCGGGCTCTTCACCGTGACGAGCCGTTCGCCCTCGTATGTTTCGCCGGTGAAGAAATCCGTCCACGTGCCTTCCGGCAGCCACACCGTCGTGCGCGCCAAACCGTCACGCTTTGCCTTGCCCGTAACGGGCGCGACGAGCAGTTCGGAGCCGAAGACATATTCGTTCTTCAAAGCGTACGCGAACGGGCTGTCCCAATAGTAATAGAGCGGAGCGCAGATCGGGATGCCGTCCTCCGCGGTGCGGACGTTCGCGGTGTAAAGGTACGGCAGCAGCCTGTGGCGCAGACGCATATAGTCCTCCGCGATCTTCTCCGCCTCTTCGCCGTACAGCCACGGTTCCTTGGAAATGCCGTTTTTGGTGGAATGCAGACGGTTGACGGGCGAGAACGCTCCGAATTGCAGCCATCTGACGTAAAGTTCCGGATCGCCCTTGCCGAACATGTGCCCGCCGATGTCGTGCGACCACCACGTATAACCTATATTCGCCGCATTGGCGGTGAACCACGGCTGGAGCCCGAGGCTCTTCCAGCACACCACCGTATCTCCCGAAAATCCGAGCGGATAGCGGTGGGATCCGGGTCCCGCGTAGCGCGAAAGGATCATTCCGCGTTTTCCGTCGCGGCAGATGTCCTGCATATGGTAGTGGTTGAGCAGCCACAGCGGATCGAGTCCCTTCATCTTCGACTTCGTCCCCTGCTGCCAGTCTATCCACCAGAAATCCACGCCCTCTTCCTCGTAAGGGTGATGCAGAATGCGGAAATACGCGTCGCGGAAGGTCTTGTCGGTGAGGTCGAACTCCACCGTCCGCTTCGTCGCGGGATCGATGCCGCACGCGCGCGCCATTTCGGGATACTGCTCCTCGTAGTACCTTACGCCGTCCCTCGGATGAAGATTCATGGTGACGGCGAGTCCGCGCGATTTCAGATCGGCGAAAAATTTCCTGTGGTCGGGGAAAAGTTTGCGGTTGAAGGTGTAGCCCGTCCACCCCGCGCACTGCGTGGGGTTGTGCGCCTTGAACTCCTTGGGCACGTCGTCCACGATGTGCCAGTCCATGTCGACAGTGGCGACCGTGAGAGGCACTTTCTTCGCCGCGAACTCGTCCATCAGCGAGATATACTCGTCCTGCGTATACGCGTGGTAGCGCGACCACCAGTTGCCCAGCGCGTACTTGGGCAGCAGCGGAGTGTACCCCGTGAGGGAATAGAACTCCTTGAGTCCGCCGAGATAATCCTTGCCGAAAGCGAAGACGTACTTGTCCTTCACTCCCTTCTTCCTCGGCTCGACCGAACCGTCCGGCAGCAGCACGAAAGAGCGCGAATCGTCAAGCTCCGCGACTCCGTTTTTCGACATCACGCCGCCGCGCACGTTGGCGAAAAAGAAGAGATCCTTTCCGCCGCCGCCTTTCCTCATTCGCACGACTCCGAACGTCCCGTCCAGAGTCCTCGCCGTACCGCCGAGGTTGCTGCCGCAAGAGGGCTTCACCCTCTTTCCGTCCGTGACGCATTCTGTCTTAAGCGTCTTTTTGTTCACGATAAAGACCGCTTTTTTTGTCGTAACGGTGACTTTATCTTCCGTTTCCGACACTTCAAACTCAGGTTTTGCGAAAGAACGGTTGACGACCGTCTGCGTCGGCTCGTCCGTGAACGTGCCGTCCGCGCTCTTTTCCACGCGCAGTATCCTTTCGGACAAAACGGAAAGACGGAGGTCGCCCGTCTTTATCACGAACTCCTCCGCCGTGCGCGATCCGCCGTCGTTGTACAGCGACATAATCCACTCCCCGCGGCGCGTCCGCGCCGCAATGTCATTATTTTTCTTCGGGTTTCAGCACCACCGCAAGGAAGGTGCAGGGCGCGCCGCCCACCGCTATCATGCCGTGGGGCTGACCGCTGTCGTAGTAGATGGTGTCGCCGGCGCTCAGCACGTCGATATTGCCGGCGACGTTAACCATAAGGCTGCCGGAGAGAATGTAGTCCATCTCCTGCCCCTTGTGCGCGGAAAGAGGGATGGGCTTGTCCTCCGCGCCCTTTTCGTAAGGCGCTGTCACATAGAACGGCTCCGCCGTCCTGCCGCGGAAGTTCTGCGCCAGGTGCTGATAGCTGAACATGTGGCGGCGTTCGGTAAGCACGCCCTGCCCCGCGCGCACTATGCTGTAAGAGGACAGCGTGGGCGTATGCCCGGTGAGCAGCGCGGTGACGTCAACGCCGCACTTCCCGGCGCAGTTGTACAGGAAAGTGACGGAGAAATCCTTCTCGCCGTTCTCGTACGCGAGATACGTCTTTTCGTCCACGCCGGCGGCAGCCGCCATGTCCGCGACGGAGATCTCCATCATCTCGCGGAGCCCTTTGAGGCGTTCCGCTATTTCTTTGGTGTTGGAATTGCTCATACATTCACCTCGAACGCGCGCCGCAGCGCGCAGTATAGTCCTGCGGAAGGCGTTTTGCGCGCAACCGCGTCGATTTTCCCGTATATTTTAGCAAATTTCGCGCTGCAAGTCAACGGCAGCGTATTCAAAGCGCAAGTTTCATATGCGGCGCGCAAAACCCCGTTTTTTCATATATTGTCGTGTACCGGACGGGGACGCCGTCCGGCGGCGAACGTACGGAGGCGGCCATGTGCGGAATAGTGGGATATACGGGATACAGACGGGCGGCAAAGGTCCTCGTCGCGGGGCTTACCGCGCTCGAATACAGAGGATACGACAGCGCGGGCGTCGCGCTTGCGGGCAGAAAACTCGCAGTATGCAAATGCAGCGGCAGGGTGTCCGCTCTCGCCGCCATGATGCCGCAGTCCAAAGCGCGCGCCGGCATAGGTCACACTCGCTGGGCGACTCACGGCACACCTTGCGCGGAAAACGCGCATCCGCACCTCTCCTTCGACGGCAAGATAGCCATCGTACACAACGGCGTCATCGAAAACCACGACGAACTCCGCCGCGAACTCATGGCAAAAGGCATCCCCCTCGCCTCGCAGACGGACAGCGAACTCATCGCGCACATGCTCGCCCTCGGAAAAGGAGAAATGAAAGACCGCATTTTCGCCGTTGCGCAACGGGCGGTCGGCGCGATGACCGTACTCGCGGTACGCGAAGGCGACGAAAGGATATACTGCTACCGCCGCGGCGCGGCGCTGGTCGTCGCCGAAAACAAAGGCGAATGTTTCGCCGCAAGCGACATGACCGCGCTTGCGCAGTACGTCAAAGAGGTCACGGTGCTGGCGGACGGAGAATGCGCCGTCCTATCCCCCATGGGCGCAAAGATTTACGCGCCGGACGGCTCGCAGACCGACGGCACGGTACGTCCCGTCACAGCCGCGCCCGTGAGAGCGAGCAAATGCCATATGCGCGACGAGATTAACGAGATCCCGGACGCGCTGCTCTCGACCTACCGCTCATTCACCCTCGGATTTCCGGACCGCGAAAAGACCGTGGCCGAACTCAAAAAGTGTGCGCGCATAGAACTTTTCGGCTGCGGCACGGCATACCACGCGTGCCTTTACGGGTGCAGAGTGCTGGAAAAGCTCGCCGGCATCCCCTGCCGCGCCGTAGCCGCGGGAGAAGCGGACGATCTGCCCTTCACGGACGGGAACACATTCTGTATATTCGTCACTCAGAGCGGCGAAACCGCGGACACCCTGCGCGCCCTCGACGAGTGCAAAAAGCGCGGCGCATACACCCTGGCGATCACCAACTCCGCCGGGAGCACGGCTGCCCTCCGCGCCGACGCGTGCCTTTTGCTTGCGGCGGGCACGGAAACGGCGGTGGCGGCGACGAAATCGTACTGCTGTCAGCTGCTCGCGCTGTGGCTGCTGGCAAAAGCGGCGGAAGGCTCCGGCGGAGAGGAGGAATCCGTAACCGACATCGCGGCATGCTGCCGGAAAGCGCTGCGCGTGCCCGTACCGACCGAATGCGCGGAGCGCGGCAAGATCTTCTTCATAGGCAAAGGCGCGGACTCCGTCACGGCGCGCGAAGGCGCGCTGAAATACAAGGAGATCACATGGCGCACCGCAGACGCATACACGGCAGGCGAACTCAAACACGGTCCCATCGCGCTCGCCGACGGCGACTCGTGCGCGGTCGCCGTCGTCACGGATGCCGGCAACGTTCCGCGAATGCGCGCCGCGGTCAGCGAACTGCGCTCGCGCGGCACGAAAGTATACGCCTACTCCTCCGTCGGCGACATAGGCGCGGACGTGACGTACGCTCTTCCTGCGGCGGAAGAGTGTCTGCTCGCCCCGGCGGCGGCGGTCGTACCGCTGCAGAACCTTGCGCTGGAATGTGCGCTGCGCCTCGGACGGGATCCCGACAGACCGCGCAACCTCGCAAAGAGCGTCACCGTCATTTAGGCGGGAGAATTATTCCCCCGCACCCCCGCACTGTTCCGCCCCGTGCGTTCGTTTTTTCGGGAGGTGTTTGTGCACAACGGATACTCTTTCGAAGATGAAAAATAAAAACTCATATCCGACGTGCACTTGCTCGAAGGCGGAAGGAAACCGTGTTTTTTTAATGCTTACTCGTTCGCAGACGGAAAACTGTTTTTTCTTAACATTTGTTCGTTTGAAAACGGTCTCACGCGCCGCTCAGCCAAGGAGTCCCCGGAAGGAGAGGGTTCAATACTCCCCGCGAAAACGTAAAACCGTGCAATCATGAGCCGCTAAGCCCGCGGACTGTATCCGCGACGTCGCCGTAGACCGCGAGAGTCGCTATGCCGTCGCGTGCGGTGGGAGTCTTGTTGAGAAGCACGAGTTCGTCGCCGCGGAAATAGTCGGGAAGCATTGCCGCGGGATAGACCGCGAGCGATGTGCCGGCAATTATGAGCACGTCTGCGCGCGTGATGTCCTCTATCGCACCGGAGAGCACGTCGGAGTCGAGGCTCTCGCCGTAGAGCACGACGCGCGGACGCACCGTGCCGCCGCAGCCCTCGCACCTCGGGACTCCCGCGCTGTGCAGGATAAACTCTTCGCCGTACTCCCTGCCGCAGCGGGTGCATACGTTCCGTTTCACGCTGCCGTGCAGTTCCCACACCCGTTCGGAGCCCGCCGCCTGATGCAGTCCGTCGATGTTCTGAGTGACGACGGAAAGCAGTTTACCCTGCCTCTCCAGCCCGGCGAAATACAAATGCGCGACGTTAGGCTTCGCGTCCGGATAAAGCATTTTACTGCGATAGAATGCGAAAAACAGCTCCGGGTGCAGCGTCAGACACTCGTGCGAGAGCATATATTCCGCACTGTATCCCGCAAACTCTCCGTCATACACTCCGCCCGCGCTCCTGAAATCGGGTATGCCGCTGGGCACAGAAAACCCCGCCCCCGTAAACAATACGATGCGTTTCGCACCGTCTATGACTTTTTTCAGTTTCACGATATTGCGCATGCTTTCCATTTCCGTTTCCCGTCCCGGCGGTTTCGGGAGCCGAAGCCGGCTCCTCTGCGCTCCGCCGCAACAATTATACCCCCCGGCCGCCTCCGCACGCAACGGGGAATGCACATTCTCCCGAAATCGTTTGATATACGCGCGAAAACATATTATAATCATATCCGTATCAAGCGGTTTCCGCGCTCCGCGCGGAGGCGGACCGCGCACGGAGGCAGATATGTACAACAAGACGATGTACGAGCTGGGCAGCCACCGCTCCGTCATCAGAGATCTTTTCGAATTCGGCAAAAAAAGAGCCGCGGAAGTCGGCGCGGACAAGGTGTACGACTTCTCGCTCGGCAACCCCAACGTCCCTGCTCCCGACGGAGTGAGAGCCGCAGCGGAGAAACTGCTCGCCATGCCCGACAACACCGTGCTGCACGGCTACACGTCCGCGCAGGGCGACGCGGAAGTGAGGAAGGCTGTCGCCGACAACATCAACGCGCGTTTCGGCACGGGCATTTCCCCCGACCTAATCTACATGACATGCGGCGCGGCGGCGTCCCTCACCATCACACTCAACGCGCTGTACGAGGACGGCGACGAATTCATTCTGCTCGCCCCGTTCTTTCCCGAATATTCCGTATTCGTCAAAGCGGCGGGCGGCACTCCCGTCGTAGTGCCCTTCGACGAAAAGACCTTCGCGCCCGACCTTTCAGCTCTCGAAAAGGCTGTCACGCCGCGCACGAAAGGCGTCATCGTCAACTCTCCCAACAATCCGTCCGGCACGGTGTACACGCGAAAAACGCTTGACAGCATAGTATCGCTGCTGGAACGCAAGAGCGCGGAATACGGCAGAAAGATCGTGCTCATCGCCGACGAGCCGTACCGCGAGCTGGTCTACGACGACATCGAAGTGCCGTATCTTCCCAACCTGTATCCCGACACCGTGGTGTGCTACAGCTACTCAAAGTCACTCTCCCTCCCCGGCGAACGCATAGGATATATTGCGATCTCTCCCCGCATGACCGAGAAAGAGAACGTCTACGCCGCGGTATGCGGAGCCGGGCGCGCGCTCGGATACGTCTGCGCGCCGAGTATGTTCCAGCGCGTGGCGGCAGCGTGCGTGAACGAACGCCCGGATATTACCGCCTACCGCCGCAACCGCGACCTCATCTACTCCGCTCTCACGAAAATGGGCTACGACTGCGTGCATCCGGACGGAGCGTTCTACCTCTTCGTGCGCTCTCCCGAACCGGACGCGAACGCTTTCTCCGAGCGCGCAAAGACTTTCGGACTGCTCATCGTCCCCGGCGACACCTTCGGCGCGCCCGGATATGTGCGCATCTCCTACTGCGTGGGGCGCGACATGATAGAGCGTTCTCTCCCCGCCTTCCGCGACCTGATAAACACTTACAAGAAATAATAGTTACAAAAAAATAATAAGAAACTGCACAAAAAATAAGAAATTACACAAAAAACCGCCGTCCCCGCAAGGACGGCGTTTTTTTAGCGGAAAGCAAGCAGAACGTCACGCAAAAGCTGTCGTTAATGGCGAAAGATGTGCGTGACGTCTGGCAATAATATGGGAGCGCGAGGGGATAATCCCCTCGCATATATTATCGCGCTTTCAGCGACATGCGCGGTGAAAGTGCGCCCGCTATGACGCAGTGCGGTAAGCGAAGCGGAGCACAAGGAATGTAGTCCGGCCAAAATGGCTGAGCAACAGCCATTTTGCGTTTGGCCGGAAATAATCAGCGTAGTTCGGTGTTGACGTAAGGCAGGCACGCTTCGCGCGCGGCGGCGAGGAACTCCTTGGTCGGGGACTTGAACCCCATGCCGTGGTCGACGTAGGGCTGGAGATAAAACACGCGCGCACCGGCGATCTCCTTTGCCGCCTCGACTATATCCGCGACTTCAAACTGCGGAACGACCGTCATGCGGAACTCGTACGGGATCCTGTCCTGTCCCATGAGATACGCGGCGGTCTCGCGGAGCTTCGCTGCATCGGCGGTGCGCGTCGGCGACACCTTGTAATACTTCTCGAAAGGCGCCTTGACGTCCATTGCGACGTAATCGAAAAGTCCGCGTTCCACCCCCTCTTTCACCACTTCGGGGCGCATGCCGTTGGTGTCGAGCTTGACCTGCATACCTATGGCGCGGAGTTTCTCGGCGAAATCGAAAAGGTCGGGCTGAAGAGTCGGCTCTCCGCCGGAGATGACCACTCCGTCAAGCAGAAAATTGTCCTTTATGCGCGCGAGTATCGCGTCGTCGGAAAGAAACTCCTTGGTGTCGAGGATCTCGGCGTTGTGACAGTACCAGCACCTGAGGTTGCACCCTCCCACAAAAACTATCGCCGCGATGTTGCCGGGAAAATCAACGAAACTGTTGGGATTGTAACCTGCTATTCTCATATCCGCTCTCTCCTTTCC
>DVJC01000074.1 GCA_018710835.1 Candidatus Limadaptatus stercoravium | reverse complement strand
GTTTCGTCAATGGGACGGTCGATCCACAACTCGCGGCGCATGACTTCCTCGCTCGTGGACGTGAGCTGTGTGACGGCAATGAGCAGCGGACGCGTGCCGTCGGGGCGGGTAAGCCCCTCTATCGCGGCCTGCATCATGGCAATACCGCCGCCCGCGTGCAGATTGCACATGTCGACGTCCAGCGCGGAAAGCACCGCCATGCTTCGCTTGACCGTGTTGGGTATATCATGGAGCTTGAGGTCGAGAAAGACCTTGTGTCCGCGGCGCTTGACCTCGCGCACGATATCCGCGCCTGCGGCATAAAAAAGCTCCATTCCTATCTTGACGAAAGGCTTCCGCTCTTCCCCTTCAAACTTGTCGAGGAAGGAAACCACTTCGTCCGCAGAAGGAAAATCCAATGCAATGATAACGTCTTTGCCCATATTCACACCTCAGGCGTTCGCCGCCCCGATTATTTGTGCAAGAGAAGCTATGCCCAGTTCGTCCATGACTTCGGGCAGCTCCTCGACTATCTTTTTGCAGGCGTAAGGATCGACCAGATTCGCCGCGCCCACCTGCACCGCCGCCGCGCCCGCCATCATCATCTCGATGACGTCGCGTGCCGACGACACGCCGCCTATCCCCATGACGGGGACGTCCACAGCCCTTGCGACGTCGTTCACCATGCGCAGCGCAACGGGAAACACCGCAGGCCCGCTGAACCCTCCCGTACGCACGGAAATGACAGGCTTGCGCGTGCGCAGATCTATGCGCATCCCGACCAGCGTGTTTATGAGCGAAACCGCGTCCGCTCCGCCGTCGCAGACCGCCTTAGCCATATCGGTCACGGAGGTCACATTGGGGCTTAATTTGACGATAAGCGGCTTTTTGAGTTGCTTTTTGACCGCGTAAACCAGCTCTTTTGCGATTTTCTCGTCCGTGCCGAACGCCATGCCGCCGCCCTTGACATTGGGGCAACTTATGTTGAGTTCGACCGCGAACACCTTGTCGCACGCGTCAAACGCGGCGGCGGTGGAAACGTACTCGTCCACGCTGTGTCCGCCGACGTTGGCGATGACTTTGCCGCGGTACACCTTGTCGAGCCGGGGGATCTCCTCGTCTATGACGGCGCGCACGCCGGGGTTTTGCAATCCTATAGCGTTGATGAGTCCTGCGGTGCACTCCGCTATTCTGGGCAGCGGATTGCCGTATCTCGCCTCCGCGGTAGTCCCCTTCAGGCTCATAGAGCCTAATATGTTGATGTCGTAAATCCCGGCGAACTCCCAGCCGAAACCGAAAGTGCCGCTTGCCGGCACTACCGGGTTTTTCATGGTATATCCGAGGAAGCTGACGGAAAGATCCTTCACCATACCACCTCCTCCGCTTCGAACACCGGGCCCTCTTTGCACACTCGCGCGTAACCTTTGGTCGTCTTTATGCTGCAGCCCATGCACGCGCCGAATCCGCAGCCCATACGGGCTTCCAGGCTGACCTGTCCGTGCCTGAGCTTCTGCGCCGCCGCGCGCAGCATGACCTGCGGTCCGCACGCGTAAAAGCGGTCGAAATCGATGCCTTCCGCCGCGGAGACCGCATTGCCGCGTACGCCCGCGCTGCCGTCGTCGGTGGCGATGACGACATCGCAGAAGCGCGAAAACTCCTCCGCGTAATACACCTCGGCCGCATTCCTGAAGCCCAGCACCGCCGTCGCCCTCACGCCCGCCGCCGCAAAATCCTTGGCGAGTTTGTAAAGAGGCGCGCAGCCTATCCCTCCGCCCACAAGGAGAGGTTTTTCGGCATTCGTATCGAACCCGTTGCCGAGATCTGTGAGCGCGTCCACCGTATCTCCGCTTTTTACCGTGCGCAGCTTCTTCGTGCCCTCTCCCGCCTCTTTGACAAGCAGAGTCAGCACGCCGTCCGCGCAGTCCGCGACGCTTATCGGGCGGCGCAGGTAAAAGCCGGGAACGGAGAGTTCGACGAACTGTCCCGCCCGCATATCGCTTGCGCCTGAGAGCACCAGCTCGTAAACGCCGGCGTTCAGGTCGCGGCAGGATATGACGCTCAGAATTTCCCGTTTCATCAGCAGATCGTACTCACACGGAAGGTCATGTCTTCCAGCACGTCGAGCAGAGCCTCGACGGTGTCCTGCGAGGTGAACAGCGTGACGTTGTTCTCCACCGCGGCGCGGCGGATCTCGTAACCGTCGCGCTTGGTGCTCTCCTCGTTGAGGTCGCGGGTGTTGATGACGTAGGTGACGTGTCCCTTGCGAATGCTGTCGAGGATCTCGTCACTGCCCTCGCTGATCTTGGCTTTCGCTCTCGCGCGTATGCCGTGCTCGTGCAAAAATTCCGCCGTGCCCTTAGTGGCTTCGATATTGAAGCCGAGGTCGTAGAACCTCTTCGCGATCGGCAGGAACGCTTCCTTGTCGCAGTCGGCAACGGTGAGGAACACGGTGCCGTAGTTCTGCATGCTCATGCCGGAGGCTTTGAGCGCCTTGTAAAGCGCGCGCTTCATTGAGGTGTCGTAGCCTATCGCCTCACCCGTGGACTTCATCTCGGGAGAGAGGTAGACCTCCATGCCCTTGATCTTGGAGAATGAGAACGCCGGCGCTTTGACGTACCATCTGTCGGGAGCTTTTTCGGGATACACCGAAGTGAAGCCCTGCTCTTTCAGCGATATGCCGAGCATGACCTTGGTGCCGATGTCGGCAAGAGAATAGCCCGACGCCTTGGAGATGAAGGGTACGGTGCGCGAGGAGCGCGGATTGACCTCGATGACGTAAACGTCCTCTTTGGCGTCCACGATGAACTGTATGTTGTAAAGCCCCACGATGCCGATGCCGAGTCCGAGCTTGACGGTGTAGTCGAGTATCTTCTTCTTCGCGTCCTCGCTGATGCTGAACGTGGGATACACGCTGATACTGTCGCCGGAGTGAACGCCCGTACGCTCGATGTGCTGCATGATGCCGGGACAGAACACATCCTTTCCGTCGCACACCGCGTCGACTTCGAGTTCCTTGCCCAGCACATACTTATCGACGAGTATCGCATGTCCCGTATTGAGCGCGGACGCGGAGCGCAGATATTTTCCGAGCGCTTCCGGCGTGGACGCGATCTGCATCTGTCTGCCGCCGAGCACGTAACTCGGACGCACCAGCACGGGATAGCCTATCCTCTCCGCCACTTTCAGCCCGTCCTCGACTGTGAACACCGCCTCGCCCTTGGGCTGCGGAATGTGCAGGTCGGTGAGGATCTTCTCGAAACAGTCGCGGTCCTCCGCGTTGCGGATGGCGTTCACGTCCGTGCCGATGATCTTCACTCCGAGCGCGTCGAGCTTGTCTGCAAGGTTGATCGCCGTCTGTCCGCCGAGGGACACCACCACTCCGTCCGGCTTCTCCAGCTCGATGACGTTCATGACGTCCTCTACGGTGAGCGGCTCGAAGTAGAGCTTGTCCGACGTCGTGTAGTCGGTGGACACCGTTTCGGGATTGTTGTTGATGATGATGGCTTCGTACCCGGCTTCGCGTATGGTCCAGATCGCGTGCACGGTGGAATAGTCGAACTCGATGCCCTGCCCTATCCTGATCGGTCCGGAACCCAGCACGATGATCTTCTTGCGGTCGCTTACCACGCTCTCCTGCTCCTCCTCGTAGGTGGAATAGAAGTAAGGCACATAGCTCTCGAACTCGCCCGCGCATGTGTCGATCATCTTGTATACGGGCATGATGCCGAGCTCTCTGCGCTTGAGGAAAATTTCCTCTTCCGTGGATTTCCACACTTTTGCGAGATATTTGTCCGAAAATCCGCGGCGTTTGGCTTCCTTGAACACCGCGACGTCGAAGGGATTCGCCTTGACCACCGTTTCGAACTCAACGATCTCGCGTATCTTCTCCAGGAAGAACATGTCTATCTTGGTGCTGGACGCGATGAGCCCTATATCGCCGCCGCGCTCGAACAGCTCCGCGATGGCGAACAGTCTGTCGTCCGTGCAGTCCTTGATGTAATCGTAAAGCTCCTGCCTGGTCCAGGTGTCGAACTTGGGGATCCAGATGTGTATGGCTCCTATCTCAAGCGAACGGAGCGCCTTGAGCAGACTCTCCTCGAATGTCCTGCCTATGCTCATCACCTCGCCGGTCGCTTTCATCTGCGTACCCAGCTTGTTGGACGCGGTGTCGAATTTGTCGAATGGGAAGCGCGCGACTTTGGTGACGATATAGTCCAGGGCGGGCTCGAAAGACGCCGGCGTGTTGGCGAGCGGTATCTCGTCCAGCCGCATGCCGAGAGCGACCTTCGCCGTCACACGCGCGATGGGGTAGCCGCTTGCCTTGGACGCGAGCGCGGAAGAGCGCGACACGCGGGGATTGACTTCTATCAAGTAGTATTTGAACGAGTGGGGATCGAGCGCGAACTGCACGTTGCAGCCGCCCTCTATCTTGAGCTCGCGGATGATCTTGAGCGCGCTGTTGCGCAGCATCTGCACCTCTTTGTTGGTGAGCGTCTGCGCGGGCGCCACGACGATGCTGTCGCCGGTGTGCACGCCGACGGGGTCGAGGTTCTCCATGCTGCAGATAGAGATCGCCGTGTCGTTGGCGTCGCGCATGACCTCGAACTCGATCTCCTTGAAACCCTTCACGCTCTTTTCCACCAGCACCTGTCCCACGGGAGAGAGCTGGAGCGCGTTCTTCATGATCTCGCAGAGTTCCTCTTCGTTCTCCGCAAATCCGCCGCCCGTGCCTCCCAGCGTGAACGCCGGACGGAGCACGACGGGATAGCCGATGTTGTGCGCCGCCTCCTTGGCTTCCTCGACGCTGTATGTGATCTGCGAGGGGATGACCGGCTCGCCGATGCGCATGCACATCTCCTTGAATTTTTCGCGGTCTTCCGCCATTTCGATGCTTTCAAGCGACGTTCCGAGCAGTTTAACGTTGCATTCGTCCAAAACGCCGCTGTGCGCGAGTTTCATCGCGAGGTTGAGTCCCGTCTGTCCGCCGAGCGCGGGGACTATGGCGTCGGGGCGCTCGTAGCGTATGATGCGCGCGACGTATTCGAGAGTCAGCGGCTCCATGTATATTTTGTCCGCCATCATCTTGTCAGTCATAATGGTGGCGGGGTTGGAGTTGGCGAGCACGACTTCGTACCCCTCCTCCTTCAGGGCTATGCACGCCTGTGTACCGGCGTAATCGAACTCCGCCGCCTGTCCTATGACGATGGGACCGGAGCCTATGACAAGCACTTTCTTTATATCCGTTCTCTTAGGCATTTTTCTTCCACTCCTCGATGTTAAGAATGAATTTGTCGAACAGCCTTATGCTGTCGCAGGGGCCGGGCGCGCTCTCCGGATGGAACTGCACCGAAAAGACCTTGTTCTTCTTGTCCTCCACGCCTTCCACCGTCTTGTCCAGCAGATTGATGTGCGTGACCGTGAGCCCCGTGCCTTTCAACGATTTCTCGTCAACGGCATAGCTGTGGTTCTGCGCGGTGATCTCTATAAGCCCCGTCGTCTTGTCCAGGATGGGATGGTTGCCTCCTCTGTGCCCGAACTTGAGCTTGTACGTCTTTGCGCCGTACGCCAGGCTGATGAGCTGGTGTCCCATGCACACGCCCATCATGGGCACTTTGCCCTTGAGGGCACGCACGAGCTCCACCACTTCGGGGACGTTGACGGGATCTCCCGGTCCGTTGCTGAGGAACACTCCGTCGGGCTTAAGCGCAAGCACGTCCTCCGCGCTTATCGTGTGCGGCACGACGATGACGTTGCAGCCCTTGTTGTTGAGGTTGCGCACCATCTGGTTTTTGATGCCGCAGTCCACCGCGACGACGTTGTAACGGTGGTTTGGAGTGCGGCTGTACCACCTCTTCCTGCATCCCGCGCGCTCCACCTGGTCGGTGGGATAAACATACGCCTTTATCCTCGCCATGACCTCTTCCGAGGGCACGCTCTCGTCGACAAGGCACGCCGTCATCGATCCTTTGTCGCGTATCGTCCTCACCAGCTTGCGCGTGTCTATGCCCTGTATGCCCGGGACTCCGTTCTCCTCCAGCAGCTCGGAAAGCGTCTTGGTGTAGCGGAAGTTGGACGGCGCGTCGTTATAGTCGCGCACCACCATGGCTTTCAGCAGCAGATTCTTGCTTTCGTAGTCCTCGTCCGTGATGCCGTAGTTGCCTATGATGGGGTAGGACATCACGATGATCTGGTCGGTGTAGCTCGGATCGGAGATTATCTCCTGATATCCCGCCATCGAGGTGTTGAACACTATCTCGCCTATGGCGTCGGAGGCGGCTCCGAACCCGTAACCGACGTACACGTCGCCGTTTTCCAGCACGAGTTTTCTCTTCACTCTTTCCATACGATTTCTCCGTTATATATCGTCATTGTGTTTTTCGCCTGAACTTTTCTGCCTTCGAAAGGCGTGCTGCTGCCCTTGGACGCGCACTCTTTTCCCCTCACCGTCCATTCGCGCGAGAGGTCGAACACCGCAAGATTTGCGGGCGCGCCGTCGTAAAGATCGCCCGTCGGCAGTCCGAACCGCTTCGCCGGCGCCGTCGTCATCGCCTCTATCAGCCGCATGAGGCTTATCCTGCCCGTCTTTACAAGTTCGGTATAAAGTACGGGGAAAGCAAATTCCAAACCCACGACGCCCATAAGGCTGCCCTTTAGCCCCTTCGATTTCTCCTCGTCGGAATGCGGCGCGTGATCGGTGGCTATCATATCCACCGTCCCGTCGCGCAGCCCTTCGACGAGCGCGTCGCGGTCGCGGGCGGTCCTGAGAGGCGGATTCATTTTGAATCTGCCGTCCTCTTCCAGATCGTCCTCCGTGAGAATAAGGTAGTGCGGAGCGGTCTCGCAGGTGACGTCAACGCCCGCCGCTTTGGCTCGCCGTATGATCTCCACGCTTTCCTCGGTCGAAACGTGGCACACATGGTATTTCACTCCCGTTTCCGCAGCCAGCGCGACGTCGCGCTCCACCATTTTCCACTCGCTCTCCGAGCTTATCCCTTTATGCCCGTGCGCCGCGGCGTACGCTCCGTCGTGGATATATCCGCCGTCGAGCAGGCTCTCGTCCTCGCAATGCGCCGCTATGATGCTGCCGCACTTCTTCACACGCATCATCGCCTCGCGCATGAGCCCCGCGCTCTGCACGCCCTTTCCGTCGTCGGAAAATCCGGCGACGAGCGGCGCGAGCTCCTCTATGGCGGAAAGCTCCTTCCCCTTTTCGCCCACGGTGAGCGCGGCGTAGGGATACACTCCGATCTTCGCCGTGCGCCTCACGGCGTCCAGCTCGGCGGCGAGATGCTCCGTGCTGTCCGGGACGGGATTAAGATTCGGCATCGCAAGCAGCGCGGTATATCCTCCGCGCGCTCCGGCAGCGCTTCCCGTAGCTATGCTCTCTTTATAAAAAAATCCCGGTTCCCGCAGATGAACGTGTACGTCTGCAAGACCGGGGAGAATGATTTTTCCGTCGACATCCTCTTTAGAGATGTCGCATTCGGGAGAGAGATATACCTTGCCGTCGGATACGGTGACTTTGCCTTTTTTGAAACCTGCGGCAGTATAATAGGCAATGTTCTCAAACTCGAGCATCAAGTTTCTCCCGGAATTTTTTCCATTATATCACATACGCGCGCGATTGCAAGCGTTATCGACGCATTTTTTCACACCGTGCGCGATCGCTTTCCGCCGGCGCGGAGTTCCGCTCCGTGCCGCAAGCCGCGGCATGCGCGATACGCCGGGCGGCGCGCCGGTCACGTTACTTTTACGGTGCACGCCCGCTTACGCCCCCGCGCGCGTTTTTGCCTTTCAGCAAAAAGAGAGGGCTTGCTTTCCGCAAGCCCTCGTGACGTTGTCATGCGTCATTCTTCTTCCGCGGGAGGCGCGGTGTCCGCAGGCTCCGCCGCCGACACATCCTCCGCCGTATCTTCCGCTCCGGCGGTTTCCGCCGCTTCGCTTTCGCCGCCTTCCGCCATCGGGAATGCGTCACCCGCGTCCACGCTTTCGCCGGTTGCGGTTTCCGCCGCGAGCGCGGCGTTCTCTTCGACGTCCTTCTTGATGCGCGCCTTTATCTCACGGCACATGCCGGCGGCAAACGCAAGCAGCACGGACACGGCGCCGAAGATGTACAGCCATTCGCGCAGCGACATCACGCTCATGACCGCGATGAGCAGGTTGTTGGACTCCATCCACGTCATGTACTGATAGCCGTGCATGCCGACTTCCACATTCGTGGGCGAGATCGCGATCTCGAGAGCGCCTTCGTCGTTGACGGCGAGATTGAGGTAGAGCCCCGCGCCGCCGGTGGCTGCCATAATGACGTCGGTGATGCCTTGCAGCAACTTGTCCGCAATGTTGTCAAGCTCGTTGCCGAACAGCAGATTGAGCAATATGCTCATTCCGTTGCTGTTAAGCAGTTCGCCGAGCGTCATGGGATTGAGTATGTCTATTTTAAAACTGTTAAGAAGGTTGACGATGAGCTCCATTGTGGCTTGATCAAGCCCCAGCCCACCGATGAGTCCACCGAGGTCGACCACCACGTCGCTTATCGCCGCAACGTCCATACGCTTGCCGTCCATGTCGAGGATGCTCCACGTCCTGGGCGCACGGATGTAACCGCCGCCGTTCGGGATGATCTCGCCGTTGGCGTCGCGGTTGGGGATGACCACCGCGCCGATACCGTACTCGACGCCTGCGACTTCCTGAACGACTATGCCGAGACCGCTGCCGTCGGTCGCCCATCTGACCGCACCTGTCGCCGCGACGAGCCGGTTGACCGCATCGGGCTTATACAGTTCGAGGTAGAACACGCCTTCCGGCTCCACGATGCTGCCGGTCTCCTCGTCGAAGTAGGCGACCTCTCCGTCGGTGTAGGTGTAGCCCTGATCGAGGAGCAGTCTGATGACGACGGGGACGGTCATTCTGCCCGTGGTGGCGTAGAGGATCATGCTGTCGTCAAAGGTAAGGTAGCCGTCGTTCTTGAGGCTTGCATAGTTGTTGAGGAAGAGTTCGCTGATCCTCTCGTTGCTCATACCCTCTTTGACGAGCTCTCTGTATTCGGGATATATGACCTCCGCAATGGCGTGTCCCATGCCGATACGCGTGGAGTTGCCGATGCCGGCGGCGTCCGGATTGAGCAGAGCGTAGTCCATGTCCGTCATGATGTACTCATCGTAGATAAACTGGAAGAGTTCGGAGTAATACGGACGGGTTTCGTCGTTCATGAGAGTGTCGGCATATACCGCAGGCGTGGTAGAACTCCTTCTTATCCAGCTTGCGAGAGTTGCGGCTCTGTCCGACACGTCCGCGTCGGCTTTCAGCGTTTCGTAATAATACTGCGGATCGTAGTTGCCGTTGAGGAGGTTCAGCATGATGAACTTGCGGTCGAGTCCGGCGTTGAATTCCGCCTGTTCGGACGCAAGCTCCTCGTTGCTCACATCTTCATAAAAGAGCGTGCTGGACGTCAGCTGGGCGAGCACGTCGGGCAGCACCACGTCAAGAGCCACCGCGATGAAGGAGGTGAGCATGACCGCCGCAACGATGATGGACACGGTCTGCATCAGTATGGTGCGCTTGCTCTTCTTGCGGAGAGATATGCACATCACAACGATGACGAATACCAGGCACAGCACGCCGGCAAGTATCACGCCCACGAAGGGCCAGAACGAATAGTACGGCACAAGCTCGTACGTCTTGACGCAGAATACCGCGGACAGTACGACTATCACCGGAAGGCTCAGGATGTAGAAGAGCGCTTCGAGGACTGTGAGGCCCGCTATTTTGCCGGAAAATTTCTTTTTGTTTTCAGCCTTTGCGTTTTTCATTTCACAGCACCTCCTTATCGTTATTTTCAGAAACAAGCGGCTCGGTGCGCTCCTCCGGAGGGACATTGCCGGCTGCCTGAACGTCTTCCGCGACTCCGGCCGCCCCTACCGCTGCCGCCGCAGCCTCTTTCTCTTGTTTTTTCTGTTTTCTCGTCTTTTTTGCCGATTCCTGACCGGTCGCGTACAGCATCTCCTTCTCCGCCGCCATACCGCTGAGCAGTATGAACAGCACCACGAAAGGCACGAAGCACACGAGGCACTCTCTCACGCCGAGCAGAGGATAGAGCCACTTCTTGTAGGAGAGCTCGGTCTTGAACTGCATGACTTCCTCGTAGCTTGCGGGCACCGTCGCGGAATAGCTGCCGTTGCCGAGCGTGTCGCCCGCGATGAGCGAGCTGCCGGGAATGATGACCGAACCGATCATGTAGCCGTGCATGCCGCCTTCGTACACCGCTCTGTCATACAGCGAGAGCTGTTCGGCGTATTCCGCCGCAGCCTGCGCCGCCGCGTCGTCGGAAGTCACGTCCACGCCGAGGCCGGCAAGTCCTTCAACATAGAAGTCGTAAACGGGTCTGATCTCGCTGGAGGAATACCAGTAGAGCCCCTGGAGCAGATTGGTAATGAGCCCGTAAAGCATGTCCTCGGTGCTCGTCGTCACGTTGCCGTCCGCATCCGCCTCTATGGTGATGAGGCCGGTAATGTCGCCGATTATACTGATGAGCCCTCCGACGATTCCGAAGATCGTGCCGACGGTCCCTATGGTGCCGGTGCCGCCGCCGTTGAGCACGTCGTATACGATCTCCGCCACGGTTTGATACGTTGCGTTGGTGGTTTCGTTGCGGAGGATTTTAGCGTTCGCCACAAGGCTGTCGAGCAGCTCGGACAGCCCGCTGATAAGACGGGAGTCAAGCCCGATCTCGTAAACTCCGTCGTTGAACGTCGTACCGGAAAGCTCGATGGTGAGCATTTCCTCTCCGTTGCGTTCCGCCAGTTCCACCAATATCGATACCGTAGGATTGGGGACGGCTCCGCTGGCGTCCTGCTCGCCTATATCTATACGTATACCGGTCGCAACTTCGCCGGCGTAAACGGGGGTAAACGCCGCTCCCGCAATACCGAACATACCGAGCAGCTGCGGCAGTCCTTCGAACAGATATGTGATCTCGTCGCTGAGCGATCCGCCTATTGCTCCGCCGAGTGCGTCGAGCACGGTTTCGAGTTCCGCCTGGGTGAGGGAGAAATCCTCCGAGATCGCGGTCTGCTTGTTCCACAGCCACTTCTCGTAGCCGGAAGCCGCGCCGTTTTCGGAGTAATACTCTTCTCTCGCCTGCGCCGCCGCCGCCTTGATCTCCGCGTCGGACGGGATCGTATAGCCGCCGAGCGTCGCCTCGTTGGAGAGCTCGGTCATGCGCTTCTGGGAGTAATAGTAGTCTTCGAGGATCTCAAGCGCAACGTCGATGCCGTACACGTAGCCGTCGGAAAGCATCCCGTTGGAGTTGTAGGAGGCGTATCCGTACACACCGTCGCCCATCTGCGCCGTGGCGGAAGTGCGGTACCACAGTCCGTTGGCGGTGCCGTAGTAGTAGTCGGCGAACACCACGCCGTCAACGATCAGCTGTTCCGTCGAATCGGACACGGTCACGCTCTCGCCGTTCACCGTCACGGTAGTGCCGCTCTTTACGACCTTATCGGCGAATGCCGAATCGGCGTAAGGCGCGCCCTCTCCTTCGATGTACAGATCGCCGAACCTCACGGGCACGTTGGAGGTGTTGTTCGCGACGCCGCTCTTGGTGCCGCCTCCCATGCCTATGTTGTAAGTGCGGAGGAAGTCTTCAACGCCCGTTATGAAGTAGTAGTTGTTGCTTTCATACTTGCCGTCTGCCGTCCAGCTTGCGCTCGTACGCGTATAGAAATGCCCTTTCTCGTCCTCGTAGCTCGCGATAGTCACCCCTTCGGGCGCGTCTGCCGCGATCTTGTCGAGCGTGACGGGGAGCACGAGATCCATCACCACGACGGGGGCAAGCATGGCAACGAGCGTCACTATGCCCACCAGCATTGTGCGCGCCCGCCTGTTCTTGACCGTCTTGACGAGGATGATGTGTACGATGGCAATCAGAAGCCAAACGCCTGCCGCTACCCAAACGCCGTAAAGCGCCGTGCCGTTGAACAGCACTTTCATGCTTGCGAACAGTTCCGTATCGGCAAGACCGGCGTAGGCGAATTCGCCCACATACTCCGTCGCCGCGGTAATGATGACCGCAAATATGAAAAGAGGCAGACCGAGGCAGTAAAAGACCACTTTCAACGTACGGAAAAGTTTGACCTTGTTCTTGCTGCGCTGATCCATAATATGTCTCCTTTTTGTTCCTGTGCCGAGGGCGTGGCACATTGCCGACCCTCCGTTGATACCGGATCCGCGGACAAACCGCTCTCCCCTGTATTGCGCCGGCCCTTACGACGCGCTGCCGCCGCCTTCGTCGGAATCGTCCGCGGGGCAATTCGCCTCCGCGCCTTCTCCCGCCGCGAGTGCGGCAGCTTTCTTTTTCTTCTTTTTCTTCACGATCAGCACGATCGCTACTATCACGGCTATTATCACAACGCCGACCACGACGGCTATGATGATCACTTTGTCTATGAACGTCAATCCGTCTGCCGGAGCAACGGGCTGAGGCGCGTCATCCGTGCCGAGCGTCCCGTCCTGCGGAGGCTGGAAATCAAATCTGAACCTGGCAAGTTCCGGATCTAGCCCGCCGACAAAGTCAGCCATCGGGAGCAGCTCTATGCAAAACTCGTACGTGCCGTTTTCATCCGGCGCCGCCTGATAATACACATTGAATTCTATCCGGTTGTTGCTTGCGTCAAGCATTCTGACGTTGGCGGGATTGTAGGTATTGTTCACTCCGGTACCCGTGTCGCCGGTCGCCTCGACATATGCGTCATAATCGTAAAGGCACATGTAAAGCGTCGACACCCCCGGTTTTCCTTCAAAATAATAATGACCGTTGCACCAGTTGCTGTTGTCGTTGGCGCCTTGTCCCTGACCTTCCTCAAGCCCTCCGGTGTTCACAAACATTCTCCAAAGGCCGTCGCTTGTAAACGTGACTTCCGCAGCCATCTCGGCCGGATTTTCGGTCCTGACCACCCAGCTGCCTTCAGAAGCAGCATACGCATTACCCGATTGTGCGCCGTAATTGCAAGCCGTAAAAGCAAAAATCGAAACCGCGATAATCGCTGCCAAAACGATTCCGACAAAAAATTTCCTCATTCCTGTCCCCCGATCAAACCGATCCGAAAGAAGCGGTCGGCTCATAGCCGAGAGCAACCCTCGGCTTTTATATACTATCACACGCGGGCGCATATGACAAGCCGTATTTTATCCGTTTAATAATAATTTAATAATTCGTGTTCCCGCACCGCTTCTTTTCCGCTCCGCGCGCGCGACAGAATAATATCGGACGCACACGCTCCGCGCACGCGCAAAAGCGCGCCGCTCTCCGCGTCCGCCGCTGCCGATCCGGGCGGCGCAGTCGTGCAAGATCGGGCAAAAACGACATTTTATGCGCGCAAAACAACCGATAAACACCATGTTTCCGACATTTGCCCTTCCGTTCCGTCTCTGCCGCTGCGTACGAAACGGTTATCCTGCCGGATCGCTGGAAAAATAAACCGGTACGTTTATCAGCACTACACTTCCCTCGTTTCGGTGACGATACCGGGAAATGTCAAAGAAATAAGGGAAGACGCCTTCTCCGTATGCAACAACCTCGCCTCCGTCACGATAGAGAACGGAGTGGAATCCATCGGCGACGAAGCGTTCTTCGACGCCGGGTTTTCCGAGATCACCGTGCCTTCGTCCGTCAAGACGATGGGATACGCCGTCTTCGGCAAAAATCCGCAAATAACCATGGTGCACTGCATGTTCCCCTCTCTGCCGGAGGGCTGGGATCCCAACTGGTACAAGGGAGGCGCCCGCGGATCGTCCGACGTCCCGTACGAATGGATGGGCTGACTTTGCCGGGCGGTACGGGCGGCGCGTCTGCCGCCGCCAGATAAAGCAAAACACGGAGTTTAACTCCGCGTTTTGTGCATTTTATGTCGCTGTTTTGCGGTTTTACGGAATCTTTCCGCCGGGGCGGAAGGATGCTTTCGCCGTCACTCTTCCGCGCCGCCGTCGGGTGCGGCTTCCGCCGTCACTGCCGCGGCGCCGTAATCGGAAGAGGTTTCCGCGGCGGCCGCGCTCCCGGCCTGCGGGCCTTCGCCTTCGGGCTGCGCGTCCTCACCTTCGGGGAGTTCGGGCTCCTCGTCCTCGTGGGGAGTGAGTGCGATGCTTACCACCTTGCTTTCCTCTCCCTTGAGTTTCATGATGCGCACGCCCTGCGTGGCTCTGCCTATCTTGGAGATCTCGTCCGCCTGCACGCGGATGATGATGCCGCCGTCCGTGATCATCATCACGTCCGTGTCCGCGGGAATGACTTTAAGCCCCGCGAGGTCGCCCGTCTTGGCATTGAACACACCCGCCTTGACGCCCTTGCCGGCTCTGCCCTGCAGGGGGTAATCGTCGATGCTGCTGCGTTTGCCGTAGCCGCCCGTGGTGACGGTCAGTATCTCGCACCCTTCCGTCACGACGGCAAGCGCGACCATATGCGCGCCTTCGGCGAGTTTCATGCTCCTGACGCCCATTGCCGTCCTGCCCATGGGGCGCACGTCGGTCTCTCTGAAGCGGATGCTGTAGCCTTCGCTGGACGCCATGATGAGCTGATCGGAGCCGCTCGTGAGCACCGCCTCGATGAGTTCGTCGTCGTCGTTGAACTTAATGGCTATCTTGCCGTTGCGCTTGATGGAATCGAACTCTTCGAGCGGCGTCTTCTTGATGAGTCCGTTGCGCGTTGCGAGCATGAGGAACTTGCCCTCTCTCTCGTCGGGGAGCGGAAGCACCGTCTGCACCTTTTCGCCGGGGGCGAGCTGCAGGAGGTTGATGATCGCTCTGCCGCGCGAGGTCTTACTTGCCTCGGGGATCTCGTACCCCTTCATGGTGAACACCTTGCCGAGGTTGGTGAAGAAGAGCAGATCCTGGTGCGTATTGCTCACGAAGATGTGCTCGATGAAGTCGTCGTCCTTCGCCTTATGCGCGGTGACGCCCATGCCGCCCCTGCGCTGTGAATGGTACTCGGACACGGGCAGACGCTTGATGTAGCCGCCGTGCGTCATGGACACCGCGATGTCCTCTTTGTCGATGAGGTCGGCGATGTTGATCTCGGAGTAATCGTAGCTGAGCTCCGACCGTCTGGGCGTGGAATAACGCTCCTTTATCTCGGTGAGTTCCTGCACGATGATCTCTTTCACCGCGTCTTCCGAACCGAGAATGCGCTTGAACTCCCGGATCTCCGCGCGCTTTTGTTCGAGCTCTTCGTTGATTTTCTCCACCTCGAGCCCCGTAAGGCGCTGCAAACGCATTTCGAGGATGGCCACGGCCTGTTTCTCGCTGAGGAGGAAACGCTCCGTCAGCTTGTCTATGGCGTCCTGTCTGTCCGCGCTCTTTTTGAGCAGTTCCACCACTTCGTCGATGTTGGCGAGCGCGATGGCAAGACCGTTGAGGATGTGCTCTCTCTCCTCCGCCTTTTCGAGGTCGAACTTGGTGCGGCGGACAATGACGTCCTCCTGGTGCGCGATGTAATATTCGAGGATCTGCTTGAGGTTGAGTATGCGCGGCACGCCGTCCACGAGCGCGAGCAGAATGATGGAATTGTTCACCTGCAGGCTGGTCTGCTTGAACAGCGTGTTGAGCACGACCTGCGGATTGTGATCCTTCTTGACGTCGATGACTATGCGCATGCCCGTGCGGTCGGTTTCTTCACTGATGTCCGAGATGCCTTCGAGCCGCTTGTCCTTGACCTGGTCGGCGATGTTCTCGATGAGCTTCGCCTTGTTGACCTGATAGGGGATCTCCGTGATGATGATGCGGCTCTTGCCGTTCGGGAGCTCCTCTATCTCCGTGCGCGAGCGTATGACCGCCGCCCCTCTGCCCGTGCGGTACGCCTGACGTATCGCGGCGCGCCCCAGCACGAGTCCCGCCGTAGGATAGTCGGGCGCGGGGATGTACTCCATGAGGTCGTCCACTTCGAGCTCCGGATTGCGCATGAGCGCGATGACCGCGTCTATTACCTCGCCGAGGTTGTGGGGAGGAATGGACGTCGCCATACCCACCGCTATGCCGTCCGAACCGTTGACGAGAAGATTGGGAAAGCGCGAGGGAAGCACGACGGGCTGTTCGCGCGTGTCGTCGAAGTTGGGATAGAAATCCACCGTGCGCTTGTCAATGTCGCGGATCATCTCCAGCGCGATCCTGGAAAGACGCGCTTCGGTGTAGCGGTACGCCGCGGGGGGATCGCCGTCCACGGAGCCGAAGTTGCCGTGCCCGTCCACGAGGGGACAGCGGATGGAGAAATCCTGCGCAAGACGGACCATTGCGTCGTAGACGGAGATGTCGCCGTGGGGGTGGTATTTGCCCAGCACTTCGCCGACCACCATCGCGCTCTTGCGGTAAGGCTTGTCGGGAGTGAGCCCCAGCTCGCTCATGGCGTAAAGTATGCGCCTGTGCACGGGCTTCAGTCCGTCCCTGACGTCGGGAATGGCGCGGGACACGTTGACCGCCATGGCGTAGGAGATGAAGGACTTCTTCAGCTCGTTCTCCACCTCTACGTTGACTATCTTGCTGTCGTTAAGATGTTCGAGATATTCCTTGTCTTTCTGAGTTTCTTTGCTCATACTCTCACCTCATCAGACGTCGAGCTCTTCGACGAGTTTGGCGTTCTCTTCGATGAAGGCGCGCCTGAGTTCGGGCTGTTCGCCCATAAGGACGGAGAACATTTCGTCCGCGGAGATGGCGTCCTCCATCGTCACGCGGAGCAGCGTGCGGCTCTTGGGGTCCATGGTCGTCTCCCACAGCTGTTCGGGGTTCATCTCGCCGAGACCTTTGTAACGCTGCAGGTCGTAACCCTTTCTGCCGTTCTCCTCGTAAAACGCGTTGAGCGCGTCGTCGTCGTAGAAATACCACTCTTGCTTGCCGCGCGCGAGTTTGTAAAGCGGGGGCTGCGCGATGTAGACGTGCCCGTTCTCGATGAGCGGACGCATGAAGCGGAAGAAGAACGTCAGCATGAGTATGCGGATATGCGAGCCGTCGACGTCAGCGTCCGTCATGCAGATGATGCGGTCGTAACGCAGCTTGCTTTCGTCGTAATCGGCGTTGATGCCGCAGCCGAACGCGGTGATCATCGCCTTGATCTCCTCGTTTTCCAGCACTTTGTGCAGCCTTGCCTTTTCCACGTTGAGGATCTTGCCGCGGAGGGGAAGTATCGCCTGGAATCTGCGGTCCCTGCCCTGCTTCGCGCTGCCGCCTGCGGAATCGCCCTCGACAAGGTAGATCTCGCACGCCTTGGGATCCTTGTCCGTGCAGTCCGCGAGTTTGCCGGGAAGCGTGGTGCTCTCCAGCGCGGATTTCCTCCTCGCGGTCTCTCTCGCCGCTCTCGCCGCCTCTCTTGCGCGTTGCGCGGTCACGGTCTTGAGCACAAGCTCCTTCGCCTCTCTCGGATGCTCCTCAAGGTAAGTCCCCAGCCCCTCGGTCACGCTCTTTGCCACCGCGGCTCTCATGCTGCTGTTGCCGAGTTTGGTCTTGGTCTGTCCCTCGAACTGCGGCTCCGCGAGTTTGACGGATATGACGGCGGTGAGTCCTTCGCGCACGTCCTCGCCGGAGAGCTTGTCCGACTCTTTGAGGATGCCGGCTTTCCTGCCGTAATCGTTGATGACCTTGGTGATCGCCGCCTTGAAGCCGTCAAGGTGCGTGCCGCCCTCTTCGGTGTTGATGTTGTTGGCGAACGCGAGAATGGTGTCGGTGTAGGAATCGTTGTACTGCATGGCGACCTCGATCTCGCTGTCGACATACTGCGCGTCGAAATACACGACGTTCTCGAATATGGTCTCCTTGTTGCGGTTGAGGCTCTCCACGAAGGAAACTATGCCGCCTTCGTAGCAGAACACTTCACGGCGCGCCGGCTCCACCCTCTCGTCCGCGATCTCGATGGTCAGCCCTTTGTTGAGATACGCAAGCTCTCTCAGGCGGGACTTCATGGTGTCGTAGTTGAAATCCAGCGTTTCGAATATGTCGCCGTCGGGATAGAACGTGATGGTCGTGCCCGTGTCCTCCGCCGTTCCGACCTCGGCAAGCGGACGCTCCGCCACGCCGCGGTTGAAGCGTATGCGGTAGAGCTTGCCGCCCTGCCTGACCTCCGCCACCAGCCACTCGGAGAGCGCGTTGACGCAGGACACGCCCACGCCGTGCAGACCGCCGGAGATCTTGTATCCGCCGCTGCCGAATTTGCCGCCCGCGTGAAGTTTGGTCAGCACGACTTCGACTGCGGACTTGCCCTCCTTCTCTATCACGCCGACGGGTATGCCTCGTCCGTTGTCCGTGACGCGCACCGCGCCGTCGGAAAGTATCTCGACCGAGATGTGCGTGCAGTAGCCTGCAAGCGCCTCGTCAATGGAGTTGTCAACGACTTCCGTCACGAGATGATGAAGTCCGCGCGCGTCCGTGGAACCGATGTACATTCCCGGACGCTTCCTTACGGGATCCAGTCCCTCGAGCACCTGAATGTCGGTCGCATTATAGCTGTGTTTGACTTCTTCCATGCTTCCTCCTTTCGGTTTTGAGTTTTGAGTTATAGTTTTGTTAAATAATACTAAATGATTATTTTAAGTTATTATATCACACGCACGCGCGCAAAGCAAGCGTTTTGATCCCTTGTACGCGGAACGGGGCAAAACGTCTCCCGCGCCCTTAAAACGCCTTATACGGCGCATGCGGGCCGAAACGATCGCCGCGGCAGCGCACGCTCTCCGTCCCGCTTTTGCGTGGCACCCTCGCCGCGGAAATACCGGCGAGGACAATTGTCGGGTATTCTGTTGACTTGCGGAGCGTTTTGTCTTATCTTTTTCGTGTGAAAAAGACGCTTGCAAAAACATTGATACCCGCGCTCTGCACCGTTGTTTTCGTCATGACGGCGTTCATGTGCGGTTTCATTCCGTCCGCCGCGGCGGAGGAGGCTTTTGCGGTGTACGCCGAGGACGGGACCGTGTTCTGGCGTCCCGTCCCGGAGGCGGTGCGCTACGACGTGACCGTCACGGACTCTTCCGGCGGGACGGTACGCGAGCTGTCTTTCGCCGCGGACACATTATTTGTCGGATTTTCCTCGCTCTTCCGCGGCGGCGGCGTTTACACGGTATCCGTGACCGCTTTCGCGGACGCGGCGTCGATTGCTTCCGCCTCCGTCACGGTTGAGTACCGCACGGTGCTTGCTCCGCCTTCGGACGGCGCGTTTGAGGACGGGACACTCTGCTGGACGGCGGTTTACGGCGCGCAGTCTTACTCGCTTACGGTGAACGGGATATTCGTCGGAACATACTCCGAACCCGCAGCGGACATCGGCGGACTTCTCCTGCTTTCGGGAGAATATACATGCTCCGTCACCGCGGAAGGCGACGAATACAACGCCGCGTCCTCCCCTTACGTCTTTACGGTGACGAACACGGCTCCTCCTCTCCCTCCGCACGACGCGGTGGTGTCGTCCGCCGGCGGCGGCTTCGTCGCAAGCTGGACGCCGACGGCAGGCGATGCGCCGGATCATTACGTTTATACTCTTATTTCAGACGGTGAAGTGCTGGTATATGCCGAAACGACGGCAAACCGCGCCGACATAAGCGCGTATGTGACGGACGGTGAATTTGTGCTGACCGTGACCGCCGTAAAGGACGGACGCGCGGGCGCGCCGCTCACTGCGGCGTTCTCCGTGCAAGACGGGAGGGTGGTTTATGTTTAAGAAGCTGACCGCCCTTCTCGTGCTTACGATCCTTGCCGTATGCGCGCTCGCGGCGTGCAACGAGTCCATGCCGGAGATCCCCGACAGCGGCATTTCCGTCTCAGGCATAGTGCTCTGCGGAGGCGATCCTCTCCCCGGCGCCGCCGTCCTCGTGAACGGAGAAACCTCGGGTGCCGCGGACGTCAACGGCGTGTTCTCCCTCTCCGGGCTGGAGTACGGCGACATCGTCGCCTTCGAGCTGGACGGATACACTTTCTCGCCGTCATCGCACACCGTCACGGGCACGGTCAACGACCTGACCGTGCTTGCGCTGAAAGACGGCGGAACGACGGGCGGCGAAGATCCCGAAGAACCGGACGGTCCCGACCTGCCTGACGAACCCGAAGAACCGGACGAACCCGATCTCCCCGACGTGCCCGATCTGCCGGACGAACCGGAAGAGCCCGACGTGCCCGATCCGCCGGACGAACCCGATCTCCCCGACGTGCCCGAGCCGGAAGCTCTCGCCGCACCGCACTCATTCTTTGCCGTATACACCGAAAGCGGCATTCCCGCAATAGGGTTTTCCGCCGACGCGCGCACGGAGATCCTGACTCTCATCATCACCCTCCCTTCCGGCGAAACGCGCGAGGCGGAAGCTGCGGCGCGGGACGGCGCGTTCGTTTTCGACGGTTTCACAGTCGCATTCGAAGCAGATCTTGCCAACGACAAGCTGCTCGTCACTCTCGACGTATCCGAACCGGTCACGTTGTACGGCGGCTTCACGCTTGCGGCGGTTTCGTCGGCGGAAGGCATGACGGACGGAACGTCCGCCGACTTCCTCTCTCCTTTCGCCGCAGGAGCTCCGGAGATCACCGGGCTTACCTATGCGGACGGTATCCTTTCGTGGGACGCCGCCCGTCTTCCCGACGGCTGCACCTTCGCCGTACTTGCAAACGGCGTTCTCGTCGTCGAAACAGACTCACTTTCCGCCGACATATCCGGCGTTGCTCTCCCGGAGGGCGCGGCGGTGCGCGTTGCGGCTCTTCTCGACGGCAAGCCGGTCGCCTTCTCCGACGCGCTGATCCTGAACTGACCGGACGCCTTTCACCCCGTTCCGAACGTCGCGCGACTGTCACGCGCACCACGAAACCGCGCGATACACAAGAGGAGCTCTCCGCATTCCTCATCTCATCATCCCGTGCGCCGTACAGCCCGCAGCCGGCACAAAAACATACGATAAAACGCCGTTTGCATATGTTAAACGGCGTTTTTGTCATCTTTGCCCCATCGCCGCCTTTCGGCGGCAAATTCGAAACGACCGGCTTGACCGGAGGTTATTCCGCAAAAAAAGCGGCGCGCTCGCGCACGCCGCAAAAAGGGGGGATAAGGGAGGATTTCCCTTGCAGGGATGTCATTCGATGGCAATGGATTTCTTGCTTTCCGGCTTCTTCTCTTCCTTCTTGGGCAGAGTGACCGTCAGCACGCCTTTGTCGTATTTCGCCTTGATCGCGTCCTCTTCGGTGTCGCCGATATAGTAGCTCCTCTGGCAGGACACGCTGCGCTCCTTTCTGACGTAGCGGTGATCTTCCTTGCCGCTCTCGTCCTTCTCCTTCTTCTCCGCACGGATGGTCAGATAGCCGTTGTCCACGTCGAGGTTGATGTCCTCTTTGTCAAACCCCGGCATCTCGACGTCCATGATGTAGGAGTCCTTGGTCTCCCTGATGTCCGTCTTCATGGCGTCCAGCTTCTCGTCGTAGAACAGCGGACGGAAGAAATCGTCGAACGCGCTGTCGATCAGATCGAACGGATGATTGTTTCTGTTATAACTCGTAAGATAGTTCTTCATTTTCGTATGCTCCTTATCTTTATATTCG
>DVJC01000073.1 GCA_018710835.1 Candidatus Limadaptatus stercoravium | reverse complement strand
CGTTACTGCGAGGCGAAAATTGAACGGAACGATCAAATCTTTTTCCATAGTCACGGGATTTTCGGTGGCGACGAGGCTGCTGTCTTTCCTCTTCAAGATCTGGATGTCGCGCACGCTCGGAGCGGAAGCGGTGGGACTTTATCAGATCGCTTTCAGCGTGCTTGTACTGCTCTTCTCGTTCACGGCGGGCGCGCCCACCGTACTTTCGCGCAAGGTCGCGGAATGCGCCGCGCGCGGCGACGTCAGACGGCAGAATTCGCTCACGACGGCCTCTCTCGTCATCGGACTCGTTTCGTCCGCGGCGACGGTCGCCGTATTCCTCGCGCTGTCCGGGCATCTCGGCGGCATCTTCGCCGACGAAAGATGCGTGCCCATATTCCTCGTCATGCTGCCCGCCCTCGTCACCTCGTCGCTTTACGCGCCGCTGCGCAGCTGGTTCTGGGGCAGAAAAAATTTCCTCGCGTTCTCCGCGATGGAGCTCGTGGACGAAGTCCTGAAGATCGGCTTCGCCATGCTGTTCGCGGGCGGATTCTTCGCCGCGCTGACCGGCGCCGCCGGAGTGGCGCTCGCGCTCGTCGCGTCGGACGCGGTGTGCGTGCTGTTCCTCTTCCTGCTCTTCTTCCGCACGGGAGGCAGATTCGCGCGTCCGCAGGGTGCGCGTGAGCTCGTCTCCTCCACCCTTCCCCTCTCCGCCGTACGCATACTCACCTCGCTCTCCGCGTCGCTGTCCGCGCTGATCATTCCCCGTCAACTGGTGGCGGGAGGGCTGTCTGCCGCCGTCGCAACGGCTCAATACGGCAGAGTCGCCGGGATGGCGCTCCCGCTCATCATGGCTCCCGTGACCATCGTTTCCGCCCTATCGGTGGTGCTCATACCCGATCTTGCGGAACTTGCCGCGGCGGACAAATACGACGAGATACGCGCAAAACTGCGCACGGCGCTGCTCTTCGCCGCGATCGTGGCGTCCGCGTTTTTCGCCGTCTACGTCCCTCTCGGCCGCGAACTCGGCGCATTCTTCTTCGGCGACGAAGAGGCGGGAAAACTCGTGTCCTACGCCGCGGTCATCATCTTTCCTCTCGCTCTCGGCAGCGTCACGACGCCCGTGCTCAACTCGCTGGGCATGGAGAAGTGTTCCTTCGTCGGATATGTGTGCGGACTTGTCTGTTCTCTCCCTTGCATCTTTTTCCTGCCGCAGTACATCGGCATCTACGCCGCCGCCGTCGCAAGCGGAGCCGGATTCGCGGTCACGGCGCTGGTCAATTTCGTCTTTCTGGCGAAACGTCTGGGGCGTTTCCACGGGCTCGCCCGTCCTGTCGGAGTGTGCGCGTTCTCCGTGCCGCTTGCCGTGCTGGGATTGTTCACGGAGCGGCTCGTAGCTCCGCACCTCGGCAACGTGTTCGTCATCATCGCGGTCACCGTGCCCGTATTCGGGCTGTTCGCGGTGTTCGTATCCGTGTTCGGGATAGTGGACATACGCGGCTTCTTCTCGATGTTCCTCCCGTCGCCGCGGCGGCGCGTCTGACGCATAAAAACGGGATACGTCCGCAAAATAGCCGTATGCTCAACCTGTTCATGCGGTGCATCGTCGTCTACTTTTTCCTGCTGGTCGCCATGCGGCTGATGGGCAAGCGGCAGCTAAGCGAACTGCAGCCTTTCGAATTCGCCATAACTCTGGTGGCGAGCGACCTCGCGTGCATTCCCATGAGCGATCCCACCATTCCGATAATCTACGGCATAATCCCTGTATTCACGCTGTTCGTGGTGCACATCATCATCACAAAACTCGCCTCCGGGAGCCTGCGCTTCCGCAAACTGCTCAACGGCAAACCCATCGTCGTCATCGAAAAAGGCAACCTGCTCCCCGACGTGCTCAAAGAACTGAACATGAACATCGACGATATGCTGGAAGCTCTGCGGTCGGGAGGATATTTCGATCCCGGCGAGGTGGAATACGCCATCATCGAAACCAACGGCACGATGACCGTGCTGCCCAAGTCCCAGTTCAAACCCCTTACCCCGTCCGACATATCGCTCAGGACGGAGCCTGCCGACATGCCCGTGACCGTGGTCATGGAAGGCAACTTCATGGGCGCGAACATGAAGGGACTACGCGCGGTGGACAAGGGACGCGTCATGCATCTGCTCGACACTCTGGGCATGAAGCAGTCCGACGTACTCCTGCTGCTGGTCACCGGGGACAAGGTGTTCGTACAGCCGTACAAAGGCGACAGCATGACGGTGTCGTTTCCCGCGGAGGACGGAGAATGAAAAGACTTGTCGCGGCGCTCGTGATACTCGCCGCAATAATCGGGGCCGGCATCGCCGAAGCCGTGTACGTGGACGGCACCTTCGGCGAACTGGAAGAGCGCATCGCCGCCCTGGAGACCGCGATAAAAGACCCCGGCGACGACGCGCTGGACGAAGTCAAGAGCCTTACCGCGTGGTGGGAGAACAAACGCGGCAAACTCGAACTTTTCACATGGTCGCCCGACATGCGCGCATTTTCGGTCGCTCTTGCGGAAACGGAAGGCTCTCTCGAATGCGGCGACGACAAAAACGCGCTGAGCAAATGCCAGTCGCTTCTCACGATGGCGGAGAATCTGCGCGACCTGCTGGACTTCAACGCCGCGGACATCATCTGAGTGCGGGAGGGTGTAAAGTAAATAAACTTCACGTCAAGCCGGCGAGTTTCGATTTTATGTCGTAGATGTCGCCGGCACCGAGGAAGAGCACTTTGTCGTAGTCGGCGGCGCGCTCTGCCGCACGATTGAGCGCGTCATCGTGCGAAACGGCAAGATAAACATCGCATTCGGGAAAATCCTTTTCTATTGCGCGCGCAAGGTCCACGGAGGACGCGCCTTGCGCTCCGCGCTCTCTAGCCGCATAGACGGGCATGAGCACGACTTCTTCCCTGCCGCCCAGCACCCTGACGAAATCGTCCATATACTTCGCCGTGCGCGAATAGGTGTGGGGCTGAAATACGGCGAGCACGCGCGCGTTACCGCTCTCCGCCGCCTTCAGCGTGCATGCAAGCTCGGTGGGATGGTGCGCGTAATCGAAGATGACTTCCGCGCCGCCGAGCTTCCCCGCCCTTTCGTACCTCCTCTTCACTCCGCGGAAAGAGGACAACGCGGCGCACGCGTCTTTGAAATCCGCTCCCAGCGCGACGGACAGCGCGACGGCGAAAGCGGCGTCCGCGGCGTAGTGCGCCCCCGGATACGGCAGGGTGAAACGCGCCCTCTCTCCGCGAAGCGAAAGTTCGTCCGTTTGTCCGTCCGGCCGTTCGAGAATTCTCGAAACCCCGTATGTACACACGGGCATTCGAGAGCACTCCACGTCCCCGGCGCGCGCCGTGCCCTCCGCGGCACCGGTCGTTGCGCTCCGGACATTCTCCCGTATGGCGATATGCGCACCTTTGCATATGAAAGAATCCTCCGCACGCACTATGGTGAGAGGACATTTTTCGACAAATTCCGCAAAGACGCCGTGCACTTCCTCTATGCCGGCGTAGCAGTCGGGATGGTCGCATTCCATGTTGACGACGGCGGCAGCGTCCGGCGACAGCGCAAGCAGATGCCTGCCGAATTCGCACGCTTCCGTAAGAAAAATACCGCGCGGCAGCGATCCGTCCTTTTCGCGCACCACGGTGAGATTGCCCATGCCGGCGGGCTCGCCGCCTATGTGGGCAACGAACGGTATGCCCAGCCGCGAAAGTATGTGTGCGGTCATCGCGGTGACCGTGGTCTTGCCGTGCGTCCCGGCGATAGCGGCGACGGTGCGGAAATCCTCCGCGACCGCGGACAGGAACTCGTGCCTCTCTACGACTCTCTTCTTCATGGCAAGCGCCGCCGCGACCTCTTCGTCAGACAGAGGCACCGCGGATGAGCGCACGACAAGCCCCGCCCGTGCGATTATGTCCCGTCTTGCGCCGGAATAAACTTCCGCGCCGAGAGCGGCGAGTCTTTCCGTAGCGGCGCTCGGAGCCCTGTCGCTGCCGCTCACTTCCGCCCCGGCAAGCATCGCATATTCGGCGAGAGCGCACATGCTCGCGCCGCCCACCCCGACGAAATGTATCCTTTCCCCCGCAAAATCCGGCATACTGAATTATATGCCGCGCCGCGCCGTGCCGTGCGGACATAAGGCGGCCGGAGCGGAAAAGACGAATTTGATATATTTGAGATTGAAAATCGCTTGAAATAAGGATTTAGATATGCTATGATTTTTCCGCCACAACGGGAGAAAGGGGCGGATATTATGATCAACATCACCGACATCAGGGTGACGCTTTCGGGAAAAAGCCGGGGCAAGCTGAAAGCCACTGCGTCGCTCGTTATCGACGACTGTTTCGCCGTGCACGACATCAAGATAATCCACGGCGACGGAGGCATGTTCGTAGCCATGCCGGCGGTCGCCGGTGCGAACGGGAAATTCCGGGATATCGCGCACCCGCTCAATGCGGAAACGCGCCATGCGATAACGCGGCGCATACTTGACGAGTACGCAAAGCTGCTTACCGGCGACGGCGCGGACGGGTGACCGCGCGGCGCCGCGGCGCGTGACGTCCGTACGCCGGTATGCCGGAAACGTATCCGAGAAAACGCACCTGAACACAGCAATCGAAAACCGCCGCATCAGCGGCGGTTTTCGTTCGCTTTATTTTGTGCCGCGCCGAACGGAGAGTTCAGTCCTCTCCCGCGGCTCACTCCTTTATCTCGGTGTGCGTCTTTGCAGGCACATCCTCTTCCTTCTCCGTCTTTCTGCCCCCGAACACGCCCTCTTCGGTGAGCGTGCCGTCGAGCGCGAGCGTACCGCCTGCGTTGAGCAGCCCGTCGGGATCGAAATAGTGCTTGAGCTCCTTGTAGACGTTGAGCTGCGCCGTGCCGATCGACTCCTCGATGAAAGGCGCGAAGAGCTTGCCTATGCCGTGATGGTGCGAGAGCGCCGCGCCGGATTTGGTTATGGCGTCGAGAATGCTGTAGTGATATTTCTTGAACGCTTCCAGATCCGTCGTCTTGATGACGAAGATGAAGTAGAGGTTGGCGCCCTGCGGATAGCTGTGCGAGATGTGCGTCGTGCACATCGCGTTCGGCCATGCCTTGACGGCTTTTCTCACGTCGAGGTGCACCTGCGCCATATTGTCCCAGTTGACCGCGCATTCCAGCGTGTCGATGATGATGCCGTAGTCCTGGATGGTGTCGCGGAGGTACGGATCGGAGAATCTGCCGTGCTCCCACGCGGTAGTGACGTAACCTGTGAGCGACATGGCGTTGTACTTGTGCGCGATCTTGCGGACGTTCTTCACGATGTTGCGCTGCAAGCCGTCCTCGCCGTCCGCGAAGCCGAGCAGCAGGCAGCGCCGGTTGGGCTTGAAGCCCTTCGCGGCGAGAAGCGTATTGAGCGGCGACTCCGCGATGCCGTACATGTGCATCATCATATCCGTCTCCTCCGCGTCGGAGAGCCTGAACACGGACGGATAGCCGAACTCGCCCTGCATTACCTCGCGCATCGCCGCCATGCCGTCCTCCCATGTCGGGAACATATACGAGAATTTGCGGTGTTTAGCGGACTTTTTGAACACTTTAAGCGTCACTTGCGTCAAAATGCCGTACGTCCCTTCGCTGCCCATCATGATCTGGTCGATGTTGGGACCGGTGGCTTTCCTCGGCGCGGAATCGGTGCGTATCCTGCCTATCGGGGTGACGTACTCCTGGCACAGCACGAGGTCTGCCGCGCAGCCGTAGTAGGTGGAGTTCTGACCGCTGCCGCGCGTCACTACCCAGCCGCCCACACAGCTGTACTCGAAGGACTGCGGGAAGTGCCCGCAGGTAAGGCGGTGTTTCGCGCCGAAGTTTTCGGGCGCGTGGTTGAGGATGTCCTCAAGCTGCGGTCCGCTGATGCCGGGCTGGACGGTGATGGTCTGGTTGATCTCGTTGAAGGCGATGACTTTGTTGAAATTCTTCCTGAGGTCGAGGATCATGTTCGGCGAGCACATGCACTCCGTGCCGCGCGTGACGCTGGACCCTCCGGCATAGACGTAAAGGTATATCTTGTGCTTCTTGGAGAAAGCGACCAGCTTCTCCACGTCCTCCGTGGTGGAAGGATAGACGACGACGTCGGGAAGATTCTCGATGATGCCCTTCCTCAGGCGCATGATGTCCACCATGGTCTTGCCGTAGCACACCTGCGCGCGGGGCCACTCGTCGGTGGTGACATTGTCCTCGCCCACGATGGCGCGGAGCTCGTTTATCTGCTCTACGGTAAGGCGGGTGGGCACATGGATGTCCACCACTTCGTTGCCGACGTCCACCATCTCCTTAAAGTCGTCGTCGGTGAGGTGGAACTTCTCTTTCACCAGCTTGTAAAGCCCCTCTTTCGGACGCTTGTATGCCGCGGGATCGCCCCATTTCATGATGGAGCGGTAACTCTTTTCGACGGGGGGATCGGTGATCCATTTCGGTTCGAACTCTTTGTAGGGTTTGTTTGACATAATTTTCTCCTTTCGCTTACGCTCTCAATATATTGTGGCCGTGGCGATGAGATTGACCTCCGTTCCCGCCACGGACGCCGCGACCACGTCGCCGCGACGCACTTTTTCGGTGACTCTGATGCCGCTAATGAGCTGCATCAGCTCCCCGATCTTGCTCTTGGGTATCTCGCCGTCGGTACGCACGGGAAGCACGGGCATGGAATCGAACGCCGTCGCCACGGTGGAACACACCGTGCGCATCGGGCATGTCGCTTCGGACTTTGCAAAAGCCTCGCCCTTCTTGCAGGTGTTGCCGGTCACGACGCCGTTCTCGACGGTCATTCTGCAGCCTTTCGGACACACGATACAGACAAGTTCCATCAGTTTTCCTCCAATTCGACGCTAAGACTGCTCTTCGCACTCAAGCCGAACGCGGAGCAATCTATCTCCACTCTCTGCATCTCCGGGGGACGCAGGAAAGCGAATTTTTTCTTGTACACTTCCTTGCCGTCGGCGGTGATCTTAAGCGTCCCGCGGTCCATGTCCTTCGCGGAGCGGAAGAAGAACACCACCTTGTCATGCGGCTTGGAAAGATCTATGCGGTGCGGCACATACGAGAGCAGTCCCCTGCCTCTCTCCAGCCGTACGCACCCGCCCGAAGGCGTGAAGTGCGCCGCGTTCGCGCCCGCATCGGCCGCGCATTCGGACACATAGTCCACCAGGTCGAACACGTTGAGCGCGTTGCCCGCCGAGAAAACGCCGTCCACGGAGGACATGTACGTCTGGTCGCAGTCCGGACCTTTGGTGAAAGGATTGATCTTCACACCGAGGCTTTCCGCAAGCTCGTTCTCCGGGATCAGACCTACGGAGAGTATGAGCGCGTCGCACTCCACCACTCTCTCCGTCCCCTTTATCGGCTTCATTTTGTCGTCCACTTCCGCCACTTCCACCGCGGTGAGCCTGTCCGCGCCGAAAACGCGCGTTACGGTGTGCGAAAGATGCAGCGGAATGTCGAAGTCGTGCAGACACTGATGAATGTTCCTGGTCAGTCCGCTCGGTTCGGGCTTGACTTCGTAGACGCCCTCCACTTCCGCGCCTTCGAGGGTGAGCCTTCTCGCCATGATCAGCCCGATGTCGCCGCTGCCCAGGATGACGCACTTCTTCGCGGGCATCTTGCCCATGAGGTTGACGAAGTTCTGCGCCGTGCCGGCGGTGAACACGCCCGCGGGGCGCGTGCCCTGTATGAGCACCTGCTTCGCCGTCCTCTCGCGGCAGCCGGTGGCGAGCACGAGCGCCTTTGCCGTGAAGTCCAGCATGCCCTCGCGGCTCACGCACGTCACGGCGAAACCGTCCGCCTTTTTCTCTATCTTCGTGACGAAGGTCAGCGTATATGCGTCTATCGGCAGTTCCTTCACGAAGTCGATGTACCTTTCCGCATACTCAGGACCGGCGAGCTTCTCGCCGAAACGTATCAGCCCGAACCCGTCGTGCACGCACTGTTTGAGTATGCCGCCTAGTCTCGCCTCGCGCTCCAGCACCGCGGTCTTAGCACCCGCTTTGCACGCGCTCTCCGCCGCGGCAAGCCCGGCGGGTCCGCCGCCTATCACGATAACGTCATAACTTTTCATTTCCGACCTCCGCCGCTTTCTTCGTATTTCCGTAAAGTATCACACTGCCCTCGTCGCCCTTGAGCACGTCCTCCGGCGCGATCCCCTCGTGCTCCGCGATGATCTTCACCACCAGCGGCGAGCAGAATCCGCCCTGACATCTTCCCATACCCGGACGCACGCGGCGTTTGATACCGTCCACCGTGCACACCTTGAGGGGGGATTCGAGCGCGTCGATTATCTCTCCTTTGCTCACTTCTTCACATCTGCATACGATCTCTCCGTACGCCGGATTGCGCTTGACGTATTCCCCGCGCTCCGCCTCGGAGAGCTCCGCAAGTTTCGGCGTGTGTTTGCGCACGGGATTGAAATCTTTCTTCATCTTCGCGCCGAGCATGTCTTTCACCCAGTCGCGCACGTCGCAAGCGATCGCGGGCGCGGCGGTGATGCCGGGCGACTGTATGCCCGCGGCTTCGATGACATTCTTAGTGAAAATGCCCTTGCGCACCACGAAGTCTTCCTCGTACGTCGCCGCGCGCACGCCTGCGAAATAGGTGATGATGTCCGCCGTCGAAAGCTCGTCCGCCGCGACTTTCTGCTTGCGTATGATCGCCATGACGTCGTCGAGATCGGTGGTCGTATCCTCGCGGTACGGCTGTTCGACCGCGTTGGGGCCGACCAGAATGTTGCCGTCCACCGTACGCATGACTCCGCCGCCTTTGGTGTGCCCCACGGCGGCGTGCGTCTGCTCCCGCGCCTCTTTGGGCAGCGGCGCGAAATAGCTGCGCGCGAACGACGATATCGCGTAATACGCCTTCTTCTTGTCCAGAATGAGATCGGTGCCCTTGCGCGGATGGATGGTGAACGTCCTGTCCCCCGCCATTTCCGCGATAACGTCGCTGTACGCGCCCGCGGCGTTGACCACTATGCGCGGATAGACGGTGCCGCGGTTGGTGTGCACCGCTCTGATGACGCCGCCCTGTACGTCCATGCTCTCCACGACGGTGTTGAGCGACACTTCGGCGCCGTTCTCAACGGCGTTCTCCGCAAGGGCGATGGTCACCTTGTAGGGTGACACCACGCCTGCCGACGCCATATACACCGCGCCCGTCAGCCACTTGGGAGGATGCGGCTCGATCTTCCGCATTTCCGCGGGAGTCTTGAAGCTCATATCCGGTACGCCGAGCAGCTTGCCCTTGAGCAGCATGAGCGGCGCGATTATGTACCGCTCCCACTTGGTGCTGAACATGAAAGTCTGCGCCCAGCGCTCGAAGTCGCATCCGAGCTCCTTGCAGAGATTCTCGTACATGGCGTTGCCGCGCAGCACATAGTGCAGCTTGAGCTGCCCGCGGTGCAGATCGATGCCGGGATGTATGCACCCGTCGTTGCGCGACGACGCGCCCGTGCCGACGTCGTTGGCTTTCTCTACGAGCAGCACGCTGATGTCGAGGCGCGAAAGCTCGCGCGCAAGAGCGCACCCCGTTATACCGCCGCCCACGACGAGCACGTCCGGCCTCCGCCCTTCCAGCGCGGTATCGCGGACAGACGGCTTCTTCATCTCTTCGGAGAAGCCCTTCAGCCTGATGTCGTTGAGCACGCCCAGCGACTTCCCGGACACGGCGGCGACGCCGCAGCGGTAGATGAGATCCCAACTGTCGAGTTCTCCGCTCAGCCGCACGCAGCCCCTGTATTCCTCCACCTTGACGGAAGGCGCGATCTTATGCACCCTCTTTGCGACAGCGTTCAAATTCATCGCTCAACCTCACGTAATCGGTTTTCCCCACCTGCGTGCGCGGAAGCGCGTCCACGCAGACGATATACTTCGGCTCGTGCCACTTCGAAAGTTCGTTCACGATATGCCGTTTCAGGATCTTTTTCTGCTCATCGGACAGTTTACCTGTCACAAACAGCGCGATAAACGGCTTGTTGTTCTCGCGCACCTCTATCGCCGCGCACTGCCCGACGAAAGGAAGCCGCACCGCCGCGCGCTCTATCTCCGCAGGGAACACGTTGACGCCGGATATCTTGATGAGCCTCTTTTTCCTGCCCATGAAATACAGCGAGCCGTCCGGGAGCGCGCGGAACATATCCCCCGTCTTCAGCCACTTCACGCCGCCCTCCTCCGTGAACGCCGCCGCGGTCGCCTCCCCGTCGCCGAGGTATCCCGTCATGAGCTGATTGCCCGTGAGCAGCAGCTCTCCGGTTTCGCCCTGCGGGACGTCGCGTCCGTCTTCGCCGACTATGCGGCAGCGCATGTTGACGAGCGGCTTGCCCAGCACCGCTCCTCCGGCTTTGCGCGGAGAGAGCACGCACACGCTCCCCGTTTCCGTCAGTCCGTAGCCGGGCGACAGCACGCAGTCCGTGCCCGCCTCTCTCATGCGCGCGTCGAATCTGTCCTCCAGTTCCGCGTCAACGGTGTCGCCGCCGACGTAAACGTGCGCGAGCGACCGCACGTTCTCGCCACGGAACTCAGGCTCCGCGAGCAGCTTGTTGATCATGCCCGGCACCGCGATCATCAGCGTGACTTTGTGCCGCGCGATCGCGCGCACCGCCTTCTCCGCCCTGAACACGGGCATGAGTACGGGCGGCGCCGCTATGCAGATGACGGTGTGAAGCCCGACGAACAGCCCGAACCCGTGGAACATGGGGAGCGCGACCAGCATTCTGTCCTTCTCGCCGAAGTTCTCCTCCGCAAGCGTGGCGAGCAGGTTGCCGGTGAGCGCATTGACCGCCGCCGCCGAGAGCACCACCGTCTTGGCGTCACCCGAAGTGCCGCCGGAACGCATGTATACGGCAGGCTCGCTCCCGTCGCCGGAATACGGCTCGAACGCCGCGGGACGCGGAAGCCCGAGATAGCCGTAAACGCCGTAGGGACACACGACACGCCTTACGCCTTTCAGCCCTTTGCCGAGCCTGTTGAAATTGATGTCGGAAAGAAAAACCGCCTTGGGACGCTGTTCCGCAACAGCCCGCAAAAACTCTCCCCCCGCCATGAGAGGATGTATCATGGAAGCTACCGCGCCCAGGCGCGAAACCGCATAAAAAGCGACTATGCCCTGCTCCATGGTGGGAAGCGCGAGCATCACGACGTCGCCCCGCCCCACTCCGAGCGCTTTAAGCCCTCCGGCGACTCTCTCGATCTCTCTGAAAAGCCTGCCGAAACTCATCTTCCTGCCGCCCCTGATCATTGCGGTGCCGGACTCGTTTTTGGCACGGTACGCACGCATGTAATCGTAAAGCGACATTCTCTCCGTTATCATACCACGATTATAATCCGCACACGCGCGCACAGTCAATATGCAAATCCGACTTGCCGCAGGATAAAAGTACAAAAAATTTTTTTTGTCCACTGTGTATAAACCGCGCCTCCTCCGTCAATAATCCCGGCAAACGGAGGTAACACAATGAGCAAAATTTCGGTTGCCGCAAAGAAAGTCGGCGAATTTATCAAGAGGAACGCATTTTATCTTCTCATCCTGCTCTGCATCGCGTCTGTGGCAACTGTCATCGCGCTTGCTGCGAGCGGAGATTTCGGGTCCGATCCCGGCACGGAGGTCATCCAGCCCGCACCCGGCGGCGACGAAACCCCCGACGATCCGGACGAACCCGACGAGCCGGACGAGCCGGACGAACCCCAGAAGCCCGCGCTTTCGTTCGCTTCTCCCGTCAACGGATCCGTTTCGCTGGAATACAGCGACACCGCGCTGGTGTGGAACTCCACCCTCGGACAGTACGAAGCGCATCTCGGCGTTGACTTCACCGGCGACGATCTCTCGGTCTTTGCCGCGGAAGCCGGCACAGTGTCCGAAGTGGGATCCGATCCCCTCGACGGCACTTACGTCGTGATCGACCACGAGGACGGCTATCAGACGCGCTACTACTCTCTCGGCGAGGAACTGCAGGTCGAAAAAGGCGACACGGTGGAGAAGGGACAGCTTCTCGGCACGATGGCGGCGACGCGCGGTTCGGAGAGTCTTGCCGGCAACCATCTGCACTTCGAGATGAGCAAGGACGGCGCGGACATCAACCCCCTCGACGTGCTCGTGCTGGAAGAGAAGTAAACGGCAAAACAAACGACAATGCTCCCACTTATGATGAAATAATCTCCCCCCTTATGCGGAAAAGCGCGGCAAATGCCGCGCTTTTCCTTTCACTTTTTTGTGTTTGCGTCACTCAAAGACCGTTCCTTATACCCCGGCGCGAAACGCTTGCGCGCCTCTCATCTGCTTTGCATGCGGACGTATTCGAGATCCTTGGGCAGTTTCGAGGGGAAGATCGCGTCCAGCAGTTCTTTGCTCACGGCGCACTTGTTGCGGAAGACGAAGTTGACCGCGGGCGTCACTATCATGCTCGACGCCATCGTCACCACGCCTATGAACGGCGACTGCCCTATGCCCGCCTTGAACGCCTCCCCGAAGGTCGGGTCCGCTCCTGCGGAACGCTGTACGAAGTACCCTATGCCTATGATGAGCGCGAAGGTGAGCAGCAGAGAGGTCACGATGGACGCATACGCACCGGCTTTGTTGGCGCGCCTGCTGTACAGCCCGTAGACGTAAGGACCCACGAAACATCCGGCGATCGCGCCCCAGCTCAGGCTCATCATGCTGACTATCGCGTCCACTTCCACTATGGCGAGCACGGCGGATATGGCGACGAACACCAGGCACAGCACGCGGATCATGATGTTGAGGTTGCTTTCGGGCGCTTTTTTCTTAATATAACCTTTATAGAAGTCCACCGTAACGGTGGAGCTGGACGAGAGCGACAGCGCGGCGAGCGTGGACATCGACGCCGAGAACAGCAGCACTATGATGAGTCCGAGCAGCGCGGAAGGCAGATTCTCCACCAGCATCGTGGGCACGAGCCTGTCGTAGTTGCCGTCCGGCACTTCGCTCACGAAACGCGTGATCATGCTGCCCATGAAATAGGCTCCGCAGCCGACGACGGCGGAAAACAGCGTGGAGATCACCGCGCCCTTCCTTATCGCCGCCTTGTCCTTTATGGCGTAGAACTTGTGTATGGACTGCGGCATGCCCCACATTCCGAAGGAGGTCAGGCACACCAGTATGACGATGCTGAACAGCTGATTGTCCAGGAAAGTGCCGCCGTCCGGCGTGACGGGGTTGGGAAGGAGAGTGAGATCGGGATCGGCGAAGAGCGCGCTGAGCCCCTCTCCCCAGTTCATCTGAGGCAGATCCAGCAGCATAAAGACCGTGACGACTATGCCGACGATCATGATTATGCCCTGTATGAAGTCCGTGACGGTGGTGGCGAAGTAGCCGCCGAGGAAGAGATACGCCGCGGTCAGACCGGCGAGAATGAGTATGCACCACACGGAATCGATGCCGAGCGCCGCCTCGAAGATGTACCCCATGCCCTGATAGACGGACGCGGAATACGGCAGCAGGAACACGAATATCGTAAGTGCCGCGACCAGTTTGATATACTTGCTCTCGTACCTCTTCTCGAAAAACTCCGGCATCGTGCGCGCATTGAGCGCGACGGTCATGTTCTTGGTGCGGTTTGCGAGCACGAGCCATGCGGCGAGCGTGCCGACGAGCATATTGCCTATGCCTATCCACACGGCGGAAAGCCCGAAATTCCAGCCGAACTTGCCCGCATATCCCACGAATACGACGGCGGAGAAATAGGTCGCTCCGTACGCGAATGCCGAGAGCCACCCTCCCACGCCCTTGTTGGCGAACATGAAGCCTTCCACGCTCGTGCTCTTGCGGCGCGTGACGAGAGCGACGGCGAGAATGACCGCCATATAGATGCCGAAGATGAGCCACTGCGGCCAGACCGCTCCGTCTGCCGCCGATAAAAGCGAGAGCATGATTTCCTCCTCTTCGCGCATGTGCATATCCGCATATGCGCACCCGTCCGCACCGCCGCACCGCGGCATGCGCCCGCCGCGGCATATGAACATATGAAAACCCTTTCATTTGCACATATGCGGCATTAAGCATGCGAAAACGTATGATAAAATGCGCATTTACGCGCATTTACACTTGTCTACAAAAGCATATCGGGTATGTCGCGCACCGCTTCGAGAACGTAATCGGGCTTGATCCTGGAGCGCGCGGCGTCCTCCGCCGTGGTCTCCCCCGACAGCACGAGCACGGATACGAAGCCGCAGTTTTTCCCGAACGCGATGTCCGTGTACAGCCTGTCCCCCACCATCGCTATCCTGCGCGGCGGGAGATTGTACTTCAGCGCTATCCTCTGCCCCGCCGTCTTGTGCGGCTTGCCCATGACGAGATCGGGTTCGCGCCCGACGGTGAGTTTTATCGCGGAGAGCATGGCTCCCACGTCCGGCATGGGGCAGCCTTCCGCGGGACAGAAATTGTCGGGGTGGGTGGCAATGAACGGAAGTCCCGCGTTGACATACGAGCAGAATTTGTACAGTTTGTCGTAAGTGAGAGAGGTGTCAAAGCCTATCACCGCGAGGTCGGGTGCGTCGTCGGAGAGTTCTATGCCGTACATTTCGAATTCCGCGCGCAGTCTGTCGTTGCCGAGCAAAAAAACTTTTTTACCGCGGTAATTGTCAAGGAGATATTCGCAGGTGACCTGTCCGCTGGTGTAGATCTCGTCCGAATACACGCGCAGTCCGAGATGGTTGAGCCGGGCTATGTAGTCGGTGTGCATCCTCGAACTGTTGTTGGTGAAAAAGCAAATGCGTTTGCCCATTTCGCGCAGGCGGTTCACTGCGGCGAAAGAGCCTTCTATCTCTCTGTCGCTTATGTAGACGGTGCCGTCGAGGTCGAACAGGAAAAGCTCGACGTCCTTTATGTTCTTTGCCATTATCCTTCCTTTGTGCAGCCCGCCGTCAGGCAGTCTTTTTCTTATCTCCCGTTTTCTCCTCCGGCGTCATCGCGCCGAAAAATCCCGTTGCCGCGGCAAGTGCGAGCAGCCCTCCGGAGAGTTCGCCGCCGAGCGCCATGGCGCGGATCATATCCGCGGAAGTGAACGCGCTCTTCATCCAGAATCCGGCGTCGTCGTACATCCGCCGCCACTTTCTCTCCGCCCCTCCGAGATCCGCGGAAGAGAGCTCGGACAGCAGATCCATTCTGTACTCTCCCAGTATATAATTTATTCTAAAATAACCGCTGACGTCGAAAATGTCAAACGCTTGCATCAGTTTCCCCTTTTCGCCGCCCGTAAGCCGCGCGATCTCGTCCAGCGCCGCGCCGTGGTCGGCAGGCACGAGGGTGTCTATCGCCGGCGAGGAAAGATACGCCTTGTAGAACGCCGCCAGCGCGCATGCGGCGACAAATACGTACTCGCCTTTCCTTCTGGGCGCCCTGCCGCGCGCACATGCGATGCTCCTCAGCATGTCCGCCGTGACGTCGGGCGCATAGACGCCTTCCGCAGCGCCCGTCCTGATCACTTTGAGCGCGCACGACGACAGCGGCTCTTCCTCCGAAAAGGAAAAGTCCCATTCGTTTACTGGCTTTTCGGCAAGCACTTTGGCGGCATACGCGTCCTCGAATTTCCGCACCGGGACGGAGAGCACGATTCCCGCCGCCGCCGCGCGGCTGTCAGCAGGCGACGAGTCAAGCACGTCGTCGTCAAGGTACACGGCGCGCACGCCGCCCCCTTTCAGCAATCCGTCCTCGCACGGCACAACGGGGAACAGCGCACATTCCGCGCCGAGTTTCCGCGCCGCGCGCTTGGCCGCTTCCGCAGCCTCCCGACCGCCTATACCGAGGGAGAGCAGGCAGCATTCCTCCGCCTCATCCGCGTCCGCCGCGTCCTTCGCCGTCACGCGGAAGCCGAATCCTTTCAGCAGCTCTTCCGCGCGCCCGGCGGTCTCTCTGCCCTCGCCGTCGCGCACGAGCAGCACCCGTCCGCCGCCCGTCATGCCGTCCACAGCCTCCGGCAGCGCAGCAAGCAATCCGCGCCCCGTGTATATCTCCGCCTCCCCGATCTTCTCCGTCGGAGAAGGAAGAGGATTGACTTCTCTTTGCATACGCACCTCCGCCCGTACACCCTACCACGCCAGCGGCGGCGCAAAACGTTAAATCCTTTGTTTTCTTGCCGAATAAACGCGAAAACGCAGATCCGGGACACGGAAAGGCGCGCGCCGCGGAAGCCCTGCTTCCCGACCGGCGCGCGCCCTGTCGCCTCCCCTGCGTCCGCCGCTTCACAGCGTGAGCCGGTAAATGTCGTTTTTCGGCACTCCCCTCTCCGCCGCGACGCGCTTGACCGCTTCTTTTTTGTCCATGCCCGCGCTCAGATATTCGGCAAGATGCTGCTCGGGAGGAAGCCGCAGGAGTTCGTTTTCCTCTTCCGCTCCCTCGATCACCAACACTATCTCCCCTCTCTCCTCGCACTCGAAGGAAAGCAGGGTGCTCTCCTGAACGCATTCGTGCAATTTCGTCATTTCACGCACGGCGTACACCTTTCTGTCGCCGAGCAATCCGCCGAGTTCCGCCGCCGTCTTTTTCACGTCGTGCGGCGCGGCGTACACCACTATGGGCAGACATGCCTTAGCCGCTCTTTCCACCGCTCTCTTTCTCTCGCTTTGCTTTTCGGGAAGAAATCCGAGAAATACGAATCCTCCTCCCTTCACCCCGGAGAGCGCGACGGCGGTAGTGACCGCGCTCGGTCCCGGCACGCTTTCGACCTCGATCCCTTCCTTTCTGCAAAATGCGACGACTTCCGCGCCGGGGTCTGAAACGGAGGGCATCCCGGCGTCCGTGATGAGAGCGACGTTTTTGCCCTCTCTCACCGCATCCGCTATTTTACGCGCGCATTCCGCCTCGTTAAACTTGTGATACGCGACAGTTCTGCCTGTTGCTCCTATACCGGCGAGCAGCGGGCGGCTGTGCCGCGTATCCTCGCACGCTATTATGTCCGCACGCTTTAACGTCTCCGCCGCACGCGGAGAAAGATCGCCGAGATTGCCTATCGGAGTGCCTACGATGTAGAGTTTCGCCATCAGCGGTAGAGTTCCTCCCACTCGCGGGTTTTTTCGCCGCTCTCATTGCACACGTAAAGCGCGTCGGTGATGACGCCCGGCTTTGCGCCCTTGCGCGCCGTCATGACGAACGCGCCCGCTTTTGCGCCGGGGCGCGGAAAGACGAAAGTCACGGTCTTCGGCTCGAGCGCACAGGCTCTGAATGCCGCCACCGCGTCGCAGAGCCGCTCCGCGCGCATTACCAGAGTGAAATCCCCGCCGAAACGCAGGCATTCCGCCCCCGTCCGGACAAAATCGGCAAGCACGGCTCCGTTCTCGCGTTTAGCGCAGGCGGCGGCGCCGCCGTCAGTGCCGTCGGGAAAATCGAAATACGGCGGATTGCACACGACTTTGTCGAAGCACTCTCTGCCCAGTTCCTCCGCCGCGCCCTTTACGTCGCGGCATACCACGCGCATTTTTTCGGACAAGCCGCACCTTTCGGCATTTTTCCGCGCAAGAGCGGCGGCGCGCGGATCTATCTCCAGCCCAACTGCCTCTTTCACTCCCTTTTTGAGCAGCGCAAGCACGCACATTATCCCCGTGCCGCAGCCGAGATCGAGCAGCCTGTCGCGGCTGCCGGCGCGCATGAGATTGGCGCAGACGACGGAGTCCTGCGTAAAAAGATACCCGTCCGTATCCTGCAGGACTGAATGTCCGTTGCCGAGGTCTACGGCGTATTCCATCAGGCGCGCTCGACGCGGATCTTCACCTTGGCGGAGATCTCCGGATACACGCGCACCGTGACTTCGAAATCGCCGAAATCGCGGATGGCTTCCTTGATCTCGATCTTTTTTTTGTCGATGTCGTGCCCCATCGCCGCAAGCGCCTCGGAGATGTTCTCGCCCGTCACGGAGCCGAACATCTTGCCGCCGTTGTCGCCGCCGCGCATTTTCACGGTCACCGTAACGTCTTTGAGTTTAGCCGCGGTTTCGATCGCTGCCGCGCGCTCGGCGGCAGCCTTCGCCTCCTGCGACTTCCTGCGCTGCTCGGCGACGTAGAGATTCTGCGCCGTACCCTCCGCGGCGAGTCCTTTTTTGATGAGGAAATTGCGCGCGTAGCCGTCGTTCACTTCGACTATCTCGCCTTTTTTGCCCGTACCTTTGACGTCCTGATTGAGAATGACTTTCATAATGATCTCCTTTTGGTGCATTATACCACACGCTACGCCCGATGACAAGAACAGACTTCCCCTCACCGCGGCTGCACGGCGCGCCGAAAGGAAAAATCCGCAAACAGGGTTAAAAAGAAAATTTTTGGCAAAACTATTTCAGGAGGTATTTATGAAAGAAATAATCTGCGAAACGTCCAACTGCGAGCACAACCTCAAATGCAAATGTCTTGCCGGCATAATATCCGTCGGCGACAGCGCGAAGTGCCTCAGCCGCATAAAGCGCGAAGGCGGCGCGCTCGCGCAGTCTTTCGCCGACGTGGAAGCCGGCGAGGAATTCCGCGGCGCGGAAACCGACAGCATAGTACAGTGTTCGGCGGAATGCGCCCTGAACTCAGGCGGCGTCTGCACCGCCGACAAGATCACCGTAAAGGACGTGCTCTTCTCGGCAAAATGCAAGTCGCGCATTGCGTCGTCGGAAAAATGACGAAAATGCAGGTTAAACACACAAAAAACGCCGCACAAGCGGCGTTTTTGTCATTTTGTCGGATCGCAGCGCTAGGAGCGTCTTTTTGTACGCGCCCCGGACGCGCTTCGGGATCACGCCGCGGCGGAAGCGCTCTTCCGCGTATATTCCGCCGTAAAGGCGGCATATCTGCGCGCCGCGGCTTTCGCTCCGCCGCGCGCGAACGTGCGGTTGTATTCGTCCGGCTCTCCCTTGAACTGCGGACGTGAGTTGGCTATCTCCAGCACGCCCGCCGTGACCAGCACGAGCGCCATGGTCGGGAACGGGACGAACGTCCCCGTGTCCATGAGGGAGTAACCCTCGAAGCCCAGCCATGCCACGAGCGTGAACAGACTGAATGGATTGGAGAGCCTGCGGCATACGATGCGGAAGCGCGCGACGTAATAGACCGCGTACGCCGCTGCGCCGATTATGCCCATGCTGGCCACCACCTGGAACAGCGTGGAATGGAACCAGTAGAACTGTATCGTGTTGATATCGAAGTTGACGCCGACATAGCCGAGTCCGACGCCGAGGAAAGGATGCTCCGTAAACAGCCGCCACGCCTCCTGATACAGCAGATCGCGGTTTGACCAGCCGAACCCTTGACCGAGCAGGCTGCCTATCACGTCGCTTATCTTGCCGAACAACACGCCGACGGCGGCTGCCGCCGCGACGATGACAGCGATGTAAAACATCAGCAGCCGCTTTCTGTCAACGGACTTCACGAGCGCGCACACCGCACACACGGGACCGGTGACGACCGCCATGAGTATTCCTCCGCGCGAATAGCTCAGAATGATGCCGATATACTGCGCCACGCCGCACAGCGCGTATATGCCGCCCCATCTGTAGCGGGAAGCGAGGTAGAAGCACATCGGTGCGGTGAGGCTGAGTATCGTGGCGGCGTTGTTCTCTATGCCCCAGCCGAAGTCCCGCTGAACGTCACCCCACGCGGAAGGATCGAGATCCGCGCGGATGTACCACACCGCGGTCTCCGCCAGCACGGCGAAACCGAACCACATGAGCATTTTGGAAAAATACAGTCCCACGTCCCGCCTGTCGTCCCTGCCGGCATAGCAGTAGATGAGCAGGTACACCGCAAGCACGCCTATGCCCAGCAAAAGAGAGTTGGGCAGAGCGCGCGTATACTCCTGCACCGTGCACACTCCGACACCTCCGAGCAGCAGCGCGGCCGCCACCGCGGTCTGCGGCAGCGTCATGGCTCCGGGGCGGCGCTTGGGGCGGTTCCTGACAAGGAAGATCACTATAGCCGCCGCCAGCGGAATGAACACGGGCCACATGAAGATGAAATCCTCCACCTTGTCCGTGAATATCATGCACATCGAATAGAACAGCGGCGCCGTGAGCGGAAGGATGTCGTCAAGCGTGACCAGCGCGATACACGAAAGCAACACCAGCGCGATAAAGCCGAATTCCGCACTCTCGGCGGTCCAGCCTATGAAAACTATTGCCGCGAATGCGAACAGATAAAAATCGGTATAAGCGAATTTCCGGAACTTTGCGGCGAATTTCGCCGCCGTTTCCGCCGCGAACTCTTTCATCGTCATCTCCATAGGACGCGTTGTCCCGGCGCGGTGCGCGCCGCCGGACTCACGTCCGCGCCCGAATATATAATATCATCATTCCGCTCCGTACACAAGCGGAAAAGACGACGGGGGCTTTTGTTGACAAACCGCGTGCGCGGCGGTAATATTGCGTCATGAAAGCGAAAGGATTCGCCCCGTGTTGTCAGGGGGACTGCGACACTCTCATACTCGGCAGCTTCCCCAGCGTGAAATCGCGCGAAACGGACTTCTACTACGGACATCCGCAGAACCGTTTCTGGCGTACGCTGGCGGAATACTTCGGCTGCCCTGTACCTTCCGGCGTCGCGGGAAAGAAAGCGATGCTCGCCGCACACGGGATCGCGCTGTGGGATGTGGTGACGGAATGCGAGATAAAAGGCTCGGAGGACGCAAGCATACGCGACTACACCGTGGCGGACGTCCCGTCGCTGGTGCGGTCGTGCGGCATAAAACGCATATTCGTCAACGGCAAACGCGCGCTGGACATACTCCTGGGCTCTTATCCCGCGCTCTCGCCGATGGTGATGTGCCTGCCTTCCACCAGTCCCGCCAATCCGCGCTTCGACAAAAACGCCTGGTTCGCCGCCCTGGACGGCTTTAGTCCGGACTTCAGGCTCCTGCCGTAAAGCGGCTTCCGCGGCGGTATAGTACCCGTCTGCACTTTCCGGGACAGATTTCAACGCCGCGCATTGCGCGGCGTCAGCGTTTCACGATAACAGTATATTACCGTCCCCGCGTTACGGTGCGGCGGACAGAGTGTCCGAAGCGTCTTTCCCCGTACCGCGCAGCAGCAGGAAGAACGCGAAAAGCGCGACCGCGAGTCCGCCTCCCGTCCCTGCCGCGCGCGCGTCGGCAAGCGCGGACAGTATCCTCCCTGCGGCAGGATAGTGCCCGGTCGCCTTGCCCAGCACCGCCTCGCGCGGAACCGCCGTCACTTCCGCCGCCGAAGTGCGGACGGCAATATGGCTGTCCGACGCCGCAACGACGGCTCCGGCACGCATTCCTCTTGCGGAACGGTACACCGCCCACCCGCCTTCTCCGATCTCCGACGCGGCGCACGGTTCGAACGCTATCAGCGTTTCGTCGGGCAGCACGGACCCGTCCGCGGCCGAAAAGACGGTATACCCCGTCCCGAACAGCGACGGATAGCCGCGCGCAACGGTTTCCGCTGCCGCCGCGACGCATACCGTCAGAATAAACGCACCCGCAAACGTGAAGATAACAAAAAGCGCGTTCGCCGCCGAACGTAAAAGCCCGTGTTTGCCGCATCCCATGGTTTCAGAACGTCACCGTCGCCGTAACCGTCACGGAGATCTGCGCCTTTTCGCCGACAGACGACGGATATACCTTGTACAGTATGCGCGTACCGTTTTCTTCGTCCGGCACGGCGGTGTCGGCGCTGTCCGCGGACGCGGTCATGGAATATTTGCCTTCCGCCGTATAACGCACGTCCGCCGAGTCCAGCATACTCTCGAACGCGCTGACTCTGCCTTCGGGCACCAGCAGCCACATCGCGCTGTCTGCAGTCAGCCCGGCGGAAGACGCCGGAGTGCCGAACACGCCTCCCGTTTCGACGCTCACCGGCACATCGCATATAAACGGCAGCCCGTCCCGTATGCCGATGTATGACTCCTGCAAAGAGAACGAATGCACCGCAAGCGTCTGTCCGGTCTGTCCCGTCACGAACGCATGCACGACGCCGTCCCCTGCCGAAGTCGAGATGCTTGCGGAAAACCCGTACGCCGCGCTGCATATCGAAAGGCAGTAGTCGCGGTAGCCGTCGACAGCCTCTCCTTCCGCAGGCGTCATGCAGTCCGCGTCGATGTAGAACTCGTCAAACCACGCCCAGCACAGCGTGCCGCCTATCGCCAGATGCGAAGCGACTGCCGTGACGTCGTCCGACACCGATCCGAGCGCCACCGCGGTCCCGTCCGGGCATTTGACGTAATACTCCGCCATTTCCGCGAAACCGTATTCGGAATAGAACGAGCCTTCCTCCGGAGAGCCGCTCTCCGACAAGGTGTAAAACACGACGGGCATGACCGAGGAGTTGGATGACGAAAAGCTCCACGCAACGGGGTTTGTGCCGAAATCCACTCCGCCGAGCTCGGAGGATCCGTATTCGCCTGGGAATACGTAACCGTCGTCGAAAATGTCAAGTGCGAAAGATGTATCGCTGAAATTTATGTCGCCCGCCGTTGCGGAGCCGGACCAGGTATATGTCGCGCTGAAAGCGGCAAGAGTGCCCGCGACGGTACAGGAAACGGCAATGGCAAGCGAGATCGCGATGACCGCAATCTTGGCGTAATTCGCCGTAAATCTGTTCTTCATAATCCTTTATCTTTCGTAAAATGCGGCGTGCATCCCCTATGCTTGCCGCCGCAAAGACGACAAAAGGACGGGAAACGACATCGTTGACGTTTCCGCGTCCTCTTGCGTGTTACCGTAAACTACGGCTGTGCCGTCCGGCGGTAATTACTTGATCTCCGCAGTTGCGCCGACTTCCTTGAACTTCGCGACAAGCGCTTCAGCCGCGTCCTTCGGGATGCCTTCCTTGACTGCCTTGGGCGCGCCGTCGACAACGCCCTTCGCCTCGACAAGTCCGAGTCCGGTCGCGTCCTTGACGACCTTGATGACCTGGACCTTGTTGGGGCCGACTTCTTTCAGGATGACGTCGAATTCCGTCTTCTCCTCTTCGGCGGGAGCAGCCTCAGCCGCACCGCCTGCGACGACCGCCACGGGTGCCGCCGCGCTGACGCCGAACTCCTCTTCAAGCTCTTTGACGAACTTGGAAAGCTCGAGAACGGTCATGCTCTTGATTTCTTCCATAAGTTTCTGAAGATCTGCCATTTTTGTATTCTCCGTAAATTTTTATTTTGATTGCGCCGCCCATGCGGCATGGTGTGGTTATGCCTGTTGCTCCATCTTTTCCGCGATCTTGTTCAGGCAGACCGCAAGACCCGTGATGGGCGACTGCATGCTGCCGAGCATCTTCGCGATGAGGATCTCTCTGGACGGAATGGACGCGACTGCCTTGACGCCGTTTTCGTCCATATACTCGCCTTCCACCAGACCGCATTTCGCCTTCATCTTGTTGAGCTTCTTGATGTTTTCGACAATGATCTTAGCGGGTGCGACCGCGTCGGTGTCCGAAAACGCGACGGCGGTGGGTCCGTTGAGCGCTTCGTAAAACTGGGTGTATCCGAGATCGTCGAACGCGCGTTTCACCAGGCGGTTCTTCAGCACCTGATAATCCACGCCGGCGTCACGGAGCTGCTTCCTGAAAGCGGTGTCTTCCGCGACGTTGAGTCCCATGTAATCGATGATGACGAGGGACTTCGCGGCGGAGATCTTCGCCTTGATGTCTTCGACTTGCTTTTGCTTCAGCTCGAGAACTTCCTTGGATGCCATCTTTACCTCCTTATAAAATAAATCGTCACCCCGAGACGCGGAATGACGAATACGCAAGCGGTATTAACACTCCTCGGCAAGCATTGCATTGAGGCTTTCGCCGCTTGCTGTCTCAGGAACG